>CAXUBG010000228.1:0-4553 GCA_964249285.1 uncultured Terriglobus sp. | reverse complement strand
ATGCTGGTCGCGCACAGGATGTCGAAGTCGTGGTTGACGAAGCCGAGCATCGCCTTCTCCAACTCGCCCTCGCCCATCTGGCCGTGCGCTGTCACAACGCGCGCCTGCGGGACGAGTTCACGAATCTTTGAGGCAAGTTCATAGATCGTTTCCACACGGTTGTGCACAAAGTAGCATTGGCCGTTCCGCTCCAGTTCCATCTCGATGGCGGTGCGCACCAGCTTCTCGTCGAACTTAGCGACGATGGTCTGGATCGCCATGCGGTCCTTTGGCGGCGTTTCGATCACGGACATGTCGCGCAGGCCGAGCAGGCTCATGTGCAGCGTGCGCGGGATGGGCGTGGCCGACATTGCCAAGACATCGATGTGTGCGCGCATCTGCTTCAGCCGCTCCTTGTGCCGCACACCAAAGCGCTGCTCCTCATCGACAACCAGCAGACCAAGGTCCTGGAAGATCACGTCCTTCGACAGGAGCCGGTGCGTGCCAATCAGGATGTCCACCTTGCCCGCGGCCGTGTCCTCCAGGATTTTCTTCTGCTCCTTCGCGGTGCGGAAACGTGACACCATCTCCACGTTCACGGGAAATCGTGCGAACCGCTTCTTGAATGATTGGTAGTGCTGGAAGCTGAGCACCGTCGTCGGCGTCAAAACCGCAACCTGCTTGGAGTCCTGCACCGCCTTGAACGCCGCACGCATCGCCACTTCCGTCTTGCCGTAGCCCACATCGCCACACAGGAGCCGGTCCATCGGCTGCGTCGATTCCATGTCGCGCTTGATGTCCGCAATGGCCGCGATCTGGTCGTCGGTCTCGTTGAAGTCGAAGGCATCTTCAAACTCGCGCATCATCTGGCTGTCCGACGAGAAGGCATAGCCGTGGGCTGCCTGGCGCTGCGCATACAGCTTCAGCAGCTCCTCGGTCATGTCCTGCATAGCCTTCTTCACGCGCGCCTTGGTTTTGGCCCAGGCCGCGCCGCCCATCTTGTTCAGCTCTGGCGCGGGACCGGTGTCGCTGCTGCGGTATTTCTGGATCAGGTCGAGCCGTGTCAGCGGGACGTAGAGTTTGGCCTGCTCGGCGAACTCCAGGATCATCAACTCCAGCGGCGTCCCATCCTGGTCAATGGTGCGCAGGCCGACGTATTTCGCGATGCCATGCTCCACATGGACCACGTAGTCGCCCACGGTGAGATCGCGAAAATCGCTGATGAACGCCGCGGTCTTCGACTTGCGCTGCACGGGCCGTGCGTTGACATCCGCATCGTCGTTCAGGTCCTGCGCGCCAAAGATCAACAGCTGCCGCGCGGTCGCCTTCTCCAGATCAAGAAATTGCACGCCGCTGGCCAGCGCAGTCTTCACAATCACCGGCGTGCGGATGTCTCCTGTCAGATAGCTCGTCTCGTCGTACACGGTCGCGGATCCGCTGGCCTGCTGCACGCGGCTGCCAATGCGGTACGGCACGCCATACTCCTGCAACAGGCCTGCCAGCCGCTCGACCTCGCCCTGCGTGTGCGCGGCAATCAGGATGCGCGCGTCCTGCTGCTGCAGGGTTTTCAACTGCTCCGTAAAGCCCGGGATGGAGCCATGGAAGCGCATCGTCGGGCGCGACGCAAACTCAATCTCTGTCTGGCTGGAGTGGTCCGCGTCCAGCACATCCACCGCGCCCAACTGATCCAGATCAATGCCTGGGTACTGCCGCACGCGGTCGTCAAACTCCCACGGCGAAAGATAAATGTCGTCCGGCTTGATCAGGCTGCCAATGCCGCTGCGCTCGTGCCGCTGCTCAACTTTGTTCCACCAGCGCTCCCCCTGGTTCTTGACCATGGCCGGCTCTTCCACGTAGACGCGTGTCTTCGGCCCCATCAGGTCCAGGATGGTGCCGTGCGCGCCAGCCACAGGAGCGAAAAACTCCCACCCGGGAAAGATGGAGACTTGCCCCACGTGCGACTGCATCTCCCGGGGTTCTTCGCCGCCTTCAAGCTCCGCGCCAGCGCTGCCGCCCCGCACAAGACGCGCATGAACCGCACCCAGCAGTTTTTCCGTCACCGGCGTTTCGGTCAGCGGCAGCAGTGTTATCTCATCCACGGGCGAGGACGAGCGCTGCGTCTCCGGATCGAACTTGCGCATGCTTTCGATTTCGTCGCCGAAGAAATCGATGCGCACGGGCCGGTCCATCTCCGGCGAGTAGACGTCCATGATGCCACCGCGCAGCGTGATCTGCCCGGGCATCTCCACCACATCCACGCGCGTGTAGCCAACGGTGAGCAGATGCTCCAGCAGCATGGCCGTGTCGTACTCCTCACCGCGCTTCAGTTCCAGCGCCAGACCGGCGTAGTACTCGCGGCTAAAGAGGCGCATACACGCCGATTCCAGCGGCACGATGACGATGCGCGCGGCACCGCTGCACACCTTCCACAACGTGCTGGCACGCCGCTCCTGAATTTCGGCGTGGGGCGACAGATTCTCAAAGGGCAGCACATCGTGCGCGGGCAGGCGCAGCACCTCTTCGCACCGCAACGCGCCTGTCAGGTCGCAGGTGGCGTTCAGCAGACCGTGCAGCGCCTCCGCGGCTTTGTTGTCGCTCACAAGGATCAGCGCGGGCGCATTGCTGGCGCGCACCATCAGCGGCAGATACAGCGCACGTGCCGTCGCGGTCAGGCCCGACACGCGCCGCCGCCCAGACCCGCCGCTCAGGTGGCGGCGCACGCGCTCAAAACTGTCCGTGTGTTCCAGGTCCGCGACCATCTCGCGGACAAACGGGAGAATCATGCTCCTCCAGTTTACGTGCCGTCTCCCGCCGCAGCCCTCGCACATCGCACAACCGCTGGCTTACTATGGTGTTCCGCCGCGACGGTCACGGCCGGGGAGATACACAATGAAGCTGTTGCATTCCGCGGTATGGGCCGCACTGGCGCTTTCCACCATGCCGTTCACCGCGCAAACTCCAACCGCGCCATCCCCAGCCCCCGTCCCAGTTCCCGCCGCACAGCGCCAACCGGAACAGCGCCTGCGCAGCCACCTGTTCCTCTACGACCTGCGCACAAACTCGTCGAAGCCGGTCTACACGGCAGATGGCATCTGGGAGGCACCCAACTGGTCGCCAGACGGCAACTATCTCATCGCCAACTCTGGCGGCACGATCTACAAGCTGGTGCTGCGGCCGGATGGCACGGCCGTACCCGAAAAGCTCGGCATACCGGCGGAGTATAAGTGCAACAACGATAAGGCCTTGTCTGCCGATGGCAAGCTGCTGGGCTTCTCCGCCACACTTTCCCCCGCGAAGGGATCGAACGTATACGTGGCCAAGGCGGACGGCTCGGACATCCGCGCGCTGACCACGGAGACACCCAGCTACTTTCACGGCTGGTCGCCCGATGGCAAGACGATGGCCTTTGTGGCGCAACGCAATGGCAGCAAGCAGTTTGACGTGTACAGCGTACCGGTGAGCGGCGGGGCGGAGACGCAATTGAATGCCGATTCGCACCACGACGACGGTCCGGACTACTCGCCGGATGGCAAGTGGATCTACATCAACTCCGACCGCTCCGGGCATGAGGCGGTGTGGCGCTTTCCCGCCAGCGGCGCGGGGCCAAACGACAGCCGGGCAGAGATGGTGCTGGCGGATGGCGCGGAGGACTGGTTCCCGCACATTTCGCCGGATGGAACGAAGCTGGTCTATATCGCGTACCCGGCGGACACGCCCACGCACAACCCGCGTACCGTGCACGTGGAGTTGAAGTTAGCGGCGGTGGAGAACGGTGCCGTCTCGAAGATTCCCCGGCTGCTGACCGGCTTTACCGGCGGGCAGGGATCGATCAACGTCAACTCCTGGGCGCCGGATTCGCAGCGCTTCGCCTACGTGGCGTAAGAGGTGCTGCCTTAGTTGCCGGGGAATGCGGAGCGCGGGCCGGCCGGTCACCGATGAGAAGGCGGCATGTTCCACGTGGAACACTGGGTGAGGCGCTGAAAACCGGACACGCTGTACGCTTTTAGGTTTCGTGTGCCACCAGCGCATGTTTACTTTATGAAAAGCCGCATGGCGCCGACTCGCGTTAGCGCTAACGTAAATGCGCTTCCGGATGCGTTTTCGCGCGGTTTTGGACGGGTTTACGCGTCCTTGGGGGAGGGCTTTGGTGCAGATGTCTGGGCGGCGGCTCGCTGGTGGTTGAGGGCGAGGAGATGTTCGAGGAGTTGCTGGTCCGTGAGGTCCGGCGGCCAGCCGTAGGCGGCGAAGACGGCGTGGTCGAGCGCGCGGTGCGCATCGTCCAGCCACTGCGGACGGGCGTTGTAGAGGTTGGTCAGGGTGCGTTTGCGCAGCTCGGCTTCGGGGGTGTCCGGCGGGTTCAGCCAGCGGTCGCGCAGTTCGACCAGGTTCTTCGCGGCAGCGGCAATGGCCTGCACGCGCGGGTCATCCTGCGGCTCCTTGCCCGGCGGCCAGGGGAAGGGGAAGGTGTCAAAGGTGGTGTTCGGGGTGTAACGCGGTCGGTCTTCAAGTTGCGTACCTTGTGTAAGTGCCCATAGCTCGTGAATGCGGGAATGCAGTACGCCGAAGAAGTAGTC
>CAXUBG010000227.1:303-4613 GCA_964249285.1 uncultured Terriglobus sp. | reverse complement strand
GACCTGCGCGGCCTGCTGCCGTCGCTGGACGGCAAAACGAGCAGCAACGGCTCCCACCTGCGCGCGACCTACTCCATCGGCTACGGGCGGCTGAGCAACAACCTGTCGGCAAGCTGGAACTTCTCGCACGCCATGACCACCAATGCCTTCACCTATGGCGCGCTCGATCCGGCCAGTGCTGCGGGCCTGGCGATTCCGCGGCCCTCGGGCGTGCGTCCGGGGTTGTACAACGGCGTGCCAGACCTGGCATTCACCAACTTCGCCAGCGTCGGTGAGACCAACCCATCGGACCAGCTTGGGTCCACGGTCAGCCTGAGCGACGTGGTCAGCTGGCGGCGCGGCAAACATAACTTCCGCTTTGGCTTCGACGGACGCCGCGCCCACAGCGACCTGATCGCGGGGACCAACGGCATCGGCCAGTTCGTCTTCTCCGGCCTCAATACGCAGCGGCCTGGCGCGGGCACGGCCACGGACCAGGCACCCAGCGGCAACAGCTTCGCGGACTTCCTGCTGGGTGCGCCGCAGAACAGTTCCCTTCAGGCTGGCACCAACAAAATCTATCTCCGGCAGTGGGTCTACGACGGTTATACGCAGGATGACTGGCGGCTGCTGCCCAACCTGACCCTCAATCTGGGTCTGCGCTACGAATACTTTTCGCCGTTCATTGAGAAGTTCAACCGGCTGGTCAATCTGGACCACTCCGCGGACCTGCAGACCTACGCGCAGGTGCTGCCGGACGGGCGCGGCTCGCTCAGCGGCGTGCAGTACGCGCGCTCGCTCATCAACCCGGACCGCACGCTGCTGTCCCCGCGCATCGGCGTCGCCTGGCGTCCGAAGCAGTTGAAGAACACAGTGGTGCGCGGCGGCTATGGCATCAACTACAACACGGGGCAGTACCGCACCTTCGCCAACGCGCTGAGCTATCAGGCACCTTTCGCGAACACGCAAAACAACGTAGCCGGCCAGCAAGGATGCGCAACGTTTCAGACGGGCTTTACCCTGACGAATGCCTTCAACTGCAATAAAACCGCCCTGCCGAATACCTTCGCGGTAAACCGCGGCTACCGTCTCGGCCAGGTGCAGGTGATGAATTTGGATGTCCAACGGCAACTGCCTCTCGGCATCGTCCTGAACGTGGGATACAACAACGCGTTTGGGGGCAACCTGGATATGCGCCGCTCGCCAAACCGGATCCTGAACGGCGGCATCGTCACCACCTCCGGCAATACGAACCCAATCATTTATGAGGACGCGATTGGTGAGTCGCGCTTCAACGCGCTAACGGTCAACGCGCGCAAGCGGCTGCAAAAGGGCGTGAGCCTGCAGGCGACTTACCAGTACGGCCACTCCATCGACAACGCCAGTTCCGTCAACGGGTCAGGCAACAACACCGTCCCGCAAAACGACCAGCGGCTGGACCTGGAGTTCGGTAACAGCACCTTTGATGTCCGCCACAAGCTGACGGGGAACTTCGTGACCGAACTGCCGTTTGGTCCCGGCCGCGCGTACTTGAAGACGGGCCGTATCTCCAGGGCGCTCGACGATACCTTCTTCTCGGGCGACTTTACCTTCGCCACCGGCAGCTACGCCACGCCGCAGTATCAGAACAGCGTCGCGCAGGCGGCGTCTGGCAACAACTTTACCCTTCGTCCAGACCGGGTCTTCGCGCAATCCATCGCGGGCGCGGGCACATTGCGCAACTGGTTCAACAAGAACGCCTTTGCAGCGCCGGCGAATGGCTATGGCACAGCGTCGCGTAATTCCATCGAGCTGCCCGGAACAGTCGGCATCGACATGTCGCTCTCAAAGAGCATCGACTTTAGCGAGCTCAAGAACTTCGAGGCGCGCGTGACCGCCAGCAACGTCTTCAACACGGTCCAGTACACCGGCGTAAATACCGTTCTGAACTCTTCCAACTTCGGGCAGGTCACGGGTGCGGGCGCGCCCCGCAAGCTGAGCCTGCAAGCGAGATATCGATTCTAATGAAGCTCGCCCGCCTGCATGCGTCAGACCGGATCAACACGTCGCGCCCTTCGCGAAGCCGTTGCGGCCTTCGCGTTCTCGCTTATTTTAGAACCCTGCCCGCACTCAGCCTGTGCGCGGCGTTGACTGCGCAGCAGCAAACTCCACCTGTTCAACTGAACACGCCGGTGCAGCAGGCTCCGCAACCCGCGCCCGGTGCACCAGCCTCCACCGGCACCACCATCCAGCAGCAGGGCGGCAGCACGTCACAAAGCTTTACACTGCGTGTCGATTCACAGATCGTTCTCACCAACGTTGTCGTGCGCGATAAAAAGACCGGGGCCGTCCTCCGCAACCTGAAGGCAAGCGACTTCACCGTGCTCGAGAACAACAAGCCGCAGGCGGTCAGTTCCTTCGACTTCCAGACGGTCGATGCCGCCGCCCGGCTGAATGAAGCCACCGTCAGCGGCACCGCGCCCACCGTCGCGCAGATTCTTGACCGCTCCATGGCGGCTGATCCGGCCCAGCTGCGTGATCACCGCCTGATCGTCATGTTCTTTGACCTGACCAGCATGCAGGACGAGGACATCGACCGCGCCGTGACGGCAGCGCAGGAGTACATCAACAAGAAAATGGCACCGGCGGACCTGGTCGCTGTCGCCAGCCTGGGCACGTCCCTCTCGCTGGACCACGACTTCACCGCTGACAAAGCCGCCCTGCTCGCCGCTGTCGGCAAGTTCAACGGCAGCAACATCGCGAACGGGTTTGCCAACGGCACTACCGGATCGAGTGACGGAACCTCGGACGACGCGGGCACCTTTACCGCCGATGACAGCGAATACAACAGCCTGAACACCGACCGCGAACTCTACGCCATCCAGACCATCGCCAAGTCGCTGGAGCGCGTCGACCAGCGCAAAAGCATGTTGTATTTCTCCGGCGGCCTCACACGCAACGGCGTCGAGAACCAGTCCAGCATCCGCTCCGCGACCAACGAAGCCGTAAAGGCCAACATGGCCATCTACAGCGTCGATTCGCGCGGTCTGCAGGCGCTGTCCCCGCTGGGCGACGCCAGCAGCGGATCGCTGCGCGGTACAGGCGCCTACAGCGGCGGAGCCATGCAGGCACGCCTTGACTCGAACTTCGCCTCCCAGGAGACGCTGGCAACGCTCGCCTCTGACACTGGCGGCAAGTTCTTTTCCGATTCCAACGACTTCGCGCCAGCCTTCCAGGCCATCCAGCACGATACCGAGGCGTACTACATCCTCGGCTTCCGCTCGACGGACACGCGCCGCGACGGTACATTCCGCCGCCTGACCGTCAAGCTCAATCGCAGCGACGCCAGGCTGGAATACCGCCCCGGCTACTACGCTCCCGCCGACTTCAAGCACCAGAAGACGGAAGACCGCGAAGTGGCCTTGAACGAGCAGTTGCGCAGCGATCTGCCCGCCGTCGATCTCTCGATGTACCTGGAAGCCTTCTACTTCCGGCAGAGCCCGAACAGCTACTACGTCCCCATGTCGCTCATTGTGCCAGGCTCGCAAATCCCCTTTACCCGCACAAAGGAGCAGGACAAGGCAACGCTCGACATCATTGCCCAGGTGAAGAACGCGCAGGGCATCGCCGTAGGCAATGTGCGCGACACGCTGAAGCTGGCGGTGGATGGAACCGTTGGAGCCGCGCGGCGCAACCTGCAGTACAGCACCGGCTTCACGCTCGCCCCCGGACACTACCACGTCAAGTTCGTGGCCCGGGAAAACGAAACCGGCAACATGGGGTCATTCGAGACTGACCTGGTCGTGCCGGACCAACGCAAGCAGGCCATCCGGCTTTCGAGTGTCGTGCTCAGTTCCCAACGCGCTCCCGCGGCTCCGGCACGGCGTGGACCTCCGGGCGCGCCGCCACCCGCCGATCCGTTGCAGCAGGACGGCCAGCAGTTCGTTCCCAATGTGCCGCATGTCTTCCGGCAGGACGCGCACCTGTATCTGCTCTATGAACTGTACGATCCGGCAAAACAGGCGGCAGCGGCGGCGGCCCAGTCAGTTACCGAAAGCACCGCCAAACAGAGCGGTTTGAAGGCTCGCAATGGTGCCGGCGGCATTCACGTGCTCACCTCGATCGAGTTTCTTCAGAACGGCGCGAAGATGATGGAAACGCCTGTGATTGCAACCGACCTGGAGAATCAACCGGACCGGAACGCCGTCAGCTTCCACTTCGATGTGCCGCTTGCGGAACTCAAACCGGGGACGTACATCTGCCAGGTGAACGTCATCGACGATGCTGGCGGCAGTTTCACTTTTCCGCGGCTTGCCATGCGGGTCGTCGCAGCGACGCCGTCTCCTGTACCG
>CAXUBG010000227.1:0-293 GCA_964249285.1 uncultured Terriglobus sp. | reverse complement strand
CCAGACCTTTCCCTCCTCCAAGTCCAACCGGCCCGCAAAAGAAGGCGCGCCGCTCTCCACACAAGCTACACAATTACAGAATGCGGCCAAGAATTGACTGCAAGACACCGCCGGCTGGCGGCATGGGTGTGCCAGTTGGTTCTCCCTGCGCCGTGACATGCCCGTTCGAAACGTAGTGATGGATCATCATCGGCAACATCACCGCCAATCCCATCTTGACCATGGTTGGCGACATGCCCACACGATTCGCAACGTTTTCAATCAGGCCGGTGTTGCCCAGTCCTTGCTGCACC
>CAXUBG010000226.1:0-4669 GCA_964249285.1 uncultured Terriglobus sp. | reverse complement strand
CCTTGCTGGTGAAGTCGTCCATTTCATCGTTCATCGCGAAGCCAAGGCCCCGGACGACAACCCCGGATCCGAAGTAAAAGTTCAAGGTATACGTGTTGCTGACTGCGTTGCCGTCGGCGTCCACCACGCTGAAGTGTGTGGTCTGGGTGCCCTCGTGCAGGCCGGCCTGCTTGGGCGGTTCCGGCATGTAGCCCGCAGGACGGATGAGAGCTTCTGACGCCGTCGCATTCACGGGATCAATAGTCTTTCGCCATGCTGCGGCGTACTTCCTGTTCGCCATCTGCTTCAGCGGCATGGCCGTGAAGTCAGGATCGCCCAGGTAATCGGAGCGATCCAGGAACGCGCGGCGAAAGGCTTCCGTAATCAGGTGGACCTGCTCCGGACTGCGGTCCGTGCCCAGCTTGTGCAGCTTGTATCCGGACAGAATGTTGAGCGTCTCCTGCAGGACAATGCCGCCCGAAGACGGTGGCGGCGCGGTGATGATCCGGTACCCGTGATACTTGCCCTGGAGCGGTGCGCGATCTTTCACCTCGTACGCAGCGAGGTCAGCCGCCGTGATCAGGCCGCCGCCGGACTGCATCTCGTCCGCGATCTGCTCCGCCATGTGACCGTGGTAAAACTCGCCGGGATCACTCGCGATGCGCTCCAGCGTGGCCGCCAGTTCCGGCTGTACAAAGCGCTCACCCGCCTTGTATGGGTGACCATCTCGCTGAAAGATGCGACGCCCCTCAGGGTTTTGCGCCAGCACCTTCGATCCGCCCCAGGGCTCAACCTCATCCATCAGCACGAACCCGTCGCGCGCGAGCCGGATTGCCGGCTGCAGAACTGCTTTCAGGCCCAGCTTGCCGAAGTGCTGTTCCGCATACGCCATCCCCGCGACGGTTCCTGGCACGGCACTCGCCTTGTACCCGGCGATGCTCATGCCCTTCACTACGCTGCCGTCCGGGCCGAGGTACATGTCCCGGCTGGCGGCGGCAGGTGCCTTCTCACGGTAATCCAGAAAGTGCGGCTTGCCATCGGCCAGCTTCTTCGCGCCATGCGCATGGCCGGGGTGGATCAGCATGAATCCGCCGCCACCGATGTTGCCTGCCTGCGGATACACCACCGCCAGCGCAAATCCAACGGCAACCGCCGCGTCCACCGCGTTGCCGCCCTGCCGCAGAATGCTGACACCCGCATCCGTCGCATCATGATGAATGCTGACCACCATGGCGTGCGCCGCGCGCACCGGCTCAGGCGTGGGGACCGTCTGGCCATCAAGTTCGGGCAGCAAGAGAATTAGAACGGCGAACGTCAGTGCCGCCGCGCGATACAGCTTGACCATGCCAATCCTTCAGGAGGGAGTAGGTGCAGCATACACGGGACGAGGTGGTTTGCGCCGCTGCTTTGCCCAGTAAGGAACTGGCTGAATGGCTGCGCGAGCAAGCCCGTGCTGACCGGGTGAATCCGGCATCGTATTCTGCTGAAATCAGAATTCGCGAAGGAGGGAACGCATTGCCCGGATATTTCAGCGTTCGCATGATTCTGCTCTCATTTGTAATCGCATCCCTGGCCGGCTTTGCCGCATTCGAGTCCATTGAGCACACACGGTACAGCCGGCGTCCCGCGTTGTGGACCTTCATCAGCGGGCTGGTTCTTGGCTTGGGTATCTGGTCCATGCACTTTACCGGCATGATGGCCTGGATTCCGCCTTTCGCAACCTACTATTCCGTCAACGGCACAGTGCTCTCCATGCTCACGGCAGTTGGGGCGTCTTGGCTCGCCATGCGTCTCACCGTGAACTACCACGCGGGTGCGCCCCAGCGGAATCTTCTGCTGGGTGCGGTGCTGGTGGGCAGCGGCGTCTGCGGCATGCACTATCTGGGCATGGCCGCCATGCACTTCGAACCCCCGCCGGTGTGGAGCATGCCTGGCGTCCTGCTGTCGTATTTGATAGCCGTCATCGCATCCCTAGGCGCAATGGCGATGCTCCAACGCAGCGGCGCGGAGAAGTTCACGCTGAGCAGACAAACCGGTGCGTCCCTTGTGATTGGATTGGCAATTTGCGGGATGCACTACACAGGGATGCTTGCCATGATGTTGCCAGGCGGGAGCATTTGCGTGCGGCAACCCGGTTCCGTGCAAGGGGCCTTGCTCGGACGCATCGGCTTTGGAAACGCGATGATCTTCCTGGGTTGCCTGCTGATTATTGTGCTGCGTGAGCAACGGCGGCACCGGCCCGCGGCAGACCTTCCTGGCAGCGGACCGGTTGCGGCGTCGGGCACGTAGCTACGTCCGGTTGAATTCGCGCAGTGTATCGCTTGCGGCGTTCGCAACCTTGCCCACTGCGTCCTTCACCTCACCCACAACCTGATCCCCCGTACCCTCGGCAGCCAGATCTTCGTCTCCGGTAGCGTTGCCAAGTGTTTCTTTCGCTTTGCCAAGCAGGCTGCCTCCGGTTCCCTTCAGGCGCTGCTTGCCGCCCCACACGTCTGTTTTGTTTGCCGCGCGCTCTACATCGCCGCTGGCGTAGGACGGTGCTGGCTGGTTCAACACAAAGTACGCTGCCGCGCCAATCGCGACGCCGGCCAGTAGCCAAGGAAATGCTTTCATAGTCGTTCTCCCATCGCCTTGGATGCGGGAAGCCGAGTGCGTGTGGCCAGAAGGATCCGGTGTTCACGCGATTGCCGCGCCAACCTCGACTGAGACGCCGTCTGCGATAGCCGGTCTGGGAAATCCGCCACCAAACCTGTAGACAAGCAGCAGAACCGCTGTTCCAAGGACGAGGCTGAGACCCGCGTCCACCGTCAGCGCGCCCGTTGCGGCGCTGTGTCCCGCACCGCGTCCATCGAGAAAAACTGCGCCCGTAATCGCCAGGTTGCAGGCGGCGATGCACACCGAATACTGCGTGGCCGACAACGGGTTATTGCGTCCGACGATTTGGAAGACGAGCGCGCTGGTCGCCGTGTAGTTGATGCCGGCCATCAGGTTGTAGAAAAACATGCCGGCCGCAAACATCCACGGCGTGTGCGGTCCAAAGGCCATGGCAAGCGATCCAAGCGCGGCAACCATCGCGGGCGCGATAAACAGGAGGCGCCGGTCGAACCGGTTGCTGAGCGGACCACCCAGCGCCGCGCCCAGTGCGCACGCGACCGTGAACAGCAGGCCCACCGAAAGGTTGGTCAGTTCCGGGCTGGCGTGGAAGTCCGCACCCATGCCGCCGAACAGGTTTTGCAGCGCAAAGGTCGCGGACGGCAATACAAATACCAGCAGGGCAAACAGGTAGTTGCGCTGCCTGGCCGTTGCACGCAGGTTCGCAAAAAGCTGCCGCATGGCCCTGCTGAAGGCAGCGGGCACGCGGTCCTCATACCCGAGGAACAGCAGGGGCAGCGCGCCCAGAACGATAGGCAGCGGAACAAGAAGCATCGCTGCGGCACGCGGCAGATGCCGGACCTCCCAGACGGAGAGCGCGCCACCCGCGCCGGTGAGCGCAAGATAGGCAATGTTCATCCAAGCCGAAACCGCGCCGTGCTGCGACGGAGCCGTGATGTTTGGCACCATGCCGCCAATCGTGCTGGTGTACATCTGATTGGCAAGATAGCCGAGGAACAGCACCAGCATGAGAGCGGCCGCACCCGCGCCATGCCCGCCACGTGCCGCTGCGGCGTGCAGCATAGGGATGGCAACGGCGAGGCACACCACCGCGAACGCCGCCAGAAGCATCGCCCACACCCGGCGCGGCAAGCCGCAATCGACCAGCGGCGTGAGCAGGAAACTGACATAGCTTGCCGTCAGAATCAGCGTGGCAATTTCAGATTCCCGCTGCAGGGACACGCCGCGCTCCGGCAGCAACTGCGACAGGCTGACCGCCACGAAGCCGTTGAAGGTGCCGCCATACATGACGCCGATGATCCAGGGCGCAACGGGTCGTTCTGACGCAGGAGTATCCAGGGCGGAAGTCACTGCGGGTATCCTACCGCCTGCGCTGTGCGCGCTTCAGCCCGCACCTGCTTGAGGAAGTCTTTCAGACGCTGCCCGCGCTTTGGCGTAAAGCTCTCACCGTTCACGTCAACGCCTTGCATACGATCCAGCCGAAACTGGCGAAAGTCCTTGCGTGTGCGGCACCACGCTACCAGCGTCCAGCGATTGCCCCAAAAGTACAGCCCCAGCGGATGCACCGTGCGCTCGCTGGCTGTGCCGTCCTCCCGCGTGTAGCCGAAGCGGAGCACATGCTGGGCGGCGCACGCGCTATGCAGGCGGTCCAGCAGTTTGCGCGTCCGTGCCGGATGCGGAAACTCCGGCGCGAACAGCAGAACGCGGTCCACGCGGTCGCGGTGTTCCGGCGGCAACGACGCCTCGATCTTCACAAGCGCATCGCCGGCCGCGGCAGCGGTGGTTTCGCTGCCCCACGCGCGAGCCATGCGCGCACCCAGTACCAGCGACGTCATCTCGTCCGCGGTGAACTGCATGGGCGGCAGATGGCTGTCGCGGCGGAGCGTGTAGCCAACACCAGCCTCGCCCTCGATGGGCGTGCCGGAGCGTTGCAGGTCCGCCATATCGCGATACAGGGTGCGCTGCGAGATGTTCAGGCGCTCCGCGATCTGCGCGCCGGTCAAGAGCCGGCCGGAGCGCAGGAGACTCACGATTCTGAAGAGCCGGTCAGCACGCCGCATGCTGCTGCCATGCTACT
>CAXUBG010000225.1:0-4684 GCA_964249285.1 uncultured Terriglobus sp. | reverse complement strand
CCTACAAGCTGTCCGGTTATTTTGAAGGTGATTTTCTAGGTGTCGGTACCGCTTCGAATAACAATCAATCCAACAGTTATGTCTTTCGGCAGCGTCAGTTCTGGGGGCAGGGTGCGCGCAAGAACTTCGCCGTGACCGGTGGCCAGATGTGGTCGCTTGTCACCGAGACGGGTCTCAGCACCAACAACAGGACGGAAAAGCTGCCCAACACCATCGATTCGCAATACATGGTGGGCTTCAACTGGACCCGTCAGCCCGCCCTTCGTCTGCAGCAGAGCTATGGGCAGCGTAAAACCGGCCTTCTCACCCTGGCCATGGCGTTGGAGCAAGGCCAGATCACAAACTTCACCGCCGCGGGAACGATTCCGACTGCGTTCTTCTTCGCGGGCGCAGGCCAGAATGGCGGTTTGTACAACGCCGCAGGCAACGTTGGCGCGGGTAACACAGCGGGCACCGGTGCCATCACCACCTATGCCAATAACGTTGCGCCCGACGTAATCGTGAAAGGCACGCTGGACTACACGCACGCTCACTTTGAAGTGGGCGGCATGGCACGCTTCCTCCGCGACTTCTTTTTTCCCGTGGTGGGCTATACCGGTACAGCGGCAGCCCCGACCTATGCCTACTCCACAAATGTGCAGGACAATGTATCAAAGGTGGGCGGGGTCTTTGGCAGCGCACGCGTAACTGTGAACAAGTATGTCGACGTCGCCGTGCAGGCGATGGGTGGACAGGGTGTCGGTCGTTACGGCTCATCGCAGCTGGCGGACGCAACTCTGCGCCCAGACCAGACGCTGGAGCCGCTCCACAACTATCACGGTCTGGCCAGTCTCGAGACGCATCCCACGCCGAAGCTGGACGTATACGCCTACTATGGCGGCGAATACGCGCAGCGGACCGTGTACACCACCCCGCAGGGCGCGTTGATCGGTTACGGTCCCCGCAACCTGAACGACGCGGGATGCTACAACCTGCCCACAAACGCAGGAAATGGCAGCGGTACGGCCGGATCGATCAGCCCGGTAACCTGCGCCTCCCCCACGCGTTACATCCAGGAAGGCATGGTTGGCTTTACGTACCGGCTGGCAAACAGCCCGAAGTATGGCCGTCTGCAGTATCAGACCACCTACTCTTACCTGCAGCGCAATCTGTGGTCGGGCGTGGGAAGCGCCACGAGCCCGAGCGGTCCGCGCGCCGTGGATAACATGATCCACGCAGGCATGCGCTATTACATCCCGTAAAGGCGGGCGGCTGCAGCGCGCAAAAAACTACACGCGGGCCGCAGCCTGTTCAGCCACACATCCTACGTTTCGCTGCCTCAAACGATGGCAGTCCGCACTTGCGGCCTGCTTCAGACCCAGGAGAAGAATCGATGAGACTCAACAAAATTTCCGGCATAGCAGCCTCTATGCTGTTTGCGCTCACCACGGTTGCTGGAGCGCAGCAGCTGAACGGCGCGGGTGCCACCTTTCCCAATCCTATCTATTCCAAGTGGTTCAGCGAATACGCGGCCAGCCACCCCGGCGTCCAGATCAATTATCAGTCGGTCGGTTCCGGCGCGGGTATCCGGCAAGCGTCCGAAGGGATTGTCGACTTTGGCGCAACCGACGGCCCGATGACCGACGAGCAGATGAGCGCGGCCAAGGTCAAGCTCTTCCACATCCCCACCGTGCTCGGTGCTGTTGTACCCACGTACAACCTGCCCGGGCTTAACGCCGAACTTAAATTCTCCGGCGACGTCATCGCGGACATCTACCTGGGTAAAATCACCAATTGGCACGACCCGCGCATCACCGCATTGAATCCGGGCGTGAACCTGCCGGACCACCAGATTCTGCCCGTCTATCGCTCCGACGGCTCCGGCACCACGTACATCTTTACCGACTACCTTTCAAAGAACTCGCCTGACTTCCAGTCGCGCATCGGCAAGAGCACTTCCGTGCGATGGACGGTGGGTATCGGCCAGAAGGGAAACGAGGGTGTCGCCGGTATGGTGCGCAACAGCCCGTACGCCTTCGGCTATGTCGAATTGATCTACGCGCTGCAGAACAAGATGTCCTTCGGCACGGTCAGGAACCCGTCCGGGAAATTCGTCAAGGCATCGCCGGAAACGGTGAGCGCGGCAGCGGCTGGCGCGGCCAAGAACATGCCCAACGACTTCCGCGTCTCGATTACGAACGCACCGGGAGCGGACTCCTACCCAATCTCGTCCTTCACCTGGCTGCTGGTCCCGCTGAAGTCCGCCGATCCGGCCAAGGGCAAAGTGCTGCACGACTTCCTGGAATGGATGCTGCAGCACGGCGAGGGCGAGGCCAGCGCGCTGGCATACGCTCCGCTGCCGCAACCCGTTGCCGTAAAGGTATCGGGCGCGCTCAACTATCTAAAGTAACCGCCGGCAAGGACCTGTGCGCCGCGCTGGCGGTGCACAGGTGTTCCACTTGCTGCTTGCGCGGCGAATTCACGCCGCATTCACATTTCTGCTTTCAGCATCAACCCGCTAGCCGCTACCCTGTAGTCATCGCCCACTAGCTTTCGTGATCCCATATGGCTGAAACGAACTTCTCCGACACCACCCCTCCGTTACTGTCCGTAGCCGTTCCTGAACGCATTCCTGTCACCGCTGGCCTTGTCAATCCCGCGCCCTCCGGTGTACGGCAGTTTCTCGCCGGCCGCAGCGGCGGTGCCGGGCCGGACGGCGTTTTTGGCGGTGCAGTCCTGGCTTGCGCGCTCAGCATCATTGCCATCGTCGTGATGATCATCTGGGTTCTGATTGCGAACTCCCGGATGTCGCTTCATGCGTTCGGCCTCAAGTTCTTTGTGAGAACCGCCTGGAATCCCGTCTCCGGTGACTTCGGCGCGTTGCCCTTCATCTTTGGCACGTTGGCGACATCTTTCCTCGCGCTCTGTATCGCGGTGCCCCTCGCCCTCTGCGTCGCGGTCTTCGTCATGGAAATCTGCCCCAAGCCCTTCCGCGGCATCGTCGCCTTTCTGACGGAATTGCTTGCCGCCATACCATCCGTCGTGTACGGCCTTTGGGCCATCTTTGTTCTCGTGCCTATCGTTCGCGACCGTCTCGGACCGCTGCTGGCCAAGACTCTGGGTTGGACAGGATTCTTTTCCGGCTCGAACTTCGGCGAAGGCATCCTGACCGCCAGCATCATCCTGTCCATCATGATCCTGCCCGTGATCTCCTCCATCACACGCGAGGTGATGAGTGCCGTGCCCATCAGCCAGAAGGAGGGCGTACTCGCCCTCGGTGCCACGCGCTGGGAAATGGTTCGCATCGCCGTCCTGCGCAACGCGCGTATTGGCATCGTGGGCGGCATCATCCTGGGCCTTGGGCGTGCCCTGGGCGAAACCATGGCTGTCACCATGGTCATCGGCAACAACCCGCAAATCTCAAAGAGCCTCTTCGCGCCGGGCCATACCCTGGCCAGCGTCATCGCGAACGAGTTCACCGAGGCTACCGGCGACCTCTACCTGTCCGCTCTCATCGAGATTGGCCTGGCACTCTTCCTTGTCACGATCCTGGTCAACACCGTGGCCCGGCTGCTTGTCTGGGCCGTCACGCGCGGCAACACTGTAAAGGCAAGCTGATGGCTACCGTACCCGTTCGCGCTCACATCCGCTCCAGCCGGGCAAATTCGACCGGCCGTGTCGCCACCGACCACCTCATGACCTTTCTTGCCGTGGGAGGGACTGCTGTGGTTCTGGTCCCCCTCTTCGCCATTCTGGTCTACCTCCTGTACAAGGGCGCAAGTTCACTCAACCTGGCCTTCTTCACGCATCTGCCCAAGCCGGTCGGCGAGCAGGGCGGCGGCATGGCGAACTCCATCGTCGGCTCGGGACTCATCCTTGCGCTTTCCAGCCTGCTTGGCATCCCCATCGGGATCGCGGGCGGGGTCTACCTCGCGGAATACGGCAGCGGCAAACTCCTGGGCAACACGATCCGCTTCACCGCGGACGTGCTCAACGGCGTGCCGTCCATTGTCATGGGCATCGCGGGATACGCGCTGGTGGTCGTTCATCAGCACCACTTTTCCGCGCTGGCCGGCGGCATTACGCTTGCCATCATGATGATTCCCACCGTGACACGCACCACTGAGGAAATGCTGCTCACGGTGCCCTCCGCCATCCGTGAAGCAGCCTTTGGTCTCGGCGTGCCGCGCTGGCGCATGATCGTTTCCATCAGCTTGCGCACCGCTCTGCCTGGCATCATCACCGGCTGCATGCTCGCGTTTGCCCGCGTCGCCGGGGAAACAGCACCGCTGCTGTTTACCGCTTTCGGCAGCCAGTTCTGGCCCCGCGGCCTGCACGCCCTGAATGAGCCAATCGCCGCGCTGCCATTGCAGATCTTCACCTATGCGCTTTCCCCCTATGACGAATGGCACCGGCTCGCCTGGGCCGGAGCTCTGGTGCTCATCACCATGATCATGGTGTCCGTCGGTCTGGTGCGCTATGTCACCTCCCGCGGTGTTCTACAGGGAGGCAGTTAGTGGGACTGGATATTCGCGTCGAAAACCTGAATGCCTGGTACGGCACGAACCACACGTTGAAAGACGTTTCACTTCACATTCCGGCCAACCATGCCACCGCGTTGATTGGGCCGTCGGGATGCGGCAAATCAACGTTCGTCCGCTGTCTCAACCGCATGCACGAGACCAATCCCACGGCCCGCGTCGAA
>CAXUBG010000224.1:0-4780 GCA_964249285.1 uncultured Terriglobus sp. | reverse complement strand
CCAGCGCGTTGTTGATTTTGTGCGCGCCGGTGTGCAGCAGGTCTTCGCGCTTCAGCCAGATCTGCGCGCCACCCAGCTGCTCGCTGAGGCGCTTCGCGTAGTAGAGTGGCGTGGGGCGGCCGACGTAATGCTTCAGCAAGCCATTCAGTTCTTCATGGAAGGCAGCATCGTTCTGCGCGTCCGTGTAGGCGCGCTCCAGTTCCAGCAGCGCGGCCATCAGCGTTTCCGGCACGTAGCGCCCGCCGTATGCGCCAAAACGCCCTGTCCCGAGTGAGCGGGACACTTCCGTCATCTGCTCCAACACCGGCATGAACCTGCACCTTTCCCCTTGCTTCTAACGCAACAAAAGCCGCGGCTGGTGAGCCGCGGCTTCCGGAACTTGCCTCAAATCCTGATGTGCTGCGATGCAGCTTACAGAACGCGTCCCCTTGGCGTCGCGGGCCTTGTACCCGTGTGTCCGTTCGGTCGCCAATAGAACGTTCGTACCATGTGGGGAAAGTCTATCGTACTTTGCGGACTGAGAAAAGAAACCGGAGGCCGGCAGCCATCATCCATCGCATAGGGATTCAGGAACTCGGCCTTTTACGGTTCCGGGATAAGGTTGCAGCGGGTTAAATGCCGCCGCACGAGAGGTGCGTTTCTATGAATGCGAGAAGAGTGGCAGCAACGCTGATGATCACAGCGTTTTGTTCGTTTCCGGTCATTTCAGCGGCACAGTACACCCAAAGCGAGCACGACCGGGCCAAGGCGGAGCAGCAGCGGCATGATGCGCGGCACCACACGAAGGCGAAGGTCGTTGGTGGCTCGGCGGCAGGCGGTGCGGTCGTCGGTGGCCTGCTGGGCGGTGGCAAAGGGGCTGTCATTGGCGCGGGTGCGGGTGCGGGTGGCGGCTTGCTGGCGAACAAGGCCCGCACGGATAAAGGAGTTAAGAAGCGCGAGCAGCGCGATTCCGGCAACTATCAATAGGTTGGGGTCGCTGCATCATCGCGGCTGAACCAAGCAGCGTCCATCATCCCGCCGCGCGAGCGTTGCGGATGAAAGACCTGATCGCAGCGGCATCCTTTACACCGGGAGCTTCTTCGACGCCGCTGGATACATCTACGCCCAAAGGCCGCAGACGGCGGACAGCCTCCACAACGTTCTGCGGCCGCAGACCACCTGCAATGATGAGCGGCACATCAAGGGCGGTAAGAGCGGCCGCGGCCGCCGCCCAATCAAAGGAAACGCCCATACCTCCGCTGTGGTTCGCCATGCGCGTATCGACCAGCAGGCGGTCTGCGAGGCAGTCGGCTGCGATCTCCGCGCAGCGATCCCTGAAGCGCCCGATCTGTGAGGCCGCAGGAAGATCCGCCTCCCAGAACACGACTTGGATAATGTGCACCTTCTTTCCGTCCAAAGCAGCACGCAGGGTGCGGACCTGTGCGGCATCGTACTCACGATGAAGCTGAACGCCGGTCAATCCAGCCTCCAGCGCTGTTTCCGCGATGGCAAAGGCCGCGCCGGTAGAGAAGACGCCGATTGTCTCCAGCCCGGCAGGCAATTGCCGTGTTATCGATTTAACCTGTTCCGCAGTGACCGTGCGCTTTCCAGGAGCAAAGACAAAGCCTACTGCGTCCGCACCGCAGGCGGCCGCGTGCAGGCAATCCTCCAGACGCGTATTGCCGCAGATCTTTACCCACATGGGACTAGCCTGCACGGGCACGGCTGAACATCGCGGCAAGCGCGATACCCGGGTCTGCGGCGCGCATCAGCGACTCGCCGATCAGGAACGCATTGAATCCCGCATCGGCCATGCGTTGTATGTCGGCGAGGCTGCCCATACCGCTCTCGGCAACCCGAATGCTTTCCGCGGGTAGATGCTGCGCGAGTTCCGCGGAGGCCCACGGATTCACCTGGAACGTTCGCAGATCACGGCTGTTGACGCCATACAACTCACAGCCAAGCGGGAGAGCGCGGTCAAGTTCGGCGCGATCATGCACCTCACAAAGCACGTCGAGTTCTGCCGCACGCGCCGCCGCGCGCAAATGCTTCAGTTCCGCATCGGTCAGCGCTGCGACGATGAGCAGGATGGCATCGGCACCGCAGGCGCGAGCTTCCACGATCTGAAACTCGTCCACGATGAAATCTTTGCGCAGACAGGGCAGCGAAGCAGTGCCGGAGGCAAGTTGCAGATTACGCAGCGAACCTTGAAAAAACGGCTCGTCCGTCAGCACAGACAGGCATGCAGCACCGCCACGCTCAAGCGACCTCGCCAGCATGGCGGCATCGAACTCCGGGCGGATCAATCCTTTGGACGGCGACGCTTTCTTCAACTCCGCGATCACTGCCGGGCGGCTCCGCGCAGCCTGACGTAACGCGTGTGCAAATCCGCGCGGAGTATGCCGCGCAGCCATCCCCTCTAACTCGCGAAGCCACCGTGGCGTCTTGCGCAGGCGCAAATCTTCGCGGGTACGCGTCAGAATGCGGTCGAGGTGCGTCCCGGCTTCGACGGCAGCGGCCATCTCCTCATGCTACTGGATGCGCCGCTTCGCCAGATGCGCAGCAAAAAGGCGCGGCTTTAAGCCGCGCCTTCTAACCATTGGTGCCGAAAAGAGGACTCGAACCTCCACACCCTTGCGAGTACATGGACCTGAACCATGCGCGTCTGCCAATTCCGCCATTTCGGCATGGAGCGAACATCAGGCAGAGCCGAACTTTCGCTTGCAGCCCTCTCAGTGTCCCAAAGCTGGTTGCGTGTGTCAATGCTGGCAGGCGGCGTGTTCTCTGTATCAACCAAAGCACACTGTTCTGCATCTCAAGCGCGACAGCTAATCCAAGCAGATCCGCACGCTGCGTACCGCGTCGCGCTGCTCTCTGAGAGATGAATTGAACCCACCGGATTCGCAACGTCCCGCTGTACCGGGCGAGAGCTTCATTCCCGAGGATGTCGCGCTGGAGATTCGCAAACTGGCGCACGATCTCAGCAATGCGCTCGAGATTATCGTGCAGACCGGCTATCTCCTAAGCACAGCCGATCTCAAATCGCCCGCCAGTGACTGGTTGCGGATGCTGGACAACGGCACCACCAAAGCCCTGGAGATCAACCTGAACCTGCGCAACTACGTAAAGGCACACAGCCCGCGGTAGCGGTCTAGCGGGCTGCTCGCGCGGCTGATTTGGCGGTCTTCGCCTTCGCAGAGGACGCGGCTAGGGCGAGTTCCTTACCCTTGGCCGGCACCTTCCCCGGTTTGATGGCTGCGTCAGCTGATTTGCCGGCTTTGAGAGGCTCTTCGCCGAGCTTGGAGGGCTTCTTGGTGTGAGCAGACTTCTTCGCAGCCGTTTTTTCCTTCGCAGCCACATGGCGTGTCATCAGCGATTCCAACTGCTGCAGCAAGACGCGGGTGTGCATCGGCTTTACCAGCATCTTGTCCGCGCCCATCGAACTCAACGACTCCTCATCCACGGGAAACGCCGTCAGCAGCGCGACCGCGGGGTTGTAGGGTGCCTCCCGGGCAGCAATCATGACGTCCGCGCCGGAGAACTCGTCTTCCATCCGCATATCGGTAATGACCATGTCATATTCACGATGCTTGATCCGCGACTTGCCCTCACGCGCGGAGGTAGCCGTATCAACGTCAAAGCCGCTGATTTCCAGCACCGCTTTCAGGGTCAGCAGGACCGCGACTTCATCATCCACCAGCAATATGCGACGTTTCATCTGCCTGTAACTCTCCGGAACACGCCTTCGCACCGGTCCTTGCGAAGGGCGGCAATCAACACACAGAGGCAAGCATACCCTTTCCCAGCGCGTGCGTGTAGTTGTGCGCCGCCGCAAGCTCCGCGAGACAAAAACGCCCCGCTCCTTGCTCTCTCCGTCACGAACGAGGACACTGTTGCGTTGTATACTTCGAGGTGCAGTGTTGCCTGGGTGCTCCAAACAAGCGGCCCCACGGAGCAGGCGCTGCGGAGGCGATCTATTCCACCGTTTAACGACAAGCGTGCCATTAAGTCCTTCATCCGCACCAACGAGAAGATTCGCGCACGCGAAATTCGCGTGATTGACGATCAGGGCGAACAGCTCGGCATCATGGCACCGTTCGATGCACTCAAAATCGCGCGCGAGCGCTCGCTGGACCTGGTGGAAGTCTCCCCCAATGCGGTGCCGCCTGTCTGCCGCATCCAGGACTACGGCAAGTATCTGTACGAGAAGGACAAGAGCGACCGCGCCGCGCGCAAGAAGCAGAAAATCATCGTCGTAAAGGAAGTTAAGTTCTCCGTCACCGTGGACGAGCACGACTACCAGACCAAGAAGAATCAGGCCGCGCGTTTCCTCTCAGAGGGCGACAAGGTGAAAGCGTCCCTGCGCTTCCGCGGACGCCAAATGGCACATCGCGACCTCGGCTACAAAATCATCAACCGCCTCATCATGGACATTGGCGACAGCGGCATCGTGGAATTTATGCCCCGCATGGAAGGCACTACCCTCCACGCCATCCTCGCACCCAGCAAAAAAGCCGAAGCCCCCGCCCCCAAGAAGCAGACCGCGCCAGCCGAAGCAGTCGCCGCCCAGGCCTAGACCGTGGGGGAAGTTGCAACGTCCTCCACACTTGACGTCTCGATCCAACACGGCCACTCGACTTTTAAGCCATGCGGCTCCGCTTGATAAGACATGGGGTCTGCGCGAGTCCGCCTTCACCGTTCCGGACGGTGCGGGCCTTTTCTGCGCGCCCATCCGGTAGTCGCACCACGTCCGTTGGTAAACACAATGCGACTTGTCGTTACTGATCTGCCAGTCACGCAG
>CAXUBG010000223.1:0-4782 GCA_964249285.1 uncultured Terriglobus sp. | reverse complement strand
TGTTTCGCTGAAATCAATACGGTTTTGCAAGTGCGTTTGGGCAGGGCGAGCAAAGAACCTACACTGAGTTCGAACGAGTTAGCGTTACAGTACCACAGAGTGCACCAGTTTTCCGCAACCTTTTTCAAGAGGCGCCGTCTAAGCGGCTGCACGATCACCCTCTGGCCCCTTTGTGCCTCCAAGCAAGACCCCGGCGGCACAGTAGATTGACTCCATCGCCACCATGTCGGCCAAGCCGTCCTCGCCTGGCGTGATGAGTTTTACCCCTGAGCGGACACTCTCGGCCAGTTGTTCCGCCTCCAGCCGGAACTGCGATGCTGCTCCGTTCGAGATGCGCTCCCTGACCTCCAATACCGTGCCGGTGCCGTCTGTGCAGCTGCCGCGCAACTGCAGACGCTCGCGGTGGCTGAACGCAGGAGCCAGCAAAAGGCTGCCTCGTTCGCCGGTAATGCGCAGGGTGTCAGGCAGCTTCTCAAGGTACGAGGAGCGGCAGGCTGCCGTTGCACCCGAAGGAAAGACGCTGGTCCAGCTGATGGACCGCTCTAAACCGCTGGCATCGCAGACCGCGCTTGCATCCGCGGCGATGGCCGGATCCTCGTCCAGCAGGTAACGCGCTGCGTTCAGCGGATAAATGCCCAGGTCGTACAGTGATCCGCCGCCCGCCAGCGAGGCATCCGCACGCCAGTCCATGCCTAACTTGAAGCCGAAGGTGGACTCGATACGCAACGATTCTTCGCGTCCGAGCGCGCCTGAGCGGATCAGGGAACGTGCGTGCTGGTGCACGGCCGCGTGCGGGCAGCGGTACGCAATGGAGAGCCGCACCCCCGCAGCTCGGCAGGTGTCCACCATCACCGCCGCATCCACCGCGGTAGACGCCATCGGCTTCTCGCACAGGATGTGCTTCCCAGCAGCCGCAGCCCGCTCGGTGAACGCACGATGCATACTCACGGGCAGCGCAAGGTACACCGCATCGACAGAGGAGAACTCACGCAAACGGTCGAAGTCCGCATAGGAGAGGGTATGAGCGACACCGTATTTGGCAGCGAGACGCCGCGCCTTCTCCGGGTTGCCGCTGACCAGCGCCGTTACCGCGCAGGTGGGTGAATCCCGCAGCGCGTCCAGGAAGTGGTCCGCGATGCGACCAAGACCCACCACCGCATACCCGAAACGCGGCGCCTCGCCCTGAGGGCCCCCCGGCCGGTGCGGCTTTCGATGGAGGAGTTTTCTGAAGATCATGGACTTACCTTGCTGCAATCCCGCCCGCGGCGAAAGGGCATGAAATGGATTGCGCTCCGATGGGAATGGCTTCACACTCGGGCGCGCTCAATGTATTGGAGACTTGAACCTGTGTTGGTTGTGCTCACGATTTCAGGTAGAGTTTATCTACCGGCACACGATGCCGATTTGACACGAAAACTCCGAACTGGCTCGGCCCGGTTTCCTCCCGGCTCACGTGAAGTGCAAAGCACGACGAAGTACCAGACAGCTATCTTCCCACACGGAGTGGATCCTTGATCTCAGTTTTACTGCAACGCAAATGGCTGGCCGCCGCCGTCGCCAGTCTGTTCCTGTCTGGCGGTGTCACTGCGAAAGCCTGGTCCGATGAGTTGCCCAGCATTCCATCCACACCGGTGATGACATCGCCGCGGCCAGGCTTTTTCGAAACGTTCCGGCTGAAGTTGCACCACCTGCACACGGGCGAATCCATCGATGTCGCCTATAAGCAGAACGGGCAATATTCCCGGTCCGGCGTGGGTATGTTGAACCACTTCCTGCGGGACCACCGTACGGACGATACCGCTGACTACGATCCGCGTGAGTTCGATCTGCTGCATGCGCTGCTGGAGCGGCTGCACCGGACCGGCGCGACCATTGACATCGTTTGCGGCTACCGCACGCCCTGGTCGAACAATTTTCTGCGTACCCGGTCCGCGGACACCGGCGTCGCGGAGCACTCGCAGCACATGCTGTCCAAGGCAATCGACATCCGGATTCCGGGCGTCAGCACGCGGGCGCTGCGTGATGCTGCGCTGAGCCTGGGCATGGGCGGCGTCGGGTACTATCCGCGGAGTCAGTTTGTGCACGTAGACGTGGGCCCGGTCCGGCAGTGGCAGTTCGGCGGCGCACCGGAGCGGCAGATGGCCTCGCGCGGCGGACGCAGCCACCGGAGACGGCACAGCGCCTAGATAGCTTCATTCAGGTAAAAGAAAGGGCGGCCAATCCGGCCGCCCTTTCTACCTAACAAGGTGATGGTCGGGACGACTAGATTCGAACTAGCGACCTCACCCACCCCAAGGGTGCGCTCTACCAGGCTGAGCCACGTCCCGAAACCATTTTCAGTGTACACGCCGCGCAACTTTACCGGGTGATTGCTGTCGACCAAAGGGCAAGGCACCCGCCCCTTGTGTCAGTCGCTATTCCGGGCCACGGCGGCTGCGGAAGTGCACCTGGTAGGCGCCGCCAATACTGATCTCCACCGGATTAAAGGGTGGCGCGTGGACAGAGAAACGCCATCGTTGCCGTTGCGCGTCAGCACGCAACGACCAGTACCGCGTGACGCGCACATCGAATCCGCCGCCGTAGCCACGCGTCCGGGTTCTGTCGAAGGTGTAGGTTGGGTCAGCGACGACGTTGAAATTGGAATGGCCGTATCCAATCAGGTAGTCGACATAGGGACGAACGCGGAAGGCATCGAAACTGACCCGTGGGCCGCCGGCAAAAAGACGCTGACTGGAAACAGGACCATTTGAACTGGTGTAGCGGATGTCCATCCCGATGTCGGTATGGGGCAGCAGGCGAAAGCCGTCGATCTCGCCGCCAACGGTACCGCCGGTGTTTTTTCGCGCTCCGCCATACTCTGGGCGCACATACGACATTAACGCGAAGGTCTGCAGCCGAACACGCTGGTCGGAGGTCTGCGTTGCCTGTGATTGTGCAAGTGGTGCAAACATGCTCAGCAGCATGCCGAGGCCCAGGAGGGGAGCCTGGTAGCTTCGTGACTTCATTCACTGATGATAGGGGCGTAAGAGGGGCGTGACACGTTGCAGGACGCGGCGAGAAAGTCTGGACTGCAGCCACTTAGTGCATTTTGGGAATCCGGGTCAGTGGAGCAGCAGATCGACCTCTGGCAGCTTTGCAGTCGCGGCGATGTGTACGTTGCTGGGCAGCAGAACGCGCATGGTGGTTCCTTTGCCGGGGCCGGTTTCCACTTCAATCCGGCCGCCGTGGCGCTCCACAATCTCGTGCGAGATGTACAGGCCGAGGCCGTTGCCCAGATCCCCCTTGGTCGAGTAGAACGGTTGAAAGAGCTGACCGCGGATCTCGGGGCTCATGCCGGTGCCGTCGTCTGTAACGAGCAACTCGACGCCAGCGTTCGTCACGCGAGCTCCCAGCCAGACATTGCCGCCGACGCTGGCGGCGTCAATGGCGTTCGAGACCAGATTGGCGACCACCTGACGAAGTTGACCCAGGATACCGTTCAGTTCAACTTCTCCGCCGGCAATCGTGGTGGTGACGCTGCGATTGCGCAGTTTGCCACGAAAGAGCCGAAGAACATCAGCAAAAAGCGCCCCGGCGGTAAAGCGCTCGGAACGGCCCGCGTTTTCACGGCTCCAGCGCAGCGTCTGCTTGGTGATGCCGGAGATACGTTCCAGTTCACTCTCAGCCATGCTGACGTACTGCGCTGCCTCGCCGTCCGGAGGCAGGTCTTGCCGGACGAGATAGAGCAGGTTCGTGATGGACTCCAGCGGATTGTTGATTTCGTGCGCAATCACCGAAGTCATGCGTCCGGTCAGCGCCAATTTTTCCGTCATGCGGAGCGCCGCTTCGCGCTCCCGGCGATCCGTCAGATCGATCACGGAGCCGATCCATCCGGCGCGAACACCGCCCTGGCGACGGAAGGGCACGGCGCGGATGAGATTCCAGCGGGGAACGCGGTCCGGCCCGGTCAGGATGCGAACCTCATCTTCGAGGAAGTTGCCAGAGTTGACCGCCTGGTGCCACTTCGCGCGAATGCGCTCCGCGTCTTCCGAAACCAGGCGGCCTTCTTCAAACCATATGCCGTGTTCGGGCAGGCCCTGTTCGCGCCACCGGTCATTGGTAAAGGTGAGCACGCCACTATCGTCCGCGGTGAATATCTTTTCGGGCAGGGCCTGCGTCAGCTGCTCAAAACGCGCGTTGCTGAGTTCGGCCTCCTCCTCCGCGCGGCGCAGACTGATGGTGGTAACGGCGGAAAGAAACTCGCGCGCGGACCCCACTTCGGCTTCACTCCAGCGCTGGCTCTGTCCCCGCAGCGTCTCGCGCCAGAGTTCAAACGACTTGCGCGGATGGAGTTGACCGTTGCTGTCCTGCTTGGACGCTGGTTCGCCGGCCCACTGCACGGTCCGGATCACCTCCGGGCGAAACCACAGAATATAGCGTTGGCGCACGTCCGAGATGCGAATCGCAAGCAATCCGCTGGCAGTCCCCGCAAGACGGGACGCCCACGGAAGTTCAGCGCCGAGATGACGCGTGACAAACAGGTCGTGCCCAGGCTTGCCGTCCAGCCACTCTACAATGCGCTGCATGTCCACAGGGTCTGGTACGTTGCCGGCCGACTCAGAGGTACCATCCACGCAGAGCGCCGCGCCTGTTGCGGATGTTATCTGCCGCAACGATTCCATCTGCGTTGCCAGCGCGGAAAGGTAGTGGCTCTCCGCGGCGACATGCGTCAGCAACTGCCTCTGCACGGTATGGAACTGCATGGCGGTGCGCAGCTTTGACGCGGTGCGAAAGGCAGTCAGC
>CAXUBG010000222.1:2169-4793 GCA_964249285.1 uncultured Terriglobus sp. | reverse complement strand
GTCGACGGCGAGATAACGAGAGAAACGATACATGGCAGACGCAACGACACCCACCGGCCAACTCGCAGTCCGCATCGTAACGCCAGACCGCGTGCTGGTGGACGCCACCGCCGACGCCGTCGAGCTTCCGGCCGCGTCCGGCTACTTGGAGGCGTTGTACGGTGCCGCACCGCTGCTGGCCGAGTTGGGTGCGGGTGAAGTCAAGCTGCACGGCGGCAACTCCGCAGAGGCGAAGTTCTTCGTCGCATGGGGCTTCGTCGAAGTCCTGCCGCAGCGCGTGACCATTCTGGCTGAAACTGCACTGCCGCCCTCAGACATCGACGGCTCACAGGCGCAGCAGGAACTCGACGCGGCGCAGAAAGATTGGAACGAGGCAGGCGACGACGCTGGCAAATACGATTACGCCCAGGCTGAGATCCGCGTCGCGGAAGAAAAACTGGCCGCCGCAAAGGACCGGTAACCGCAGCCTGTTAAGGGGCCGGAGCAATCAGCAGATGTTCGCCCTGCTTCCAGCGGTCCACAATGTGGTGTGTCTGGGACCATTCCTGCAGTGGGTTGCCGCTCAGTACCAGGAAGCTGGCCTCTGAGCCTTCACGTAACAGGCCAATCCGCCGCTTCGGAAAGATGATCCTGGGCGTGGTAACGCTCCACATGCGCAGCATCTCCAGATTCGTCCACAGGCCGAGTGAGCGCAGGTAGTCGGCTTCATGAACAGAGTCGCTGCCGTAGTTATCGGAGCCGATGAGGATCGTTACACCAGCCTTCTTCAGACGGCTTAGATTATCGATCTGCGACCGCTCACGGACCCGCAGGTCGTCCATCGGTACGCGTTCGTTGACAGCTAGACTTGCTGTCGCTTGCACCGCGACATGGCGTTTGGCGCAGAGTCGAATATCCTCATCGCTCAAACGGTACTTCGTCGTGACTTCTTTCGCATAGATCCCATAGCCGGGAAGGTGTCCGAGCTCATCAACGCCGCCAATGACTGCGATGTGGAAGTCGGTCGCGGTATCGACATGCGCGGCAACCTTCAGACCGGCGGCATGGGCCTTTACGGTGATCAGCGGCACAAGTGCCGGATTCAAACCACGGCCAAGCTGCGGGTCTATGGCGGAGCGTGGATTCCAGTGCTCGCTATCAGATAAGTAGATCTTGATCAGGTCAGGTTTGGCGGCAAGTATCTTCGGCCACGCTGTATCCAGGTCTGCTGGAGTTTCCATCTCCCAATACGCATCGCCTGAGCGCTGATGTGCCGCGATCACCTGAGCACGCTGTGCCTAGGTCAACCCTGTGTAGATACCTAAGGCAAGCGCTTCGTACACCTCCTTCGGATGGCCGTTAAATCCGGTAATGCCGCCATGCGCATATGTGACATCAATGGCCGCCGGCGTGTTTACCAGCCCCGCCTTGCGCACGGCGGCCGAGCCGCTGGTCACGTCCGTCATGCCTTGCGCATAGAAGATGCCATCGCGCAGGAAAAGATCGCTCTGTGCCTTTGCTTGCGACGGGCTGTCGAAGTTGTGCTCATGCGCGTCACCGTACGGCGGGACCACATATCGACCACTCAGGTTGACTTCACCCGCCGGGGTGCATGCCTTGCGGGTAAGAATGCCGCGATCGCTGTAAAAGTCGTCCGTGGCGAACTTGGTTCCGTTAAACCACTTTCCATGTATGAAGTGCGTGCATGTTGGTAATGAACCGACGGGAGATGCAGCAGCCGCAGACTGGACGTTAGAGCAAACCAGGATGCTCATTACAGCACAGAGAACAAAGGCGAGTTTCATGCAGGCGCAGCTCCAGTACGTACGCTACGAGCCTACTCTGCCGCTCACGTCTGACGGCAAACTGACAGCGCGTCATCGCTTCCATGGTGACCTGAGACAGCTCAAGTTGCCGGCCGCCCTACGAAGTTTTGGCCTCCTGGTAGTGGCCGATGTGCTCGTAGATTTCATGCGGGAACTTCAGGTTGCGATACAGGTTGCCACTATCAGGATCATCCACATCGATGAACTGAAACTCCTGCTCGTGCTGCCATTCCATCAGGCGCTCGCGGCGTGGCGGACTGTAATCGCGGCCCTCCACCTGATGCAGCATCTGCCGCGCCTGCTCGCCGGTAAAGTCCTTGTCCTTGGTCAGCCAGGCCAACACCTCGTCATGGGGCATAAAGTGCCGCGCCACCATCGCAAAGACAAGCCGGCCGTAATGGCCAACGTCTGTCCCGTGGGCTAACGCGTCGAGCAGGTGCGCCATCATCGGGTCCTTGCGAAGCTCACTCTCGCCGCCCAGATGGCCGTCAATCTCTGGCTTGCCTTGCTCCCGGTGCTGTTGCGATGGCGCGCCCGCAGCGTTCGCCGCAGTGCTGGGAGAGGGCGGCTGCTTCAACTCATTGGCGGATGCAATCGTTCCCGGTTCATGCGCGGAGGCGTGCGATTTAAGTTTTGCCAACTCGGCTTCTGCCCGTTCGGCTCGTTCTGTTGCGGTGCGAACTGCTTCCGTTGCCTCGTCTCTCATCTGCGGTTTGTCCAGTTCAACCGTGCGCTCTGTCATGTGCCCTCTGTTCGCCATCTCTTCGCTTGAGAAATAGACGCTTCACGGCAGGCTGATGTTGTCTGGCAATTCCGTTT
>CAXUBG010000222.1:474-2159 GCA_964249285.1 uncultured Terriglobus sp. | reverse complement strand
CTTATGCAAAGTCATCCTATCCACCGCCATCAGGAGGGACTATCCTTTTAGCAGAGGCAGTATGGGGATCAGGGCAAAGGCACAGAGCAAGGTGGCAGCGGCAGTTTCAGAGAACAACAGCGACGAGACAGGGCAGCTGCGCACTGAGGTCTTCGAGATTTTCCGCCGTTGGGGTTACCTGCAGGCGACTCTTGATCCGCTGAAGCAATATCTGCCAGCTGAGCCATTTCCGATTGATCTGCCCGAGGGGTCAGACAGCATCGCCGAGGAGGCGCGCCGCTATTACTGCGGCAATATTGCACTGGAATTTTCACACATCGCATCGCCCGAAAAGCGCGAATGGCTGCAGGCACGCATGGAGCAGCCGCGCGTAGAGACGAAGGAACAGCAGACGCACACGCTGACCGGGCTGATCAAGGCCGACCTGTTTGAAGCGACGATTCAGCAGCGGTATCTCGGTACGAAGCGATTTTCGCTTGAGGGTCTGACCGCGCTGATTCCCTTTCTTGACCGCGTCTTTGAGGTGAGTGCCGCACATGGTGTGGAGCGCTGCAACTTTGCCATGAGCCATCGTGGACGCCTGAACGTGATGGTGAACACCGTGGGGCGCTCTGCCGCGGACATTTTCACGAAGTTCGAGGATGTGGACCCGCGCAGCCATTTAGGCGGCGGAGACGTGAAATACCACCAGGGCGCGACCGGCATGTATACCGCACCGGATGGCAAGCAGATCGCCCTGCATCTTGCGTCCAATCCCTCGCACCTGGAAGCGGCGGATCCAGTGGTGATGGGACGCGCGCGCGCGCGACAGGTACGTTTAGGGGAAGATGGTCCGAAGCGCGTGCTGCCCATCCTGATACACGGAGACGCTGCCTTCGCGGGACAAGGAATCTGGGCGGAGACCCTGGATCTTGCAACGATTCAGGGTTATACCGTGGGTGGAACGATCCAGGTCGTGGTGAACAATCTGCTTGGGTTTACCGCGGAGCCGCAGGAGTCGAACTCCTCACGCTTTGCGACCGACATGGCCAAGCGATTGCCGATCCCGATTTTTCATGTGAATGCGGAAGACCCCGACGCGGTGGTGCGTGTGGCTGCTATTGCCGCGGACTACCGGGCGGCGTTTGCGTCGGACGTGGTCGTGGACCTGATCGGCTACCGGCGGCATGGCCACTCCGAGGTGGACGATCCGACGGTGACGCAGCCCCGGCGGTATGCGCGGGTCAAAGAAACTGCGCCACTTTACAAGAGCTATGCGGAGCGCCTCGGTGTGGACGCGAGCGCGGAGACCAAGCGGATTGCTGACAAGTTCCTGGCGGATCAGGCGTTGGGCAAGGAAGCAGAACACCCGCCGGCGCTGAGTGAACTGCCGCCCTATTGGGACGCGTACTAAGGCGGTTACCTGCCGTCGCATGACGCCACGAGTACAGGTCTCCCTGGAGACGATGTCCGGAGGCTAACCACGAAGCTGACCACTGTTCCGGCAGACTTCAACCTTCACCCAAAGGTGAAGGCTCTGCTGAAGCAACGGGAGGAGATGGGTGCCGGGACAAAGCCGTTTGACTACGGTACAGCCGAGTTGCTGGCGTATGCGTCACTGCTGGAGAGAGGCACGCCAGTGCGGTTATCGGGCCAGGACTCGCAGCGCGGAACCTTCAACCAGCGCCATAGCTTCTTCATCGATA
>CAXUBG010000222.1:0-464 GCA_964249285.1 uncultured Terriglobus sp. | reverse complement strand
GATATGGAGACAGAGAAGCGCTGGTCGCCCTTGCAGAATCTTGCACCAGAGCAAGGCCGCTTCGAGGTGTACAACAGCATGCTGAGCGAGGCTGCCGTGCTCGGCTTTGAGTACGGATACTCCCGCGATTACCCCGAAACGCTCACGCTATGGGAGGCGCAGTTTGGGGACTTTGCCAATGGTGCGCAGATCATCATTGATCAGTTCATCGCCGCTGGCGAGGCGAAATGGGGGTTGTACTCCGGTGTGGTACTGCTGTTGCCTCATGGGTACGAGGGCCAGGGACCCGAACACTCGTCGGCGAGGATCGAGCGCTACCTGCAGTTGTGCGCGACGGACAACATGATTGTGGCGCAACCTTCCAACGCGGCCCAGTACTTTCACCTGCTGAGACGGCAGGCGCTCTCGCCATATCGTAAGCCGCTGATCGTGTTTACACCCAAGAGTATGCTGCGGCATCCTGA
>CAXUBG010000221.1:0-4845 GCA_964249285.1 uncultured Terriglobus sp. | reverse complement strand
GTCTAGCACTCATTATTTGCCTTCGCCGTGTCAGGCTTGCAGTGTAGGCAGAGCCGAACGCTACTCGACCTTGTACAGCACTGAACCGTGCGGCGACAATCTCGTGATCACCGCGGGGGCCTGTGCATTGTCCTGGTGCAGCCACACGTCGTGTACCGTGTGCTTGCCTGCCGGCAAGCCAAGGTCGCTCCATTCGAGGTGCACTGCGGCAGGCGTCTCGCCCACATTGAAGATCGCGATGTAGGCACTCTCCTTTTTGCTTGCTGGCACATCCGACCGCCAGATGATGGTGTTCCCGTCTGTTTTGACTTGCCGCGGATGTGAGCCGGCCTGATCAACAGCAAGCCATTCGCGGTTCGTCAGCAGCGCTTCCAGCGCAGGGTCCATCTCCGTGAGATTTGCACCCAGGACGAGCGGAGACCGCGCAATGCCCCAGAGTGTGAGCAGTGTCCTGGTCTCATCCATGGTGAGGCGCGAGTGGCGCGGCTTGCCCCAGCCGGGCCGCGGTCCGAGCGTACCGGCGGGCAGCATGTCGGCATCGGGCCAGTGGCCGGGCTCCTGCGATGGCATCCAGCGTGCCAGCAGATCAAACTGGTTGCGGACCGTCTGCGGAAATACGCCCGGTGTCAGCTTCGGATCACTCCAAACGTCCCAGACATCGTCGGAGATCCGCCACATCTGCGCGTTCTGCACCACATCGGCGGCTTGATCAAGCGGCGTCTCTCCTGGCGAGAGACTCAAAACGATGGGACGGCCAGCCTTGGCCAGCGCGGCGCGGATCATGTGGATTTCGGCAGTCTTATACGGCTTAGCAATGCAGTCCACTTTGAGGAAATCGACGCCCCAACTGGCGTACAGCCGCATCAGGCTGTCGTAGTACGCCTGCCCCGCTGCGTTGCTGTTCACGCCGTAGTTGTCCGGATTCCAGCGGCAGGTGTCGCTCGTATGGGCTGCATCCGCCGCGTGAAACGAAGAGTTCGCGACCGGCAGATTGCGCTCGACCGCACCCTTCGGAATGCCGCGAATGATGTGGAGACCGAACTTCAGCCCTAATCCATGCGCGTACGCTGCCAGACCGGCTATGCCTTGCGGGAAGCGGTTCAATGCGCCGGTGTACCTTCCCGCGCTGTCCATGGTGTAGCCCTGGTCGCCCTTGTCCGGCGCGTTCTCAGGGTGCGCAAGATACCAGCCTTCGTCCAGGACAACGTATTGCCATCCCGCAGGTTGCAGGTGCTGGTGAAACCATGCCACATTGCTCTTCCATTCGGCTTCAGTGACTGAAAGGCCATACGAGTCCCAACTGTTCCATCCCAGCGGAGGCGTGGGTGCGAGTGCGGCGGCGGTCTGCGGCTTCGCCTGTGAGAAGCCGGCAACGAGCAAGAGAACAACGGTCAGCACACGCAAGAGGCGGGAGTTCAGCATGGCACATGGTACGTCACGCAACCGCCCCAGCGTCGAACGAAATGGCGTTCGCATCGTCAGGCCGTCAGCGAATACACACGATGGCCGTTCTCCCAAACAAGTTTGCGAAAGAGATCCGGCGTTGTGTTTGCCTTCAGAACGGTCAGAGTTTCGCGGGCGACGCACTTACCGGCCAGACGGGCCGCACCGGGGTTGCCGTTTTGCGAAATGCCGGCGCCGTGGCCGTCCGTGCAGCTGCAATCGCTGCCGAAGAACAGCTTGTCAGGATGTCTCTTGAGGAAGTCCGCGGTGAATGAGGGGTCGCGGGTCAGGGCATTGTTGCCCGAGTTTGCGGAAAGATCGCCGAACAGATTGGGGTAGTCCGAGAGCCAACGGTCCGTGATGCCGCCGCGAATAATTGGCGTTCGGGGGTAGTCCTTGTCGTTCGCGTAGTCCGCACTGATGTTTGCCCAGAATGCGTCGCAGTGGCCGACAAAGGTGGTCTTCGGGAAGGCTTGCAGAATCTTATCGAAGCGCTTGAAGCCGGTGTTGAAGACGCCTTCCGCGGGTGTATGCGGCACTTCCTGGAAATGGATGGTGACGGGGATATTGAGTTCAGCGGCGGCGGCGTACAGGCGTCGCATCTCCGGGCCGTCCGCCTCGACGTGGTACTTGACCTCTCCAAAGCCGTGCGCGCCGTCCTTTACCGCTTGCGTCAGAAGTTTGACGGCATCGGGTGCGGACACATCCGTGCTCGCGGAGTAGCCCAAGAACCGGGTGGGCTGCTGCCGCATGAACTCCTTCGCGTCACCGGCGGCGGAAAGGCGTGTGAGCAGGTACGCCGCCTGGCAGCCTGAGCCGTTCAGGTGGTCGAGGTTGGCCTGCAGCGTGGGCCGTGGATGAAAGTGACAATCGACGACCGGCGATCCCCATTCCAGGGAAGGCATCGCGGCAACCTGACCCTTGACGTACTGCAGCGTGCCGGCGGCGATCGCTGACGCCATGAAACTTCTGCGGCTGAGGAACATCGTTTCCACCTGCTTACTGCGCCACTTCGCTGACGCAGCGTAACCCCGCGAGCGCGCCAGGCGCAAGGACATCCGCACCGGGCCCGGAGAGCTCATACCGGACGACGATGGGCGTGCCGTCCGGAGCCTTGACTGCCGTGTTCGCGACCTCAAGGGCGAAGCCGAGTTCGTAGCCTGCAGGTGTCTTTTGCGTGTGTGCTTTGTTCACCAGTTCGAAGATGGCCCACGTGCCGGTAAAGGTGAGCGGCAGGCTGTTTGCGGTCAGCCCTGCCTGTGCTGCGGTCTGCGCCGACCAGGTGAACTGCTTCTGTCCGTCGGTGTTTGTCAGGGATTGTGCATCGACCTTCAGCAGGCTGCTCTGGACACCGCTGGCCGGCACCGGGCGCATAGTGAAGGTGAGCACGGGCGCGGTGGCTCCGGCGCGGAACATCGCCGTGGAGAGCGAGGCAGCGCGATTGAAGAAGCGCAGAAAGGCGGGCGTGATCTTGACCGTTGCGGTGGGTGCCACCGCGTACTCCGCACCCTGTTGCACCAGGACGGATTTCAGGTTTGCATTGTAGAACTGCCACAGGCTGCCAGTGCCCGGTTGCAGCAGCGCCGTCACCTCGGCGGGAGTCGCCTGGGTTGTGGCCTTCGGGTTGAATGGAGCTTTTCCAAAGACGCCGTTGTAGGCACTGCAGAACGCCTTGCCACCAGCGTTGGCCTGCGCAGGTCCCATGCCGCGCACGAGGCTCTCGGCGCTGGTAATGGGCGCTTCCATCAGGGCGAGGGTTGTTGCATCCAGGCGCGCCTGTGAGTCGATGTGAAAGGCCTGCGCGGCCTGTTGCGCGGCCATGTGGGCGGCACCCGCGGCGGTGCTGACGGGAGCAGCTGCCGCAGGATCGGCCGGACCGGAAGGATTGCTTTGCGTCACTTGGCGGATCGCGCCGGTCAGGGCGAGCAGGGCATCGACGTAAGGCTTGTTCGAGGTAGCGATGTACACCTCCGTGCTCCCGCCGGGAACCAGGGCCTGCGGAGCCTGAAAAGCCGCTGCAATCTGCGGGTTCGGAACAGTGGTATTGCGCGACGCGGTGTAGATCAGCGCCAGCAGGGGCGAGCTGTTGCCGGAGAGCGTGGCCAGCCTGTCACCCGCGTCGGCAAGGCTGCGATAGCGGACTACCGTCGCATCCTTTAGGAAGGCGCGCCACTTGCTGATGTAGTCGTCCACATAGCGCGTAGCGAGCTGGCTCTTGAGCGTGCCGGTCTCGATGGATGCGGGTGCCTGATCGCCGAGCACCCACGCTTCGCCACTGAAGTAGCGGTCCGGATGTGTGATCGCGTCCTGTACAAAGGCATAGCCGGGCTGGGTGTACGCGGCCGCGATGGTATGCGGCTCGATGACAGTCTCGATGGAGCCGGGATGCTGCTCATTGAACTGGATGGGCGGACCGGCTTTATCAGCCGCAGTCACAATGGTCTGGTAGATACGCTCGAAGCCGCCGAATCCCGCAAGGTAACCGCGCGCCCGTGTGACAGCCTGCGCAACGGGCGCAATGCTGTACGGATTGTCATGCGGCAACACGGAGGCATAGTAGGCAAACTGCCGCTGCGCGAGCTGTTGCTGGTCCGCGTTGCCGGTCAGCGCACCGGTCTGTTGCAGACGCTGCAGCAGGACGGGCGGCAGGAACTCGACTGTGCTCTTTTCCGGATTTGACGTGGTGATCAGATACGCGCGCAGCCCGGAGTACACGGTGTTGTAGTCGGCGTTTTGAGCCGGAGTTTGCGCTGGTGTTGCCGGCAAAGCCTGCTGCGCGGAGACGATCTGCTGCTGCGTCCGGTTCAGCAGAAGCGTACGGAAGTGTGCGAAGTAGGCGGCACGCGCGGGCTGCAGAAGTTGATCGCCCCGGTACAGTCCCCAGCGGAAGCGAAGGGGAGCGCCATCCTGACGGTACTGCTCCAGCTGGGCGACACCCGTGCGCAGGCTCTCAAGCTGCGTCAGCTGGTCCATGGCGATGGGGCCAGCGGATGTCGCAGGGGTGGCCGCGAGTGCAGAGGATGCGGACTCGATGCGCTGCTGCAGCGCGGCGTTGGCGAAGTACGAAGCGGTCAGCAGGCCCAGGTAGAGCAGCAGAAGCGCAGCAATGCCACCGTAGAGCAAGCGGCGAAACAGTCGGCCATGTCCGGTCTGCCCTTTGCTGGACAGAGCGGTATCGCCTAGCACAGCTGCTGAGAAGAAGCGGGAAAGGAACGTCCACTGCGCGACCTTTTCGCCAAAGGCTGCTGGTGTGACGGGCGCGGCGGCGCTGGCCTGCGGCACGGAAAAGATGCCGGTCGCGTCGGCGGCGAGTGGCCTTGAGGCTTGGACGGGAGCGGCGGCAGCGGCCATCTGCTGCTGCACGATGGCTCGTATCCCGGTGAAGTAAAAGCCACGCAGAAC
>CAXUBG010000220.1:0-4868 GCA_964249285.1 uncultured Terriglobus sp. | reverse complement strand
TACCAGGCCTGCCTGCTCCGTTTCCGTCCGATCATGATGACGACGATGGCCGCGCTGCTTGGCGGCGTGCCGCTCGCCTTTGGCGCGGGCACCGGGTCTGAACTGCGGCGTCCGCTTGGCATCACCATCATCGGCGGCCTCATCGTTTCACAGGTCCTTACCCTCTACACCACCCCCGTCGTGTACCTCTTCTTCGACCGCATCGGCCGCAAGTACCTCGGCACCGAGAAGGCCGACCGCGAAATGCAGAAGCACCTCCACGAAAACGAACCGCAGTACGCGGCGGGAGACTAATGTATGAACAAAACCGTGCGCAAGACCACCTTCGAAGAAGCAAAGGCGGACGAATACCGCTATTGGCAATCTGTAAGCGATACTGAGCGGATGGCGGCAGCTTGGGAACACATCAAAGATGGTTACCGTAGCAAAGGACTGTATCAGGATGGACAAAGACTTCAGCGATCTCTTGTTACGATTCGATCGCTACGAGGTTAAATACCTGGTCGTCGGCGGTTTTGCTGTCATGTACTACACGCAGCCGGGAGGGACGGAGGACATCGATCTACTTGGACAACGAACGATCAAATACCGAGGCAGCCTACCGTGCACTTGCAGAGTATGGAGCACCCTTGGCGGGCTGCACAGTGGAAGATTTACAAGAGCCAGCATCCGTCTTCCAGATCGGTGTGCCACCACAACGAATGGACCTTCTTAAGGAATTAGCTGGTGTCCCATTTGACGAAGCATGGGATTCAAGAACAGAAGCGAATGAGGGCGGCATAAGGGTTCGTTACATCGGGCGTGACCTGCTCCTTCACAACAAATCGCTTGTGGGACGACCGCAGGACTTAGCGGACCTAGAAGCACTCAGGAGCGCACTCAAAACGAAGGAACGAACGCCCTCAGGAACTGTATGAACACCGCACCCGAACCCGGCGATAAAGACCCTGCGGACCGCACCCGGCCCGGCGACCTGGCGCACCTTGATGGGTACGATCTGCGCGGCGGAGATACCGGCCCGCGCGACCACGCATCCCGCGCCGATGAGCACCGCAATGCCGAACCGTCTGAAGACGAGCGCTCCCCGCTGGGTGCCGTCAAGGGCGTCCACTTCTCCGCGCCCTTCATCCAGCGGCCCATCGCCACCTTCCTGCTCTCGATCGCGATCATCATCGCGGGCTCCGTCGCCTACAAGCTGCTGCCCGTCGCTTCCCTGCCCAACATCGAATTTCCCGTCATCTCCGTCCAGGCCAGCCTTCCCGGAGCCGATCCGGAGACCATGGCATCTTCTGTCGCCACGCCGCTTGAACGCCAGTTCTCGCGCATTGCAGGCGTCAACCAGATGACCTCGACCTCATCGCAGGGTTCGGCCAACATCGCCCTGCAGTTCGACCTGAACCGCGACATCAACGGTGCCGCGCGCGACGTGCAGGCCGCGATTAGCGCGGCGCGCGCGCAGTTGCCGGCCAACCTGCCCATGAATCCGACGTACCGCAAGATCAACCCGTCGGAAGCGCCAATCCTCATCATGACGATGACGAGCGACACGCTTACCGTGCCGCAACTGTACGACGCGGCGGATTCGATCGTTGCGCAAAAGCTGGCCACGGTGCAAGGTGTGGGGCAGACCTTCGTGGGGGGCGCTTCCAAGCCCGCGGTCCGGCTGGAGGTGAATCCAGACCAGCTCACCGCCTACAACCTTTCCCTGACCCAGCTGGCCGCTGCCATCCAAACAATCAACGTCAACCAGCCCAAGGGCTTTCTGAATGGCGACGAACGCCGCTGGGCGATCAGCACCACGGACCAGCTCTTCGGTGCCGCTGCGTACCGTCCGCTGGTCATCGCCACCAGCCGGGGCTCGATCACGAACGCCGCGGCCAGCAACGGCCTGCCTTCCAGTGTGTCCTCAGCGGCAACAGGTACAACAACGACGGCGGCGAGTACCACGGCAACCGCACCAGCCGCCACAGCCAGCGTGGATTCCAGCGCGGGATATGCCTCCGCGGAGATCAGCACCCGGCCATCCAACGTCGCTACGACCAGCACGAATGCCGCGGGCATTGTTCGCGTTCAGGATGTAGCCGAGGTAGAGGATGCCGAAGAAAACAACCTGAACTACGGCACGACCAACGGCCAGCCTTCCATCCTGCTCTTTGTTTTCAAGTCGCCTGGCGCGAATGTCATTTCGACCGTTGACAACGTATTGAAACAGCTGCCGTTGCTGCGCGCGTCCATTTCCCCCGCCATCAAGCTGGACATTGCATTGGACCGCACCACGACCGTGCGCGCCTCAGTCAACGACATCACCCGCACCATGCTGCTGACGATTGTTCTCGTCATCCTGGTGGTCTTCTTTTTTCTGCGGGAGGTGCGCTCTACTCTCATTCCGTCGGTCTCCGTGCCGCTGTCCATCCTGGGCACCTTCGGCATCATGTACCTGCTGGGCTACACGCTGGACAACCTGTCCCTCATGGCGCTCACCATCTGCACCGGCTTCGTCGTGGATGATGCAATCGTCGTCATCGAGAACATCACCCGGCATCTGGAGGACGGTCTCACGCCCTACGACGCCGCCATGCTCGGCTCCAAAGAGATCGGCTTCACCGTTCTCTCCATGTCCATCTCGCTCATCGCGGTGTTTATTCCCATCCTGCTGATGGGTGGCATCGTGGGGCGTCTTTTCCGCGAGTTCGCCGTTACCCTTTCCGTATCGATCGGTGTCTCGCTGGCTGTTTCGCTCACAACCACACCCATGCTTTCAGCTAAGTTCCTTCAGCCGCATTCCGCACGGAAGCATGGCAAGCTGTACCAGATCAGCGAACGCTTCTTCGACTGGCTGCGCTCGGAATACGACCTCGGCCTGCGATGGGTTCTGCGCCATCAGTGGCCGGTCATGCTCATCTGGCTCATCACCTTTGCCCTCAACCTCTATCTGTTCTATCTGGTACCCAAGGGCTTCTTTCCTTTGCAGGACACCGGTCGCCTGGGCGGAAGCATTCAGGGCCAGCAGGATGCGTCGTTTGTCCAGATGAAGCAGAAGGTGATGGATGCCGCCATCGTCGTCAAACGGGATCCTGACGTGCAGAACGTCATGGCATCGGTGGGCGGCGGCGGACCCGGCGGCGGTGCATCCAACCGCGGTGGCATGTTTATCGCGCTGAAGCCGCTGAGCCAGCGCAAGGACAAGGCCACTGCCGACGACATCATTGCGCGTCTGCGTCCGCCACTCTCACGGACACCCGGCGTGCAGACGTTTCTTGTGTCGCAGCAAGAGTTGCAGATTGGTGGCCGTCAATCGGCGACGCAGTACCAGTACACGCTTTCAGCGGACTCCGTTGCCGACCTGAACCACTGGGCACCGCTGATGATGGCGGCGCTGCAGAAACTGCCCGAGCTGCGCGACATCGCCACCGACCAGCAGGATCACGGTCTGGAGACGAAGCTGGTTGTCGATCGCGATACTGCCTCGCGCCTCGGCATCACCTCACTGGCCATCGACCAGACGCTGTCATCCGCCTTTGGGCAACGCCAAGTCTCCACCACGTACAGGACGTTGAATCAGTATCACGTTGTCATGGAGGTTGCGCCGCAATTTCAGAGCACGCCCGAGGCGTTGCGCCAAATCTACGTGAAGGCGGGCAATGGTGCGCAGATACCGCTTTCCGCGATTACGCACTTCGAGATGCAGCGTATCCCCTTGCAGGTGAATCATCAGGGCCTGTCGCCTTCAGCGACCCTTTCATTCAACCTGGCACCCGGCATCTCGCTGTCGCAAGCCACGATTGCCATCAACGATGCGCGTAACTCCATCGGTATGCCGGCCAGCATCAGCGGAGGGTTTCAAGGATCGGCCGCAGCCTTTGCCGATTCGCTGAAGTCAGAGCCTATCCTGATCCTGCTGGCTCTCACTGCCGTCTACATTGTGCTCGGTGTTCTGTACGAAAGCTTCATCCACCCGCTCACCATTCTTTCCACGCTGCCATCTGCCGGCGTGGGAGCTATCCTCGCCCTGCTCATCACCCAGGTCGATCTCTCCGTGATTGCAATGATCGGTATCGTGCTGCTGATCGGCATTGTGAAGAAAAATGCGATTATGATGATCGATTTCGCGATCATCGCCGAACGCGAAGGCGGCACGACGCCCGAGGAGGCGATCTACCAGGCGTGCTTGCTGCGCTTTCGGCCCATCATGATGACGACGATGGCCGCGATGCTGGGCGGCTTCCCGCTGGCCTTTGGCACGGGCACCGGCTCGGAGCTGCGCCGCCCGCTCGGCATCACCATCGTCGGCGGCCTCATCGTCTCACAATGCCTCACACTGTTCACCACGCCGGTCGTCTACCTCTACTTCGACCGCTGGCGCGCGCGTGTCGCCCGCTTGAGCCGCAAGCTCGCCCGCAAACCAAGGTTCACCCAACAGCCCAACCTGCAGCCCGTCGCGGGCGACTAACAGGCTGCAGAATGGGCGAGTGTTCCACGTGGAACACTCGCGTGGAGACAGAAAACCGGACAGGCGGGTTGCAGATTACTTTCACGCAGTGAACAATAGTTAACACCGAGTGGTGGTGGGCTCGTGGTGAGGGCACCGCCGGAACCCGTTCTACGTGGACGACAGCCTACGTTAGCGCTAATGTAGGCACGGGAAAAGGGCCGAAATAAACGATAAAGGTGCTGTTTGCATGCACATTAAACAGCGTGTTCGCACCCGTTTTTTCGGCGAACAGGTGCAACGTGCACATCCCACGTCTCAGACGCGAGACGCGGGGCACCCGGTTAACGAAGAAGTCGTCTATGCGAGTTCAATGTTCAGCAGGTGCGGCTGATCTTAACGCGGGCCTACAGCGCCTAGATTCTTCATCCATCTCTAC
>CAXUBG010000219.1:0-4905 GCA_964249285.1 uncultured Terriglobus sp. | reverse complement strand
CCGTGATGGCGAGCTTGCAGAACTCGGTACCGGTGCAGGCGACGGTTCCGCGCCAGAAGTTGGTCGCATCCACGCGAAGCCCGAGGGCGCTGATGCGCCCGATCAGCTCCTGCACACGGTCATGCGGGATGTTGACGAGCATCAGGTTCTGCTGGATGGTGCAGCGAAGATCGCCTGTGCCAAACTCGTCCGCGAGATCCGCCAGGGTGTGCAGTTGCGCTGCGTTGAGGCGTCCGCGCAGGACGGAGATGCCGACGGACGACAGACCTGCCTGCTGCTGCGGCAGGACGCCCGTGTGATCGCGAAAGAGGTCGTCGGGGATGATCTCCTCGGGCGCGGGATCCAGCTTGTACCCTAGCTTGCGCTCAAGTTCGGCAAGGAAGGTTTCAGCGGTCCAGCCATCGCGCATGAACATGAATTTCATGCGTGCATGGGTGCGGCTTTCGCGCAGGCTGCCCTGCTGGTCGCGGAAGATCTCCGTAATTGCGTAGCAGACTGCTTCCGCCTGCTCCGGCTTGACGAACGCGTTCAAGCGAATGGCGAGATGCGGATCCTTGGAGAGGCCGCCGCCGACGCGGAGGCTGTAGCCCACCTCGCGCGTGCCGTTGACGGTACGCTCAACACCGGTGAGGCCAATGTCGTTGATCTCCGGGTAGGAGCACCACTCCGGGCAGCCGGTGATGCTGATCTTGAACTTGCGCGGCAGATTGACGAACTCGGGATTCGCGGTGAGGTGCGCGGCAACGCGCTGGGCGAGCGGCGCGGAGTCGATCAGCTCATGCTTGTGCAGGCCGGCCAGCGGGCACCCGGTAACGTTGCGGACGACGTCGCCGCAGGCACCCTTGGGCGAAAGGCCGACGCGCTCCAGGGCCTCCACAACGAGCGGCAGTGATTGGATCGTTAACCAGTGGAACTGTATGTTCTGCCGGGTGGTGACATCGGCCAGGTCGCGGCCGTGGTCGCGCGCGATATCCGCGAGGACGCGTGCCTGCTCGCTGGTGAGGATGCCGTTGGGGATGCCGACGCGCATCATAAAGTACTCGGTGGCTTTGCCCTCACCGCCCACGCCACCGACCGCGCCCACGCCGTCGCCCTGGGTGTAAATGCCCCACCATTTGAAGTAGACACCGGCCCAATCGGGCAGCACGGCTTCACGGCCTTCGCGGGCAAATTGCTGGACTTCTTCCCATGCCTGCCACGGATTTTTTTCCACTTTGAGGCGCTCGACTTTCTGCGCCTTGGTTTCCTTTTTCGCGGGGAGCGCCGCTGGTGCTGGGGCCTGTGCGATTGTGCTCTGTTCCTCTGCCATCTCTGTTACTCCGCGGCCACGGGCGGCTGAGTGATCCGTTCCTGTGACGAGGTTTGGATTGTGTGACGGACGTCCGCGCCTCGCACCCAGAAGATGACGTCTTCGGCGATGTTGGTGGCGTGGTCCGCGCTGCGTTCCAGATTGCGCGCGACCACAATGGAGTTCAGCGCGTTCTCCGTGACCTCCGGACGGCGCATCATCTCGTCCCGCAGCGCGGCCTGGGTCTCGTGGTTCAGGCGGTCGATGTCGTCGTCCATCTCAAGGACGTGTTCTGCGAGTTGCGCGTCGCCGTCCAGCAGCGAGCGGATGGCGAGCTGGATCATCTTGACGGCAATCTCGCCCATCCCGGCAATGTCGCCTGGCAGGCTTTCAGGAGTGGACTCCGTGCTGTCGCGCATGACCTCGCAGCGTTTGACGATGGCGACGGCCTGATCGCCGACACGCTCCAGATCGCCGTTGATCTTGATGACGGCGAGCAGGAAGCGGAGATCGACGGCCATGGGCTGCTGCTTGGCGAGCAACTCGTACGCCATCTCGTCGACGGCGCGCTCGGCGGCGTTTACCGCGGCCTCAATGTCATGGACATGGTGGCACAGGCCGGCATCGCGCTGCAGGTACGCCTCGACGGAAAGCTCCAGCGCCTGCTGCGAGAGCGCCGCCATGGCGAGCAGCTTGTCCTTCAGCGCGGCGAGTTGCTGGTGAAACTGGATGCGGGGCACATGGCTATTCTCTCAAAGATCAGCAGGCTGCGGGAATGCGCCCTGCTGAGGCGAAGGCGTGAAACGGGGAGATCACCGTCGCTGTCCGAAAATGCACGACACGCAAAACACCGGGCCGTGTCTCCAGTTCCGCATGAAGTCAGACGGCAACGGCTACGTCATCACCCGGCTTGTTCGGCATCCCATGCGCCATGCGTTGCACCTGGCCTATTTGGGAACCGTGCTGATGATGGTTGGCGGCGCGTGATTCGTCTGTCACTTTATAAAAAGGGGTAGTGCGTGAGCGCAGCGTTCGCGAACGATGCCGGAGTAGTTTGTACCGACATCCCGCCACGGTTGGACCGACTGCCGTGGACCCGCTGGCATCTGCGCATGGCCGTCGCCCTGGGCATTACGTTTCTGCTGGACGGGCTGGAAGGTGGCGTGGGAGGATCGCTTGCGGGTGCGCTCAAGTCCGCGCAGACGTTACACTTCAGCGATGCCCAGCTGGGCCTCGCGTCCACGGGCTATCTCTTTGGCACCGCGTTGGGGGCGCTGGGATTTGGTTATCTTGCCGACCGCTATGGCCGCAAGACACTGTTCACCTGGACGCTGATCTTTTATGTGTGCGCTACGGCTCTGACGGCGCTGTCCTGGAATCTGCCGGTGTTTTTTCTTTGCCGCATGATGACCGGTGCGGGTATTGGCGGCGAGTACACGGCGATCAATTCCGCCATTGATGAGTTGATTCCGGCGCGGGTTCGGGGGCGCGTGAACCTGTTTATCGGAGCCAGCTTCTGGGCTGGCGTAATCCTGGGTGCGCTTGTTGCCGTCGGCTTTCTGTCGGACAGTGTCTTTGGCCTTCGAGTGGGATGGCGTCTCGCGTTTTTGTCCGGCCTGCCGGTCGCGGCGGTCGTTCTCTATATGCGCCGCCACATTCCGGAGAGTCCGCGCTGGCTGCTGGTGCACGATCGTGATGCCGAGGCCGGTGCGGTGATCGACCGCATCGAGCAGGAGATCGAGGGTCTCTCAATTTCACTCTCCTCTGAACGGACGACGGTGTGCATTGAGCGGCGTACAAAAGATCCGGTACGGAACCTCCGCGTGCTGTTCGAGCCGCGCTTCCGCGGCCGCGCTGCTCTTTGCCTGGGCCTGGTGATGGCCCAGTCGTTTTTTTACAATTCGGTTTTCTTTTCCGCTTCGCTGATCCTGCTGCAGTTCTACGGTCTGTCCGCCTCACGGGCTGGCATCTTGTTCCTGCCGCTTGCCCTTACTAACGTTGCCGGTCCACTGATGCTTGGGCGGCTGGTGGACACAGTTGGGCGGCGAAGGATGATCTCGATCAATTACGTCCTGGCAGGATGCGCGCTGATTGTGTCGAATCTGTTGTTCCTGCGAGCGGACCTGGGCATGACGGGCCAGATTGTATGGTGGTCCGTGGCTTTCTTCTTCGCGGCGAATGCGTCCGGTTCGGCGCACCTGACGACGAGTGAGCTGTTTCCCCAGCAGATTCGCGCTTCGGCGATTGCGGTGTTTTACGGATTTGGCACTCTCCTGGCCGGGGTGGCGGGACCGGCAATCTACGGCGCACTTCTAGGCCGGGGCAACCGGGCTCCTATTTTCTGGGGCTTTATGGGATCTGCGTTTGCGATGCTGCTTGCCGGGGCAGCGCAGGCCGTCTGGGGCGTGGCGGCGGAGGGGAAGCCGCTGGAAGAGATCGCGTAACGTGCGACCTCGCAGAAGCCGGACCGGCGAGCCGCAGGTGCCGATGTGACCGCTGCATAGCCGAAAGCAGGCCAGTTTACTATGTGATGCAATGATCGCCAGTGGGCCAAGACGTCTCTTGATCGGAACGAATGCCGCTCACTCGGGCTCGTCCTCAACATATGTGCGGTTAGGCTGCGTGGTAGAGGCGACCGAGATACTCGGGACCGAGACGGTAACTTTTTCGCAACCGGCTGAACCGTCGCTGGTTGGCGGCCTGCTGCAAGCAACCATCGAACGGCAGGGCCGGGGTGCCGGGATGCTTGGAGCACGGTTTACTCCCGAACCGTTTGGCGAAAAGCTGACGGTGTCTGTTCGTGCCGGAATCTGTGACCGGGAGAGTGTCTTTGCGACAGGTCTTTCGTTAGGCGATGCGCGAGCGGTCCTGGATGGGATCAAGGCGGTGGCGCGCGCACCCGTCATCGCGGAACTTGGCGCGGGCCGGCTTGAGGTTTGCTGGGCATCCAGCCATGACGTGGACTCTTCCAGCTACGGATTCCGGGAGCTTGCCGGTAAGCTGGTCGCGATTCTTCCGCTGCCTGCGGACACGGACGCTGAAACGGTTCACCGGGCGTGGCGAAAGTTGGCAGAGGCGGTTCGACTGGTACCGGCTCTGGATTATCTTTGCGCACAGCGTGCACAAAAACCGGAGCTCTATGACTTTCGTCCGGCTGCTACTACGGACCAGGTGTCGAGTCTGGAACGAGCGGTGGATCTGCCGCTGCCAGAAAGTTTGCGCATGACACTACTGCGAGTGAACGGCGGCAAGATCCAGGACGAATCTGTGGCCGTCGGCGAAACGCTGCCCAGCAGTCGCCGCGCGTGCGAACTGCTTAGCGTGCAGGGGATTGAAGAAGCCTATATCGAGTTGATTGCTTCAAACGAGTCGCAGTTGGTGCTGGACGGATGGGAAAATCGACGGCCGGTTCGACCACGGTTGCAATTGCCCGATGGGTCCCTGACCACTTGGCCCTACATTCCGTTTGCGCAAACGGCTCAGGGTCGCGAGTTACTGGTCCTGGAGGTGTTCCGTGGAGCATGGAGGGCTCGCGTGCTGGACGCCTTACACGAAACGGGTCCCAAAGACTGGGGAGTTCTGTGTGAAAGCCACATAGATTTCATGGAGGAATACAT
>CAXUBG010000218.1:4730-4961 GCA_964249285.1 uncultured Terriglobus sp. | reverse complement strand
TCACCGCGGGAGATTACAGCGTTGCGCTCAGGCGCAGCGCGGAACACTCAGCTGGTGGTACCGGGAATCAGGCCCGCGGGCTACGCCACCAGCGACGATCAGCGGCGTACCTCAACAGCCGGTGCGGCGATCCGGTCAGGAGCAGACATGCTGGTTGCAGGGAGGCCGGTCACGCGCGCTTCAGATCCCGCTGCCGCCGCACGAGCCATCATCGAGGAAATCACGGCCGCG
>CAXUBG010000218.1:0-4720 GCA_964249285.1 uncultured Terriglobus sp. | reverse complement strand
AACGAGAGCAAGCCCGATGCACGGGCACCGGGCTTTTTACTTGGGGGCAAATCTACAGCCGTTCGAAGAAGTCGCAGGCCGAACAGGAGATGTACATCCCGCCTGGCGTTCCGCGCTCCCGGTCCTTCACGCGCTTCACCACGCGCGTCGCTTTGCTGCACTTCGGGCAGTCTGTACTCTTGGTGGTGTCCATCGCCTTCTTGCGGTCACCGGTTTTGGCAATCTTCGCCATGGGATGTTCCTCTCTGCGGCGTCTTCCATGCGCCTATAGGATCGTGATTCGCGAGTGAGCCGATAGCAACAGCTCTCGGGAGGTTGAGTCTGCGGGGAGTCCGCATCCTCTATCGCGCAACAGCTTGATTGTACAACGTGCGCCAGCGCGTTGGCTTCAACTCGAGTGACCGGGTAAGCGCTTTGCAGGTGCGGTATCCTCATCCGGCTTCTCCCCGGGAGCACGCAGGCTCGGCGCCTTCTGCGGTGCCTGGTCGCTATCCTTGCCGGACGCTTTGGGATCGCCCAGCGCAATCTCGTGGTTCGTGGACGGGTCGCGGTAGCTGGCCAACTCGTCGCGATCACGTACGTCCAGCGGCTTTCCAAGCGCGGCCACCTTCGTCAGGATGACGCGGTCTCCCCGGAAACGCACGAAGCGTATCGTCTGCGGCGTCTTGCCGTAAATCCACTCCTCGAAGACCTCTCCGCTTGCACCATCGTTGGCGCGCTCACGCAGCTTACTCTCCGGCTGACCCACCGCGGCGAGCACCATCCGGCGATTCATCCCCACCAGCACCTCGTGCTCTTCCACAGCCTTCTTGATCGGCTCCGGCAAGGTATCGGCGTATGCCTGCTCCGTGCTCTTCAGACCAAAATCAAGCAGCGGTTCCAGCAAAGCCTTCAGCTCGGCCGCGGACAGACGTGGAGTCGGCCCTTCAAACAGCAGTGTGATGCGCGTTCCTGTCGGACGCTCGCCCACCTGGCCATCTCCCGCCAGCGGCATCCCATTGATTTCAATGTGACGGAGATACCGGTGCGGTAGGTACGGCCCGCCATTTACATCAATATGGATCCGGTCGGACAGGACCGCGATATCTGTCACCATCACGCGGTCGCCCGCACCCGCGCACGAGCCATCCTTATACAGGCGCCTCTTCAGCGTCTCGCCATCCACGGTCAGCCGGCCATTCGCGTGCAGTGTCAGTCCCGGCGCGCCGAGCGGCAGCGCGCGATGCGCAAACCCCTGTTCCATCAACAACATGCGAACCAGCTCACGCCGTCCGCTCAGGTCCATTGGAGTATTTGGATATTCCACCCGCGTCGGCTGAAAGCCAAGCAACGGATCGCCAAAGGCGGTGTCCGCACCCACGACAAACACATCGCGTTGCGGTACCGGGCCAGCTGCCTGCTTCTGTGGAAACGCGGGAAGGCCCGCTGTCACGAGCACCAATCCGGCGGTAAGGCGCATCTTGTTCATGGGTGAGGGGACCCTGCGTCCGTGCACAAAATGTAGACCCGCGAGGGCCCCGAATGCAAGTCTCCGGCGGTGCTGGATTTGCGTGCTGCGCAACAGCAACGCCAGAGTGGTCTATCGCAGCGGATCGGAGGGCGCAACCGGTCCCGCTGGAGCGATCCCGCCAATTTGCACGAGCGGCACTGTCGCGCGTGTCTCCTCCAGGACATGCGCCGCGGAAGGCTGAAGCTCCACCGGATACGCCGCCCCATCCAGCGGCTGATACGTATAGTGCCAGGCGTAATCCCGCGTCACCCGGACAAGAACGACCAACGCCCCAAGTAGGATGATAGGCGCAAAGCCAGACGCCTCAGGCCCGGCCAATGCGCCCGTAAGCCAGAACGCACCCCCAATGTCTGTGCGGACGACGCCGCTGCTTACCGGCGTATACGGTGACGGCACTCCAAAGATCAACTGCAGCACTAGCGTCCACCCCAGTTGCAGGCCGAGGGGCAACCAGCACGCGCGTGTGCGCAGAAAAGCCGTGGCAAACAAGGCGGCGGCGATGACCGCGAAGACAATGCCGTCCCCCCCAGCTTGCCCGCTCAGAACCATGCAGAACGCGAGCAGCATCATTGCGATTACCGTCCACGACGGACCTGCGCTGCGAAGCAGCAGGCGCGCTGGCAATCCCGCTACAATCAACTGCACGCACATTGCGAAAGCGCTCAGTGTCACGGCTGACAGTAGAAGCCGGAGCAGATGTGGAGCATCCGGGAGCAGGATAACTCTGAAATTTCCCGTCAGCACCGCCGGAACAATCAGCGCCAGGGCAACGCCCCACCCCAGCGCCAGCCCGAGCGCAAACTCCCGCCGCGCGCTCGGCCGCTGCACGAAGCCTATGCTGCTGAGCGCGCGCAAGTCGCGAACGCCCAGACGTGCAATTAGATACAGACCGGCAAACAGCAGCACCGCCGTCACGCACTGCCTCACGGCGTCGTTCCACAGTGCTGGAGCAACTACCGCAACCACTCGCCCGCCCGTCAACGAAACAGCAACCCAGAAAGACGCTACGATGAACAGCAACGCTGCACGGGTTTTCTGCTCCCCTGATCTGCGCAGTGCTTTGCTCATGCCCTGCCTCTCACCGGCTTCCATCACCTAGGCGGCAGAATAAAACTGCGCAATGTTGCGGAACTTACGGTAGCGGCTTTCAAGCAGGGCATCTACCGTTTGACTCCTTAGTTCAGCGTAGTAGTGCCGCAGGCACCCACGTACTCGCGCGATTCCCCCCTCCGCGTCTGCCTGCGCGCCACCCGGCGGCTCGGCGATCACGTCGTCCACGCAGCACAATCGCAGCACATCCGGAGCGGTGTATTTCAGCGCTTCCGCAGCCTTCTGCCGCTTTCCGGCGTCCTTCCACATGATCGACGCGCAGCCTTCCGGCGAAATGACCGAGTAAATCGCATTTTCAAGCATCAGCACCCGGTCCGCCACGGCCAGCGCCAGCGCGCCACCTGAACCGCCCTCACCCGTAATGACAGTGATCGTGGGAACGCGCAGCCGGGCCATTTCAAACAGATTGCGCGCAATTGCCTCTCCCTGTCCGCGCTCCTCGGCGCCCAATCCCGGGTACGCACCAGCCAGATCCAGGAAGCTGAAGACCGGCCGGTCGAATTTTTCCGCCAGCTTCATGGCTCGCAATGCCTTGCGGTACCCCTCCGGCTCTGGCGACCCAAAACGAAAGTGCATCCGCTCCTTGGTTGTCCGGCCCTTGCGATTGCAGACAACCAGTACCTCGTTCCCATCGAAACGCGCCATCGCCGTATATATTGCCCGGTCATCGCCAGAGCCGCGATCGCCGTGGATCTCGCTCGCATCGGTGAAGACGCCCTCAATAAAGTCGATGGGATGCGGTCGCTGGGGGTCTCGCGCAACTTCGGTCTTACGCCATGCTTCCGGCACGGGAGCGGCGGCTGGCCTTGCGTCTATCTCTGGCATATCAACACGAGGTGAATTATACGGTCCGCCGCCGTGCGAGCAGACCATCCACAGAGAAGCTATTCGCCTCGGCGAACCACAGCATGAAGAAGTAGACCAGGCTATACCCAAGTTGCGTTCCGGCACCATCCCAGTTCTGGACCGACGTGGTGCCAACCATAAGCGCGACGATGAACAGCGCACCCGCGGCAAGCGAAGCCCGAGTAAACAATCCAAGAATCAGCAGAATGCCAACGGCCAGCTCAAAGTACGGCGTCGCGTAAAGGAACGCCAGCGACATGCCATGGGGCAGCGGACCCTTGTCCAGCCCCTTCACAGCTCCATTAGCGAACGCGCCCGCTCCGCGCAGCAGCCGGAAGAACCCGTGTCCCCAGAAATTCACCCCGAGCGAGAGCCGCAGCAACAGGTAAGCAACCGCCTTGTGATCGCGAAACATGCCTGTTTCAGTTAATCACCTTCACGCCGCCGCTGCCGACCAGGTCTTCCACCTGGTCAATAAACAGCCGGTCGGCGCACACCGAAAATCCGTGCGGCTCCAGAACGGCGCAAAACTCCCCAGGCTCCTCGAAATCCAGCAGCAGTTTGCCCGGTCCAGGCCGCTCCGTAAATAGCAGCAGCAGCTTTTCCAACAGCGCCGCGTCTGGATGGTGCAGCGGCACCTTAATTCGCAACGCCTCCGGCAGCTTGATCTTGACATCCTCCAGCGCTGTAATCGCAGTCACGGACAGCTTCGGAGCCGCATCCTCCTCGCCCCGCAGCGACCCGCGCACAAGCACCGGCACGTCAATCTTCAAGCACTCCGCCAGCTTCTCGTAATCCTTGGGAAACGCAATCAGATCGATCTTCCCTGCCGTATCCTCCAGGCACGCCGAGGCATACATTTCCCCGCTCCGCTTCGACTTCGCCACCTTCAATCCCGTAAGCACTCCCGCAATCTGGATCTCGCTCCCCGCCTCACGCTGCCCGCGCGTAAAGTTCACCGGCTCAGGCTTCATTTCGCAGGCTGTCACCGTATCCACCACCCGGAGGTTCCGCAGCTTCTCACGGTATTTGTCCATGGGGTGGCCTGACACAAAAAAGCCCAGAACTTCCTTCTCGTTCTGCAGCCGCGTATGCTCATCCCACTCCGGCGTGCGCGGCAGCTCGTCCACCGGAGCGGCCACGGCTCCAGCCGGACCCGCGTCGAACAGCCCAAATAACCCGCTCTGTCCGCTGGCCGCATCGCGCTGCGACTTCTGCGCCCGCTCCATGGCACCATCCACCGCCGCAAGCACC
>CAXUBG010000217.1:0-4975 GCA_964249285.1 uncultured Terriglobus sp. | reverse complement strand
TGGCGGAGAGTGAGGGATTCGAACCCCCGATCGCCTTACGACGATGTCTGATTTCGAGTCAGGTGCATTCAACCGGGCTCTGCCAACTCTCCGTCCTCAGGCAAGTTTAGTCGAAAGCACCAGCCTTGGCTATGCGGGTGCCCGCTCTGCTACAGTTCTCCGCAAGGGGCAGCATGAGCACGAATACACCGGAGCGCAAGCCGTCACGCCGCGCGATACTGAAGACACTCGCCACAGCCTCTGTTGCCACGAATACTTCCCTTCTGTCCGGTCAGGCCAGTCCAACAACGCTGTCCGGCAAGCTGCCGCGCATAACCGTTCACAAGGACGGCCACTTTCTCCAGACCGAAACCGGTCAGCCTTTCTTCTGGCTCGGCGACACGGCGTGGGAGCTGATCCATCACACCACGCGTGAGGAAGCCAGCTATTACCTGCACACCCGCGCTCGCCAGCGTTTCACCGTAATCCAGACTGTGATCCTTTCGGAGTTCGAAGGCATCACCACGCCCAGCGCGCTCGGCATCAAGCCGTTCCTTGATCCACAGTACCGTCAACCAAACCCAGCATATTTTCAGCGCATCGTGGAACTCGTTGAGGAGGCTGCCTCGCTTGGGCTGTATGTCGCGCTTGTTGTGACGTGGGGAGACAAGCTGACCGCACCATGGGGCGCGGGACCGCGCCTGTTCACCACAGGCAATTTGCCGGACGCACGGAACTTCGCCAAATACGTTGGAACATTGCTGCGCGATCACACCAACGTGCTCTGGACGCTGGGTGGCGACCGCCCCGCACGGCTCGACAGCAGCACCGGCGAGTCCATGAAGGCGCACGCAAGTTCTGCCGGATTTCCACCCGGTCAAGATTGGACACCAGTCTGGGGCCAGATCGCAGCAGGGCTTGCCGATGGCCTGCTGCGTACACCCTTGATCGTCTACCACCCGCAAGGCGGCGAGTTGTCCAGCTCTGTCCAACTGCCGCATGAACCATGGCTGTCGGTTCACGGGATGCAAAGCGGCCATGGAGCCGGGCACGATGTCCAGGTCTGGAGATGGATCGCGCGCGACTACGCTATGACGCCGCCCAAACCCACGCTCGACCTCGAGCCCAATTATGAGGATCACCCCGTAAGCCCGTGGCCCACCTGGAATCCCGGGATGGGCTACTTCCGCGACTACGACGTTCGTAAGCAGACCTACCGTTCCGTCTTCGCAGGTGCTTGCGGCGTCACGTATGGTCACCACGCGGTATGGGGCTTCATCAACGCACGCAATCAGCCCATCACCTTCTCCGACATGGACTGGATCGCGGGCGTACAGCGCCCTGGTGGTCAACAGATGCAGTTCCTGCGCAACCTGATCGAGTCGCGGCCCTTCTTCCGGCGTGTCCCGGACCAGTCGATGATCGCCGGCGATGCGGGTGAGGGTGGTCTGCACGCGGTCGCCACCCGCGACGTGAAAGGTACTTTCGCCTTTGTGTACATTCCCGTCGCTGACCGAGTCGTACGCCTTCGTACAAACATGCTCACCGGTGAACAGGCGCGTATCTGGTGGTATAACCCGCAGGCTGGTATCGCTACGCCAGGTGAGCCGGTAACGGTCCGCGGCGAACACGAGTTTCGTTCCCCATCGTATGGTCCGGATTGGGTCCTGGTACTCGACACAAACCCGGAAACACTGCCACCTGGGCTTCTGTAACGTGCGCGTGAACAAAAGCAAGACCGCGTGCGCCGCATCGAAACCTCCCGATTTGGTACCCGCATTTCCTCTAAACACACCGGTAATGTAAGGAAATCAGGCGGTTGCCGCGCGCTTTCCGCCGGGTCCACAAGGCACCCGCGCTTTCCCACAGCTTGCACTACATCTTGTGCTTGCGCCGGCATCTGGCCCGAGCTACAGTACATCTACTTCAGGTGTGAGCCTCTAGCCTGACGCAGCAACCCGGCGTACACTGGCGAATATAAGGCGAATACGCCAGCAGCACAGCAACGACTCTCGATTCAAGGAGCACCATGGCAACCACCCTCCAGACCAGCCTCTCAGACCTGACCCCCAGCTTCCCGGTTCGCGATGAGACGCCTACCATGCACGTGAAGAAGCGCAATGGCGCACTGGAGACAGTGGATGTGAACAAGATCGTCCGCGCCGTCCAGCGCTGCTCCCACGGACTGTCGCACGTGGATGCCATCCGCATCGCGTCGAAGACCATTGGCGGCCTGTATGACGGAGCCACCACGCGTGAGCTGGACGCGATCTCCATTGACACCGCAGCGTCACTCATCGCGGAGGAGCCGCAATATTCCAAGCTGGCGGCACGCCTCCTGCTCGCGACGATCATTAAAGAGGTTGCTGGACAGAACCTCCACTCTTTTTCGCAATCGGTCGAGCACGGAGCCGCGCAGGGCATCGTCTCACCCGCCACTGCGGAGTTCGTCGGCGTACACGCCCGCAAGCTCAACCACGCCATCGACGAAAGCCTGTCTGACCGCTTCGAGTACTTCGGCGTCCGTACTGTGTACGACCGCTATCTCCTGCGCGACCCGCTCTCCCGCAAGGTCATCGAAACGCCCCAGAACTTCTTTCTCCGCGTGGCCTGCGGCCTGGCCGGCACGCCCAACGAAGCGATCGAGTTCTACCGCCTGATCGCCTCGCACGACTACATGCCAAGCTCGCCTACTCTCTTCAATAGCGGTACAAAGCATCCGCAGATGTCCAGCTGTTACCTGCACGACTCCCCGCTGGACTCGTTGGAATCGATTTATGACGCGTATAAAGATGTCGCCTTGCTCTCGAAATTCTCCGGCGGCATCGGCCTCGCTTTCCACCGGGTCCGCAGCGAAGGCTCGTTAATTCGTGCAACAAACGGTCTGTCCAATGGCATTGTTCCGTGGCTGCGTACGCTAGACTCATCCGTCGCGGCAGTGAACCAGGGCGGCAAGCGTAAGGGTGCCTGCTGCGTTTACCTCGAGCCGTGGCACGCCGATATCGAAAGCTTCTTGGAACTCCGCGAGAACACCGGCGACCTCTCTCGCCGCACCTACAATCTCAACCTCGCCAACTGGATTCCAGACCTCTTCATGCGACGCGTGGACGAGGACGGCATGTGGTCGCTCTTCGATCCCAAGCTTGTTCCCAACCTTCCGGATTTGTTCGGCAAAGAGTTCGAGGAGGCCTACCTCCAGGCCGAGGAAGGCAAGATCTACCACCGGCAGGTCAAGGCGCGCGACCTGTACGCCCGCATGATGCGCTCGCTGGCAGAAACCGGCAATGGTTGGATGACCTTTAAAGACGCCTGCAACCAGAAAAATAACCAGACTGCCGCGCCGGGGAATGTCATCCACCTTTCCAACCTCTGCACAGAGATCACCGAGGTCACGTCCAAGGACGAGACCGCCGTCTGCAATCTCGGATCCATCAATTTGGCTCGCCACGTCACGGTCGACAGCGCGGGTAATGCTGTTTTTGATTTCGAGAAACTCGCCGAGACCGTTCGCATCGCCGTGCCCATGCTGGACCGCGTCATCGACATCAACTACTACCCGGTGCAAACGGCAGCTGCGGCAAACTCGCGTTGGCGCCCCGTGGGCCTCGGAGTGATGGGCCTCCAGGACGTCTTCTTCCAGATGCGGATCGCGTTTGATTCACCCGAAGCGCAGGCGCTCTCCACCAAGATTCAGGAAGAGATCTACTACTTTGCCATGCTGGCCACCACCGAACTGGCGGAAAAGTACGGCTCACACACCTCATTTGCCGAAACGCGCATGGCGCAGGGCCAGTTCCAGTTCGATCTCTGGAACGTCAAGCCTTCAGATGAGGCACGATGGAACACGCTGCGTCAGCGCATCTCCAAATCCGGCGTGCGCAACTCCCTGGTCATCGCCATCGCGCCCACGGCAACCATCGCCTCCATCGTCGGCTGCTATGAATGCATAGAGCCGCAGATTTCCAACCTCTTCAAACGCGAAACCCTTTCCGGCGAGTTCCTGCAGGTGAACCGCTATCTCATCAGCGAACTCAAAGCCTGCGGCATGTGGACGGAAGAGATGCGCATGCGCCTGAAGATGTCTGAGGGCTCCGTGCAGGGCATTGACGATCTGCCCGCCGACCTAAAGCTCATCTATCGCACCGTGTGGGAGATCCCCATGCGCGGACTCATCGACATGGCCGCGGCACGCAACGCCTACATCGACCAGTCGCAATCGCTGAATCTCTTTAGCGAATCGCCCAACATCGGCCGGCTCTCCTCCATGTACATGTACGCGTGGAAGAGCGGCCTCAAAACTACCTACTATCTCCGCTCGCGTCCAGCCACCAAAATCGCAAAAACCACGGTGCAGAAAGGTGCCATGTCCAGCAGCCTGCAAGCTTCAGCCATTGCCCAATTGCAAGCCGTCGCCGTGCCCGAACCGGAACAGCAGCCAACTGATGCCTCATCTGCTATCGCCTGCTCTCTCGAAAATCCGGAAAGCTGCGAGGCTTGTCAGTAAGCCGAACCCTCGTCATCCCGTAGCCGGGTGCCCCGTACACGCGCGAAGCGGATGTGCGGGATCCGTTTAACTCCCAGGAGAACCATAATGTCCGCCACACTCGATCCCGTCACCGTTGCCACTCCCGTCAACACGAATTCGTCTGTAGCCGTTCCCGACTCCATCCTGGACCCGGGCATGTGTCTCACGCTGCGTCCTATGAAGTACCCCGTCTTTTATGACATGTTTCGCGACGGTATTAAGAACACATGGACTGTAGAAGAAGTAGATTTCTCCACCGATCTCGTCGATCTCCGCTCAAAAATGAGCCCTGCCGAAATCCACACGATCAAGCGCCTGGTTGCCTTCTTCGCCACCGGAGACTCCATCGTCTCCAATAACCTCGTGCTAAACCTCTACAAGCACATCAACTCGCCGGAAGCGCGGCTGTACCTCTCACGCCAGCTCTACGAAGAAGCCGTCCACGTCCAGTTCTACCTGACGCTGCTGGAC
>CAXUBG010000216.1:424-4991 GCA_964249285.1 uncultured Terriglobus sp. | reverse complement strand
CCTTTTACCTTCTGCTGACATGGCTGCCGACCTATCTAGCGCACACGTTACATATCTCGCTGCGGGACACCTTCTTGTTCACTGCCGCACCGTGGCTGCTGGCCGCGCTCTCCGGCCTCTTGATCGGTGGCGTGCTGGTGGACTCGCTGGTGAAGCGCGGCTATGATGCTCCCCGTGTGCGGCGTGCCGTGCTGATTGGTGGCACGGCTTGCGGCCTTGGGATCGCGGGTGCCATCTTCGCGCACAGCCCGCTCTCGGCGCTGATCCCGATCTCGATTGCCATCAGCGGCCTCTCCGCCGCTTCGCCGGTTTTGTGGAGCCTGCCGTCCCTGCTCGTGCCGAATTCGAGCACCGGCAAGGTCGGCGGCATCTTCAATTTCTCAAATCAGATTTCGGCCATCGCCGCGCCCATCCTCACCGGCATCACCGTACAGCGAACCGGCGGGTATACGTGGGCCTTCAGCATCGCCGCCATCTATCTGAGCATCGGGATCGCGTCATACCTCCTGCTGTTGCGGCGGATCGAACCGGTGCGTCCCGATGACGCCTTCCTGTAGGGCGTTGGCGCGCTTACCGGCGGCTGACCGGCTTCAGCCGGGATTAAGGAACTCCACGTAGTATGCGAAGCGTGGTGATTGTACGTGCCGGCCAATGCATTGCTGTCCTTTGCCTGATCGCGCTGTGTGCGGCCGGGGCGGAAGCGCAGGCCTCCCAGCAACCGCAGAGCACGCGGCCCGCATCCGCATTGACGCTGGACCAGGCCATCGCTTTGGCCCAGGCAAACGAACCGGCCTTTGCCGCCGCGCAGGCCGAGCAGAAAATACAGGTACTGGAGCGCACCAACGCGCGCGCCTCGCTGCTGCCAACCGCGACCTATCACAATCAAGCGATCTACACCCAGCCGAACGGCGTCCCGGCCAGCCGCATCGGGCAGACTACCAATGCGCCGTCGCCCATCTTTATTGCAAACAACGCCGTCCGCGAGTATGCCAGTCAAGGAGTTTTCAACGAAACGATCGGTTTGGGACAGATCGCGGCCCTGAAGTTTGCGGATGCGACCGCTGCTCTTGCCGCTGCTGAGCTGGAGGTCGCGCGCCGCGGCCTGGTTGCAACTGTGGTCTCGCTGTACTTTGGCACGGGTGCCGGGCAGGCGAAGGTGGAAATCGCGCAACGCGCCCTGGCGGAAGCCAATCGCTTTGTCGACATCACACAGCAGCGCGAAGCCGCGCGGGAGGCGGCCCACGCCGACGTTCTGAAGGCGCAGCTGACGGAGCAGCAACGGGAGCGCGAACTGGCGGATGCGCAGCTTGCGGCGGCACGGAACCGGCTGGAACTGGGCGTTCTGCTGTACCCGGATCCGGCGACGGCGTTCACGCTGGCCACGGCAGCCGGGCCGCCGCTGCTGCCGGACCGCGCGGGGGTGCAGACGCTGGCCGCGGCGAACAATCCCGAGTTGCGGAGCGCGCTGGCGTCCTTGCGCATCAGCCAGGCCGAGACGTACACCTCACAGACAGCACTGCTGCCGGAACTTGCGCTGAACTTTACGTACGGCATCGATGCGACGAACTTTGGGGTCAACGGGCCGGATGGCATTCGCAACCTGGGCTACAGCATGAGCGCCGGGCTGGATATTCCGGTGTGGGATTGGCTTTCGACAGAGCGGCGCATCAAGCAGGCGCGGCTGCGGGAGGATGTGGCGAAGGTTGCGCTGAGCGCGGCACAGCGGCGGTCCATCGCCAACCTGCAGGAGTTTTATGCGGAGGCGGAAGCGGCCAGCAAGCAGTTGGCGTCGCTGGATGCGAGCGTGGTGACGGCGCGCGAGAGTTTGCGGCTGACGAACCTGCGGTACCTTGACGGCGAAAGCACCGTTCTGGAAGTGGTGGACGCGGAAAACACATTGACGGCGGCGGAAAATGCGCAGGTGGACGGACTCTCCCGCTACCAGTTGGCGCTGGCGAGTTTGCAGACCCTGACAGGACGGTTTTGACGATGAACGCATGCTTTCGAGGGATGCGATGGATGCCGCTGGGCGCGGCTCTGCTGCTGGTTGCCGGATGCAAGAAGAGCGCTGACGAGACACCGGAGATTGCGGTTGCGGTACAGGCCGCGCATCCATCGAAGGGACCGATCGCGGAGGAGATCGCGGCTGATGCGATTCTGGCACCGCTGTCGCAGGCGGCGATTTCACCGCGGATCAGCGCGCCGATCCGCGCGGAGTATGTGCAGCGCGGCGCGCATGTGAAGCGGGGGCAGCTGCTGCTGGCGCTGGAGGCTGGCGATCTGGCGGGCAATGCGCTGGATTCGCGCGGCGCGTTTACGTCGGCGGAGGCTAACTACTCGCTGGTGACGGCGGCGACGCTTCCGGAAGAGGTGAAGAAGGCGCAGGGCGACGCGGACCAGGCCAAGGCCGCGCGCGACGTGGCGCAGCGGACGGCCGATGAGCGGCGGCGGCTGTTCCAGCAGGGAGCGCTCTCCGGGCGTGACGCGGACACAGCGTATGCGGCGGCAGTGCAGGCGCAGGCCACGTACGACCAGGCGGCGCAGCACCTGCAGGCCGTGCAGCAGACGACGCAGCGAACGGGCAAGGAGTCCGCGCAAGGCCAGTTGACGTCGGCGCGCGGCAAGCTGCAATCGGCGGAGGCGCAGGTGAGTTATGCGTCGCTGCGCAGCCCGATCAGCGGCGTGGTGACGGAGCGGCCGCTGTTTCCGGGCGAGACCGCGCAGGCCGGAGCAACGGTGATCACCGTGATGGATACGTCGTCGCTGCTGGCCAAGCTGCACCTGGCGGCGGCGAGCGCGCAGAAGCTGACGGTGGGCCACAAGGCGGAGGTGACGGTGCCTGGGGTGAGCGAGCCGGTGGACGCGGCGGTGAGCTTTATCAGCCCGGCGCTCGACCCGGGATCAACGACCGTAGAGGTGTGGCTCAAGCTGCCGAACGCGGATGGCCGGTTGAAAGTGGGCACGCCGGTCCATGCGGTGATGCAGGGCACCGCGGTTCCGAATGCGTTGCAGGTGCCCGCGGCGGCGATACTGCCGGGCGAGAGCGGCGCGGCGAACGTCCTGGTGGCGGGCGCAGACGGCGCGGCGCACAAGCGTGCCGTGACGACCGGCATCCGGACACCGGAAGCGGTGCAGATCCTGAGCGGCGTGACCGCCGCGGACAACGTGATTGTGGAGGGCGGGTACGGCCTGGACGACGGCACGAAGGTGAAGGTGGGCACGCCCGGCGAGGGCGACGATGACGGCAAGTCCGGCACCGTAAAAGACAAGCCGGGTGCCGCCGGGGACAAGGACTGATGCCGGTGCTGGCCGAAATAGCAGAGGCAAAGCCAGCGGCGGCGTACTGGCTGGCACGGTCCGTCCGCACGGTGCTGTTTCTGGCCGTGGCGCTGACCCTGGCAGGCATCTACGCCTTTTTCCAAACGCCCATCGCAGTGTTTCCGGAAACGAACTTTCCGCGCGTGGTGATTGGCGTAGATAACGGCGTGATGCCGGTCGAGCAGATGCAGGTGACGGTCACCAAGCCGATTGAGGACGCGGTGAACTCCGTGCCGGGATTGGTGACGGTGCGCTCGACGACGAGCCGCGGATCGGCCGAGGTGAGCCTGTTTTTCGATTGGTCGGTGGACATGTTCCGCACACTGCAGCTGGTGGATGCGGCGCTGGGCAAGGTGGGGCAGACACTGCCCTCCACGGCAAAGATCACCACCAACCGGCTGACCTTTGCGACGTTTCCGATTCTTGGCTACAGCCTGACATCCTCCACGCAGACCCAAAGCCAGCTCTGGGAATTGGCGACCTATACGCTGAAGCCGCCGCTGAACCGTGTGGCAGGGGTGAGTACCGTCACGATCCAGGGCGGTGCGGTGCCGGAGTTTCACATCATCCCGAACATGGCCAAGCTGCAGGCCGCGGGCGTGACGATTCTGGACCTGACCAATGCGGTGCAGACCTCCAACATCATCGATTCTCCCGGCCTCTATGAGCAGGATCACCAACTCGTCCTCGCGCTGGTGGGCGCGCAGGCGCATGATCTGAACGGCCTGCGGCAGCTGACGGTGAAAACAACTACCGGTGGCGCGCCCATACGTATCGGCGACATCGCAGTCGTGACGCCAGCGACGATGCCGGTCTACACCGCCGTGCGCGCCAACGGGCAGCCCGCCGTGCTGATCAACATTACGCGGCAGCCCAGCAGCAACACGGTCGCGGTGGCCGATGGCGTTGCCGCGCAGATCGAGCAGCTGAAGCCGAAGCTGCCACGTGGCGTACAGTTGCAGCCGTACTATGACCAGTCCGGTCTGGTGCGGGAAAGTATTCGCAGTGTGCGCGACGCGATCCTGATCGGACTGTTGCTGGCGTGCGTGATCCTGTTTCTCTTCCTGCGGGACTGGCGGTCGTCCTTGATTGCCGGATTGGTGATTCCGGTGACGGTGGCGGCGACGGTGCTGGCGCTGTGGCTGCTGGGCCAGAGTTTCAACCTGATGACGCTGGGCGGTCTGGCGGCCGCGATCGGCCTGGTGATCGACGTCGCGATGCAGGACGATGTTCTCCACCACCACAATCG
>CAXUBG010000216.1:0-414 GCA_964249285.1 uncultured Terriglobus sp. | reverse complement strand
CTCGTCATCGATGATGCAATCGTCGTCGTCGAAAACATCGTCCTGCATCGCGACGGGGGCGAATCGCGGACGGACTCCGTGCGCATGGCGCTGAAAGAGATCGCGCATCCGCTGGTTGGATCGACGATCACGCCGGTTGTGGTGTTTTTGCCGCTGATCGCGGTGACCGGCGTGACGGGCAGCTTCTTTCGTGCGCTGGCCATTACGATGACCATTGCCCTGCTGACGTCGCTGGCGCTGGCCGTGACCTTTACCCCGGGACTGGCTCTTCTGCTCCTGGGCAGGCGTGACGCTTCACGCGGCGGTGGAGCGGAGCATCACGGGGAGCCCGGGCGCGTGCTGGGGCGTGTGCTGGGATGGCACCGGCGCGCTCTCGACTTTTCTTTGCGCACGCCGGTGCTGTTGTTCCTGTCC
>CAXUBG010000215.1:0-5012 GCA_964249285.1 uncultured Terriglobus sp. | reverse complement strand
GATCATGCCAGCGCCGCCATAACCAATCACCGTGTACTTCGCCGTTGTGGTGATCTGCACGCCCACACCCGCTCCGGCTGAGGGCACGACACTGGCGATGCTGGCAGAGCAGGTGGATGCCGGCGCAGTGGTCGTACACGTCATCGAAACGGGCGTGTTAAAACCTGCGATGGGCAAAACAGCCAACGGCGTGCTCACCGCGATCCCGGCAATGTCCTTGCCAGAACCAGGTGTAAAGGCAGTGGAGAAGTCCACGCCGTTACCGGACAGGCTGGCGGTCAGGCCGTTGATCGCGGCCTCCCCTGTGCGCGGGCCGGTTGCAGCGGGCGTAAACGTCACGCTTATGGTGCAGTTTGCTCCGCTCCGCAGTGTATTGCCGCAGGTGGTCTGCAAAGCGAAGTCACCGGTCACTGCGGGCTGACCAAGGGCGACGGTTCCGAACGCGGAGTTGTGAACATTCAAGGTCTGGGTTGCAGAGGCTCCGACGTCCGTGTTGCCCCAGGTAAGCGCGTTGGTAGACAGCACCAGTGGCTGCGCGCCTGTCCCGGTCAGCGAGGCGGTCGCAGTGTTGCCGTTGGACACGACGAACAGAGTACCCGTGGCCGGCCCAGCTGCCACCGGCGCGTAGACCACGGCAATGGTGCATGAACCGCCCGGTGCCACGGTCCCGCAGTTGTTGATGCCGGTCACGGTAAATGGGCCGGTCACACTCGCCGAGGAGACGCTGGCGTTGAAGATGGAATTGTTCGTCCAGGTAAACGTTTGCGGATCGCTGACAAAGCCGATGTACCCCGTTCCAAAGTCATGCGGCGAAGGGGTAAGGGCAGCGATCGTGCCTTGGTTTGTAAGATCAAAGAGGCTGTACTCCAGCAGCTTTTCCTGACCATCAAACGGCACCGTTGGGTCGCATTCTTTCGGAAACGTCTTACCCGCTGGCGATGATTGACCGGCCTGCCGTCCCTCAATGTGGTACTCGTTAAACAGGATGCGCCCGCACTGGTTGTTGCTGGCGACCGGCGTGTCGAAGGTCAGCTGCATGACGGGGTTGCCGTCGGCCTGATCGTTCAGGTAAGCCACGATTGCGTTGGCGGGTTGACGCCGTCCACGTCATGCTTGAGGGTTTCCAAGCCGACCTGGCCTGGCGTGGTGGTCGCGCCGACGGCCTGCAGCCACGTGGTCAGCGTGCTGGCACCGTAGAACGAGGGATTTATGGTCGCCGTGCCGTCGAGCAGAAAGGGCTGATTTACGTGCCACTTTGCCACGGTGTCGAATGGAGCATTCTGATACAGCCACACGTAAGAGTAATGGCTGGCGTAAACCCGCCCACCCGCGTTTGCATACTGGACGAAGTTGGTGAGATCGTTTGCAGGCTGGGTAAACTGGCCGCCCTGGCACGGCAGCATCAGTACGTCATACTGCTTCATGGCTCTGAGACTGCTCATCAGGGAAGACTGCGACGGCGTGTTCGTGTCGATGATGGCGCCCTTTGAGTTCGCTCCAGCGTACACGTGGATGCGGCCGGTCGACAGCGGATTGGTAAACTCCGCGTCGTCAATGCCGACCTTGCGAAGAACACATTCGACTTCGTCCGCAGAGCCGGTGGCGACGGCAAACAGCGGGATGTCGCCTTCGCCCTGATTGCGTGGCATACGCGTGGAAAAGGCGTTATCGGTGCACGCCGTCACAGTGGAGACGGTAAGCTGCCGCCGCCAACGCCCTGACTGAATGACGAGGGGTACGTTGCTGCCAACAGGCACGTTATCGATGCGGAAGGTGCCGTCCGGTGCGGTGACGGTGCCGACCAGCGGCGATCCGCCGGGTACTGTTCCGCCTGTGATGCAGGCTACCCCAGGCGTGAAGGCGGGCACCGGTGCGTTGGGGATAAACACCAGCACGTTAGGCAACGGGTTCACGCCGTTGGGTGCGTAGACGGTGCCGCTGATGGAGGTCGTGGTGCCGGAGGCGCAAGCGACCTGCTGCAGGCATAAACCGGTACACGCCTGGGTGATAGCCGCGGACCGCACGGTGAGAGCGAACAACAACAGGAGGAGGAGTCTGCGCATGAGCGGGCCGTGTTCAAACACTACCATCCCAACGTTTGCCTGAGAAAGCCGCCGGACGCCGTGGTAAGAACGTTCCTACGTGGAACACTGGTTCGCGGTCAGAAAAGAAGACAAGTGCCTCGGGATTCGCCTTCACAGGGTGAACACGAGTTCCGGATAGTCGCTTCGCCGCAGGCTTCCGGTGCGTCCGTCAGGGTTAACGTGGACGTGTCGAGCTGGAGCCTAACGGATGCAGACTGCAAGAGTATGCATCTGGACAGCAGGAGGGATCGCGGGTAGGCTGACCGGATGGAAAAGTCTAACAGCACCGCTACTGTGACGTTTCGTCCGATGCAGACGACGAAGGACGCGGAGGCGTTCCGAGTGCTGAACGAGGAGTGGATCGAGAAGCTTTTCCGGCTGGAAGAGAAAGACCGGCGTACGCTGAGCGATCCATATGGCACGATTGTTGAGCCCGGCGGAGAGGTGTATGTCGCCGTCGATGAGTTCGCGGTCGTGGGATGTGCCGCGCTGATCCGTTTTGATGAAGGCGTGTATGAGCTGTCCAAAATGGCGGTGGCTTCGGCGATGCGTGGACAGGGTACGGGACGGCACTTGCTCCTGTATGTGATCGAGCAGGCCAGGGCACGCGGTGCGCACACAGTGTTCCTGGGCAGCAGTACCAAGCTTCCGAATGCCGTTCATCTGTATGAGTCGGTCGGCTTCCGGCATGTCCAGCCTTCGGAACTGCCGGAGATGAAGTATGACCGGGCCGATGTGTGGATGAAGCTGAACGTGGCGCTGCAGGTCGCGCAAGCGAGTTCGGAATGTCCTCGCGGCCTTCCGTGAGTGCTGCACCAGGCATCTCGAACTGACAAAGCCCGGCACAAAACGGGCAGACACCGTTTGCAAGTAGCAGTCGATGCAGGAGTGCACCGTACCGCATTCCAGGTGGACGCGCAGAGTTTTCGGCGTGTGGACAGTAGAAGCACGAACAGCGCGTAAGAAACTTCCTGAAACCAACACCTCTCCATCACATCCATTTCGATGAGCGTCGAAGTATTCGACTTTTAGAACGGATGGTAATGCGATGGGTAAACTGCAGAACAAAATAGCGGTGGTGACGGGTGCGTCCAAGGGCATTGGCGCTGGCATTGCGAAGGCGTTCGGACGTGAAGGCGCGACCGTGGTCGTGAATTACGCGAGCGACAAAGCCGGCGCGGACAGCACCGCAAAGGCGATTACGGATGCGGGCGGGAAAGCCGTGGTGATCGGCGGCAGCGTGGCCGTGACCGCTGACCGGGAGGCGCTGTTTGCCGAAGTGAAGAAGCAGTTTGGCCGGTTGGACATCCTGGTAAACAATGCGGGTGTGTACGGCTGGGCGCCGCTGGAGGTCACGGAGGAGGCTGAGTTCGACCGGCAGTACAACACCAACGTGAAGGGACTGCTGTTCACCACGAAGGCGGCGCTCCCGCTGTTCGGGCCCGATGGCGGCAGCATCATCAACATCAGTTCGGTCGTTGCGACGCGGGCATTTGCGAACGCCGCGGTGTATGCCTCGACAAAGGGTGCGGTGGACACCATTACGCGCGTCTTGTCGGCGGAACTTGGGCCGAAGAAAATTCGCGTGAACTCGCTCAGCCCCGGGCTCATCATTACAGAGGGCGTGAAAACGTTTACAGGTGGCGATGACACATTTGAGAAGCAGGTGACGGCGACGACGCCACTTGGCCGCGTGGGGCAGCCAGACGACACAGCGGATGTCGCGGTGTTCCTTGCCTCGGACGATGCGCGCTGGGTAAACGGCTCGATTCTGGAAGTGGCAGGCGGAGCCCGCTAACGCGCTTTATCGTGCGTAGGAGCGGCTCCCGCGCACTGCTGATGTGCCGGTGTGTGCCTCATGTTCTGGCTGTGGACAGGAGGTGCACACGGCACATGTCCTCTTCGTGGCCACGCGCGTCTCACATGCCGGACTAAGCTGAGGCAACACTACACTGTGACTGTGCCCCAGTTTGTGGATGTCGCGCTGCCGGTGTCTCTGGATCAGGCGTTTACGTATTTGCTGAACGGCGCGGCGCCGGTGGTGGGCGCGCGTGTGCTGGTGCCCTTCAGCGGGCAGCGGCTGGCGGGCATCGTGTTGCGCGTGCACGATGACGAGCCGGATGCAGGGTTTGAGATCAAACCGGTCCAGAGCGTGCTGGACGATGAGGCGCTGCTGCCGCCGGAGCTGATGCGGCTGGCCGAATGGATTGCGCAGTATTACGTCGCGCCGCTGGGTGAGGTGCTGCGCGGCATGATGCCTTTGACCGCAGAGGTACGGCGCGTTCTGCTGTACCGCATCACGGAGCAGGGACGCCGCGTGCTGTACGAGGGTGCGGAGCGCGGGTCGTCGCGGCGGTCGCGCCTGCAGCCAGAGGAGCAGGACCGTGAGTATGCGGTGCTGAATGCGCTGGAGGGTGGCGGCGCGGCGACGGTCGCGGCTCTACGGAAGACTGGGGCGAATAAGGCTCTGCTGGACGGCATGGTGCGGAAGCGGTGGCTTGGCCGCGACACGGAAGCACGGGAGCGGGATGCTCGCCGGCTGGAACACGTGGCGGTGCTGGTGGAGGACATGCGGTTGCCCAAGCTGAATGGCAACCAGACGGCGTTGCTGGCGGAGCTGAGCGCGGCGGGCGGACGGATGGATGTGCTGGCACTGCGGGGGTTGCCCGTGCCGGCTTCCACGCTGCGGACGCTGGTGAAGCGTGGCCTGGTGCGGCTGGAAGAGCAGCCGCAGGCGTTTCACATGTCGCGCCTGATGCCGGAAGCGGCGCCGCACATGCTGAACGAAGCGCAAACGGAGGCCCTGGCGGGCATAGCCGCTGCGATGAGCGCCGGGGGGTTTCGCCCGCATCTGCTGCACGGCGTCACCGGGAGCGGGAAGACTGCTGTATACCTCGCGGCGATGCGGCGTGCGCTGGCCGCGGGCAA
>CAXUBG010000214.1:0-5038 GCA_964249285.1 uncultured Terriglobus sp. | reverse complement strand
AAGAACGGCATCGCGCCGCGCGAGTGGACGCTGAGCAACATCGCGGAGATGCGCGAGCAGTTTGCGCGGCTGGGCCTGGCCTACGACTGGCAGCGCGAAATCACGACGTGCCTGCCGGAGTACTACCGCTGGAACCAGTGGTTCTTCCTGGAGATGCTGAAACGCGACCTCGCCTTTCGCAAGAAGAGCAAGGTCAACTGGTGTCCCAACTGCAATACCGTGCTGGCCAACGAGCAGGTGATCGCGGGCTGCTGCTGGCGGCATGAGGATACGCTTGTCGAGCAGCGCGACCTGACGCAGTGGTTCTTCCGCATCACCAAGTATGCGGACGAGTTGCTGGACGGCCTGGACCAGCTGGACGGCTGGCCGGACAAGGTCCGCACCATGCAGCGTAACTGGATCGGCCGCAGCGAGGGCGCGGAGGTCACGTTCGCGGTCGATGGCTGCACGGATCGCATGACCATCACGGTCTTCACGACGCGCATCGACACCATCTTCGGAGCGTCATCGCTGCAGCTCGCGCCGGATCATCCCATCATCCAGCACTGGGCTGCGATGGATGCTCCGCTGTCGGTTGAAGTGGACAAGATGCTCGCCGAGCAGAAGACCGCCCGCGACACCGACCTGCTGGGCGAGCTGCCGAAGCACGGCGTGGATACGGGCCGCTTCGCCGTCAACCCGTTCAACGGCGAGCGCCTGCCCGTGTGGGTGGCAAACTACGTGCTCTCCGGCTATGGCACTGGCGCTGTGATGAGCGTGCCCGCGCATGATGAGCGCGACTTCGAGTTCGCCACCAAATACAACCTGCCCATCCGTCGCGTTGTCGCACCCAACCCCGACACGGACGATCTGGCATTGCCATACACAGACAAGGCTGAAGCCGTGCTGATGGACAGCGGCGAGTGGACCGGCGAAGCCGCCCTGGAAGCGCAGGAGAAGATGACCGCCTACGCCGAGGCAAACGGCTTCGGCAAGAAGACCACGACCTACCGCCTGAAGGACTGGGGTGTCTCCCGTCAGCGTTACTGGGGCACGCCGATCCCCGTCGTCTACTGCGACCAATGCGGTATGCAGCCCGTGCCGGAGATCCAGCTGCCGGTGCTGCTGCCGGAGCAGGTGGACCTGGCGGATGTTGATGGCTCACCTTTGGCCCGCGTGCCGGACTTTGTCAACACGGCGTGTCCTGTCTGCGGCGGTCCCGCGCGCCGCGAGACCGATACCATGGACACCTTTGTCGACTCGTCCTGGTACTTCTATCGCTACACTGACCCGCACAACAGCGCCGCGCCTTTCAACAGCGGCATCGCGAACTACTGGTTTCCCATCGATCAATACATCGGTGGCGTCGAGCATGCCATTCTCCACCTCATCTACTCCCGCTTCTGGACCAGGGTCATGCGTGACCTCGGCATGGTCCAGAACAGCGAGCCGGTCACCCGGCAGTTTTCGCAGGGCATGGTCATTAAGAATGGCGCAAAAATGTCCAAGTCGAAAGGAAATGTTGTCTCGCCCGACGAGATGATCGCCAAATTCGGTGCGGACGCCACGCGCGCCTACGCCCTCTTCGCCGCACCTCCAGACCGCGATCTCGACTGGCAGGAGGACGGTGTCGCGGGCGTCTACCGCTTCCTCACCAAGGTCTACCGGCTCACCACGAAGTACGCTCCGCTCCTGCGCGGAGACAAAGCCGCCGTGATCGAGGGGGCACTCTCGCCCGCAGCGCAGCATCTGCTCCGCAAACTGCACCAGACCATCGCTAAAATCACCCTTGATTTCAGCGGACGCTGGCACTTCAACACCAGCATCGCCAGCATCATGATCCTGGTCAATGAAGTCAGCGCAAATGAGGCCGCGATGGACTCCGGTGAAATTGCGCCTGCCATTCAGCGCGAGGTCTTTCGCTCTCTCACTCTTCTGCTCGCCCCGTTTGCGCCCTTCCTCGCGCAGGAACTCTGGACGGAACTCGGCCATGAGGGAGCTGTCTTTCGCCAGCCCTGGCCACAAGCCGATGCGCAACTCGCCCGCGAGGACGAAATCGAAATCCCCGTCCAGATCAATGGCAAGCTCGTCACTGTCATCCGGGTCACAGCGGACGCGGATGGTGACACTGTGAAAGCTGCGGCGCACGCTGACGCCAAGGTGACCGGACGGCTGGGTAGCAGGACCATTGTGAAAGTCGTCGCTGTGCCGGGCAAGCTGGTCAATTTCGTCGTGAGGGGTTGATGGCCACGGCCGTTCAGCCTCGCACGGCGCAACGCACGACGCAGGGCTTCGTCGCGAACCTCTCCTACCTGCGCCAGCGCCCCGCGCTTACGCTGCTTGAAGTCGCATGGCGATGGCTATTCGGGATCCCGGCACTCTCGCTGGTGTATGTGCAGGCAATGCGCGTCCTCAACGGCGTGCCGTGGCGTGCGTCGGGCATTGAAAACACCTCCATCAACCAGATGCTCACGGATCCTACGGCAGCCTCCTCCACCCTGGCGCGTTTTGCAGAGATCATAGGACCCGGCCTGTATCACGCAGCCGCCTGGTTGCTGCCACTTCTGCTGGCATCGTGGGCCATCGTCTCTGGTTTGGGCCGCACGGCCGTGCTCAAGCGCATGGATCGTACGCTCCAAGCCAGGCCCGCAACACTCGTCATCTTGCAACTGCTGCGCGTGTTGCCCCTTGCCGCCGCCGCCGCTGCATGGTGGTTCGGACTGCGTGCACTGGCCGCCTGGAGCATCCTGCAGCCCGTCGCTGCTGGCCAGGAGCCAGGAATCATGGTGTATGTCGGCGGAGCCATTGCCCTGACGCTGGTCCTCTTCACGTTCTCCGCGTTGACGGGCTGGATTTTCAGCGTCGCGCCGCTCCTCGCCATGATCCACGGCAGCGGCCCGCTTGAAAGCGTTCGCCGTGCGCTGCGCCTCGGCACCCTGCGCAATGGCCTCATCGAGATCAATCTCGTGCTCGGCATTGTCAAGCTTGCGCTGCTCGTCCTGGCCATGGTCTTTTCCGCGTGTCCGCTCCCATTCCAATCCGTTATGACGGACCAGTTCCTCTTTTGGTGGAATGTTGGCGTGACCGTGTGGTACGTGCTCGCCTCAGACTTCTTCCATGTCGCCCGCCTCTCATCCTACTTGCGGCTCTGGCAGGCATCACGGCAGCCAACCCCGGCGGTCTAGCTGCATCACACGGTTGATCTTCCGGAGGAATGCTCCCGCATGAACTTTGCCATCTACCTGGTTGGGTACCTTATCGTGATCGCAGGCGCTGTCTATGTCATGCACCTGATGCATGTGCCGCAAACGTGGATCACAGGCGTGGTCATCATCCTGGTAGGCGCTGCCATTGTCACCGGCGTCCAAAGCACACGCACCAAGGACCGCTCATAGCAGACCGCGCTGAGGGCGCCGGAGTCTCCACAATGTGCGCCAGTAGAATGGCAACGTGGATAGTTCTACCGTCGTCATTGTCGATTTTGGTGCTCAATACACGCAGCTGATTGCGCGGCGCATTCGCGAGTTCAACGTCTTCTCAGTCGTCATACCCTGCACCGCGCCGCTTGACTCCATCCGCGCGCTCCATCCTGCCGGCATCGTTCTCTCCGGCGGCCCCAGTTCTGTCTACGACGCAGACGCACCCAAGGCCGACCCGGCCATCCTGCACCTCGGCCTGCCTGTCCTTGGCATCTGCTATGGCATGCAGTTCATGGCGCATCACCTTGGCGGCAAGGTCGTCCCGTCGGATAAGCGCGAGTACGGCGATGCACAGGTGGCGGTCACTGCTCCCAATCCGCTCTTCCAGGGCCTGCCTGCAACGCTGGACGTCTGGATGTCCCACGGCGATAGCGTCGTCGAACCGCCGGACGGCTTCACCACGGCTGCACAGACGGGCAGTGCCATCGCATCGATCGCAAACGAAAGCCGCAATCTGTACGCCGTCCAGTGGCACCCCGAAGTCGCGCACAGCAAGCAGGGAACGGATCTCCTCCGTAACTTCGTCCTTGGAATCTGCGGCGCAGCAGCAAACTGGACAGCGGAACACTTTATTCACACCACCATCGAGTCCATCCGCAGGCAGGTGGGCAGCGGACGCGCTATCTGCGGCCTCTCCGGCGGCGTCGACTCCGCCGTGGCCGCGGTGCTGGTCTCACGCGCCATTGGCGACCGGCTCACCTGCATCTTTGTAAACAACGGCGTGCTCCGTAAAAACGAGTTTGCGCAGGTGCAGGCCAACATGCGCGAGCGCCTCGGCCTGAACGTCGTGGCGGTCGATGCGTCCAAGCGCTTCCTTACGCAACTGGGTGGCATCACTGACCCTGAGACCAAGCGCAAAATCATTGGCCGCGAATTCATCGCCGTCTTTGACGATGAAGCCGCGCGCATCCTGCGCGAGCAGGAGCACCACGGCGAACTGCCGCATGACACCACCGGTCATGAGGTCGCGTGGCTGGTGCAGGGAACTCTCTACCCCGACGTCATCGAGTCCTCCAGCGTCAAAGGCCCATCGCAAACCATTAAGAGCCATCACAACGTCGGCGGCCTGCCCGACAACATGAAGCTCAAGCTCATCGAACCGTTGCGCGACCTCTTCAAGGACGAGGTGCGCCGTGTCGGCCGCGACCTCGGTATGCCCGGCGAGGTGCTCGAACGGCCACCATTCCCCGGTCCCGGCCTTGCCGTCCGCATCCTGGGCGAAATCACGCCGGAGCGCGTCGAAATTCTGCAAAACGCCGACGACATCGTCGCGACTGAAATCAAGAAGGCCGGCCTGTACCGCACCATCTGGCAGAGCTTCGCCGTCCTGCTGCCAGTCAAATTTTTTTTTTTTATTGTTTAGGAGAGCACCTACGCCTACACCTGCGCCATCCGCGCCGTGCACAGCGAAGACGGCATGACCGCCGACTGGGTGCCGCTGCCCTACGACGTCCTGCGCACTATCAGCAGCCGCATCGTCAACGAGGTCCCCGGGATCAACCGCGTCGTCTACGACATCACCTCAAAGCCGCCCAGCACCATCGAGTGGGAGTGATCCTAGCGCAAAATTAAGTCTTGCT
>CAXUBG010000213.1:0-5101 GCA_964249285.1 uncultured Terriglobus sp. | reverse complement strand
TCGCTGCAGCGCAGCGTGAGGACATCAACATGACAGCCGGCGGGGTCACTTACAATCCCATCCTTGAGTCCGTCCTGCGCATCACAGGCACTCAGCACTGCGTCGCGGAGCAGCTTTGTCTTCGCTGACGGCAGCCATCCCGATTGTCCGCCCTTTTCCTTCACATACATCGCCTGCGATAACCGGATGAACTGCAGAGCGCTTTCAAGCTGGTTCCAGGCGGCGTAGGCAGCGATGACGCCGTCATAGTCCTCCGGCCACCGGTCCACAACTTTCATCGCCTCGCGGCCGCCAGTAGAGCCACCGATGAAGTACACCCGTTTCGGAGGCGAACCGTACCGGGCGTTCATCAACGCGAGAGCTACGTCGTGAGCTTTCTTAAGCCCATCGGAAGCGAAGTTTTTGCGCTGCTCCTGGTTCAACGCAAATTTCGCGTTCACGGCGTTTACTACGTCCGGCAGCAGAAGGTAGTGATGGTGGTGGCCGGAGTCGCTGCCAAAAGTAGCGTATCCCTGCTCAAGCGGAGTTGGCTCGCGTTGATCGCCAACCACCGTCGCGCGCAGCCCGTCCGATTCGTGGAGATAGCCATCGAAGGCACCCCCTCCGTACTGCACAGCTTTACCGTTCCACGACTCAGGCAGATTCACTTCAAAGCGGATCGGGTCGGCCACGGGGTCGACGGAGCGGATCTTCCCCAGCACCTTACAAAAGCCTCCGTGAGCATTTGCTACTTTTTTCGCGGAGAGAACCTGCGCTCCCCGCGTCGGCAGGCCGATCTCTGTGGCGCCCATCTGAAACGCCGTCAAAGCGTGACAACGATCTGCCGCCGAGGCCGCGAGTGACCACGCCAGGAGAACGGGTAAAACCATCGCCGCACGCGAAAGCACCATGTACATTGGACTCCCGAACAGTGGCGGCAAGGCGTCGCATGGGCGCGAATAGCCGCACTTACAACGCGCCGCTCGTGTCGACGGCTCCCACAGGTGTTGAGACTTCGCCGGGCCGGCAATGGAAGCAGTCGCGAGCGGTCATGACTGTACACGCTTGAGAGCGGGCTGTCCTTCGACCCGCAGCAGAGCGGGCTACGGGTTTGCGTTGACCGATGGAGTTGCCGGTTGGTATAAGGAAGGTGTTGGCTCCGTTCAGCCTGGCACCTACCGCAGTCCTCCGATGGCGATGACGTGGGGCTGCTTCCTCTTGAACGCGGCGTACGGTCCTGCATGGAAGCGATTCTTCACCAACTTGGCGACCTCCTCATCGGCTCCGTGCCGACGATTGTGTTTTTTCTGATCCTCCTGGGTGCTTATGCGTTTCTCGTCCGCCGACCGCTAGAAAAGGTGTTGGCTCAGCGGTACAGCAGGACTGGCGGTGCCATGGACGAAGCGAAAGGCGCGATCGCTTCCGCCGAAGCCAAAACCGCCGAATATGAACGGCGCCTGCGGGACGCGCGCGCGGAAATATTCAGTGCCCGTGCGGCGCGGCAAAAGGCGGCTACGGAGGCGCGAGAGAGCGCGTTGCAGGAGACGCGGGATGCCGCACAGCACCGGATTGCTGCCGCGCGTGACGCGGTCGAACGGTCGGGGGCGGAAGCAAAGGCTGACATCGAAGCAGGGGCGGCGTCGCTTTCGCAAAGCATCCTTGCCGCCATTCTGCCGCACCGCGCCGGAACGGGAGCCGCACGATGACGGGGTCGCGACTTCTTTTCAACGGCTTGCTCGTTGCGGCAATGACTTTCTCGACGATTTCGCCGGGCCAAGAGCCTGAGCACCGTGTTTTGCCCGCCCCGGCCGGGACGGCGGCACCCGCGTCACAGTCCGCCGCGTCTGGCCAGCGGTCTGAGCCAGAGGCGAATGCCGGCAAAGAGAGCGATGATCCTGAAGCGAAGCTGAAACTGCCATCGCCATCTGTGATCAAGCTGGGTGGCATGGCTGGGATGAACCCCACCACATCGGTGTTTGTCTTCAACTGGCTCAACTTTCTACTCCTCGCCGCCGCGGTGGTGTACGCGTTGGTGAAGGTTCTCCCCAAAACGTTTCGCACCCGGTCTGAGGCGATTCAGAAGGGCATCGTCGAGGCTCGCGTAGCAACTGAAGAAGCGCGTGCGCGGCTAAGCGCGGTTGAGGTGCGGCTTAGCAAGCTGGATGGCGAAATTGCCGCGCTGCGCAGCGAAAGCGACGAAGCCGCCGCGGAGGAAGAACAACGCATGCACGCGCAGGCGGAGGAAGAGAAAGCCCGCATTTTGCAGGCTGCCGAGCAGGAGATTGCCTCGGCTTCGGCTGCGGCGCAGCGTTCACTTCGCGCATACGCGGCGGCCATCGCCGTGCAGCATGCCACCTCTCAACTGCAGATCACGCCAGAAGATGATCGCGTCCTGATCGAAAGCTTCGCTGGCAAACTCCACGCGGACGGGAGCCGTAACTGATGGCCGCCTTTACGCTTCGGTATGCACGTGCATTTCAGCAGGTAAGTGCCGCGCAGCATCTCAACACCGACGCGGTTCGGGCTCAGTTAGAGGATTTTGCCGGTACGCTGGATGGAAGCCGCGAGCTCCGCGAGTTCCTTCTGAATCCCTCGCTACAGCAGACGGATAAGTTGAAGGTGCTGGACGCGGTGGCAGGCCGGATTGGGATGGAGAAAACGGTCCGCAACTTCATCGCGGTCCTGATGGATCATCAGCGGCTTGATGCGTTACCCGAAATCGTCACCGAATATGGTGTCCTTGCTGACGAGGCAACGGGCATTGGGGACGTGGAGATTGTTTCCGCGAAGGAACTGTCCCAAGATGAACGCAACCTGCTGAAGTGGAAGGCAGGCGAACTGGCTGGCAGCGATGTACGCGTGACGTGGAGCCGGGATGAGTCGCTGCTGGGCGGCGCCATCATCCGGCTGGGGTCACGCGTGTACGATGGTTCAGTTCGCGGACAATTGCAACAGATGCAGCAGCACCTTGCCGGTGTGTAGCCGCGGCGAAGGCAACCACGCGCGATACGGGCGCGGCAGAGAGTAGAAAAGGAAGACATGGCACAGCTCAAGGCAGACGAGATCACAGAACTGCTGCGTCAGCAGATTGAGAATTACGAGCAGAAAATCGCGGTCGACGAAGTCGGCACGATCATCTCGCTTGGCGATGGCATCGCACGCATTCACGGTCTTGATAAGGTCATGGCTGGCGAGCTGATTCAGTTCCCCAAGGGCATCAGCGGCCTGGCGATGAACCTGGACGAGGATCAAGTAGGTGCTGTACTGCTGGGCGATTACACCGAAATCAGCGAAGGCGATGAGGTGAAGCGGACCGGCAAGATCATGGCTGTGCCGGTGGGGGAAGCTCTGATTGGCCGGGTGGTGAACGCTCTGGGCCAGCCAATTGACGACAAGGGCCCCATTGACACGCCGCATACCCTGCCGGTGGAGCGGCTTGCGCCCGGCGTGATCGACCGCAAATCCGTCACCGAGTCCATGGCGACCGGCATCAAGGCCATCGACACCATGATTCCGATTGGCAGAGGCCAGCGGGAATTGCTGATCGGCGACCGGCAGACCGGGAAAACCGCGATCGCGCTGGATGCGATTCTGAACTCGGCCAAGAACGACTTAATTTGCATCTACTGTGCGGTCGGCCAGAAACGTTCCTCCGTGGCGCAGGTGGTGCAGACGCTCGAGAGCTACGGTGCGATGGCCTACACTATCGTCGTTGCCGCGACTGCTTCCGAGCCGGCGCCGATGTCGTATCTTGCCCCTTACGCGGCGACCGCGATGGGTGAGTATTTCCGTGACAGCGGCAAGCACGCGCTCATCATCTACGACGACCTGTCCAAGCACGCTGCGGCATACCGCGAAATTTCGCTCCTCCTGCGCCGTCCGCCAGGCCGCGAGGCGTATCCCGGCGACGTTTTCTATCTCCACTCGCGCCTTTTAGAGCGCTCCGCGAAAGTCTCCGACAAGCTGGGCGGCGGATCGCTCACCGCGCTGCCGATCATTGAGACGCAGGCCGGCGACGTGTCCGCATACATTCCCACCAATGTGATTTCCATCACGGACGGGCAGATCTTTGTTGAAACGGACCTGTTCAACTCCGGTATTCGTCCGGCGGTAAACGTGGGTTTGTCCGTGTCACGCGTGGGTTTCGCGGCTGCGATGAAGGCCACCAAGCAGGTAGGCGCGACGCTGAAGCTGGACCTGGCGCAATATCGCGAGCTCGCCGCGTTTGCCCAGTTTGGTTCCGATCTCGATCCCGCCACGCAGAAGCAGCTTAACCGAGGTTCGCGCCTGGTCGAGATCCTGAAGCAGCCGCAGTTTCAGCCGCTCACCGCGGCGCAGCAGGTGGCCATCGTCTTTGCTGGAACCAAGGGCCTGCTGGATGATGTGGACGTCAAGCAGATTCAGACCTTCGAGCACGGCTTACATGAGTACATGAACAGCACGGGCAAGCAGATTCTGGACGACATCATGTCCAAGAAGGCGCTCGATGACGACATGAGTAAGCGGCTAACAGATGCGATTAACGAGTACAAGCGCAGCTTCAAGGACAGCCAGCAGGAGCAGAAGCCGGAGTTAGTCACTGCGTAATTGCTAAACTGTAGCGAGGAGAGAGCAATGAAGCCGGAGATTGTTCTTGCAGCACTGGCCGTCGCTCTTCCCACGATTACCGCGCTTGTTGGCATACTGCTTTCGCGTAACGACTACAACAAGCTTGACGCCCGGATGAGTTCCATCGAAAGCCGGTTGGATACGCGCATAGGTTCCGAGATTGGCAAGCTGGATAACCGCATCAGTCAACTAGAGAACCGCTTCCACTCAGATATGTTGCAAGTCATCGGTAAGCTCACAGAACTTGAAGTCCGGGTCGCACGGCTCGAAGAAAAGCAAGCACGATAGATGGCAAACGTACTCGATCTCAAACGGCGCATCCGCTCCGTTAAAAACACGCGGCAGATCACCAAGGCCATGAAGATGGTCTCTGCGGCCAAGCTTCGCCGGGCGCAGGACCGGGCGATGCAGGCGAGACCTTACGCGCAGATGCTGGCGAACGTGCTGCAATCGCTGGTACGCCGCGCCGACCTTTACGGTGCCGAGGGTGACGTTGTGCATCCGCTGCTGGTCG
>CAXUBG010000212.1:0-5116 GCA_964249285.1 uncultured Terriglobus sp. | reverse complement strand
GAACCCAACCGCGCGCGTCGAAGGTTCGGTGCACATGGGCGACCTCGATATCTACAAGGATTCGTCGCCCGTTGAAATTCGCAGCCGCGTCGGCATGGTGTTCCAGCGGCCCAATCCCTTTCCCACCATGTCGATCTACGACAATGTGGCCAGCGGACTCAAGCTGAACGGGTTTCGCAGGCGCAACGTGCTGGATGATGTCGTTGAACGCTCCCTCAAGCAGGCCGCGCTCTGGGAAGAGGTCAAGGACGACTTGCGCAAGAAATCCGGCAGCAGCCTTTCCGGCGGCCAGCAGCAGCGGCTCTGCATCGCGCGCGCTCTCGCGGTCGACCCGGAGATTCTGCTCATGGACGAGCCTGCCAGCGCGCTCGACCCTGTCTCCACCTCAAAAATTGAAGACCTGATCTTTCAGCTGAAGGACCAGTACACCATTGTGATCGTGACGCACAATATGCAGCAGGCAGCGCGCGTGGCGGAAAACACCGGCTTCTTTCTGACCGGCAAGCTGGTCGAGTTCGACGCCACCCACAAAATTTTCACCAACCCCTCTGACAAGCGCACGGAGGATTACATCACGGGAAGGTTCGGCTGATGCGGGTTCATTTCCAGCAAAGCCTTGAGGAACTGCGTGAGCGTCTTCTCGCCATGGCGGGCCTGGTGGAGCAGGCAATCCAGCGCGCCACCGAAGCGTACAGCACGCGTGACGCGAGCCTCTGCGAACTGGTCCGTATGGCGGAACCCGCAGTGGACCGGATGGAACGTGAGATCGACGAACTTGCGCTGGACCTCCTCGCCACAGAGCAGCCGACGGCCGTCGATCTCCGCTTCATTCTCGCCGTCATTCGCATCAACGCTGACCTGGAGCGCGTAGGCGATCAGGCGGTCAACATAGCCCGGCGTGTCATGGATCTCGGCACGCTGCCCCCGGCGGACCTGCCGGTTGACATCCCGAAAATCGCCGCACTTGCCGCTGCCATGGTGCGTAAATCGCTGCAGGCATTTATCGACCGCGACCAGGAACTTGCCAATCAAGTGTTGACGATGGACGACGCGGTGGATCACATGAACTACGAGGCGTTTCAGGTGCTTGGCGAGCGCATCCGGTCCGACCCGTCGGTGACGCAGCAGGCCCTCAACGCGCTGGTCATCTCCCGTAATCTGGAGCGGGTGGGCGATCATGCCACCAACATCGCGGAGGACGTCATCTTCTGGGTCACGGGCACCGACATTCGCCACAATGTAGGTGGTCACGGCAGCCTTTCGTAAGCTCTGCTACAAATCATTCAGTTGCGTCTGATCTCTCTGGTCATGCTCCTCTAAGGAGGTTGGATCACTTCCGAGAATGCGACATCCTGCGATTGTGCCGACACAAGGGCAGCTGTCCGCATCTGCTTGCATATACCTGGGCAAATGCTCTATGCTTAGAAGCTGTCCCGGACACGTGTGGCCAACGCCAACAGTCCCCGTATCTTATTGAGCAGTTCTGGTTTGGACCGATACAGAAAGAGTTTTTGATGGCAAATCATGTTTCATCCCTGAAGCGGTCCAAGCAGACCCTTGTTAAGGCCGCGGTCAACCGCTCCAACCGCAGCAAGCTGCGTGGCACCCTTCGCCTGATGCGCGAAGCCCTGACGAAGGGCGATGCGAACGCCGCGAAGGAACAGTATCGCGCCACCGTCTCTCTACTGGACAAGAGCGTCCAGAAAGGCGTGCTGCATGACAACACAGCATCGCGCTACAAGAGCCGCTTGAACGCGCGCCTGAAGGTCCTGGCCACCAAAGCCGCGTAAAGCAGACCGAGCGGCGCGCTGCCGTGTACACGGTTCAAAAGCGGTGGAGTAACCCTCCACCGCTTTCACGTCTACACTGTAGGCAGCGCTTCTATGCAGCCCATTGATCCGCATCACCTCTCCGCGCCCGTTCATTCCCATCGTTTGATCCCGCTTGAGGAGAGGGTCTCTCCGGTGAAGCTGGCGGTTTCGCAGTACATCATCTCGCTGGTTCTGATCGTGCTGGCTGCGGGTTTGTGGCGTCTGCAGGTCCTGGGCGCGGAAAACTACCGCGTTCTCGCCGAGGCCAACCGCGTGCGCAAGGTACCCATCCTCGCTCCGCGCGGACGTCTATTTGACCGCGAGGGGCGACCTCTCGTAGAGAATTACTCTTCTGTTACCTGTTACCTGTCGCGTGAGCAGCTCCGCGATGCGGACCTGCCTGTCATCGCCGACGGCCTGCATCTACCGATGGATCAGTTGAACTACACACTGCGCCACTTCCAGTACGCGCCCAAGTACCAGCCCATTCCGCTGAAGCAGGATATTACGCCAGATGAGCAGGCGTTCATCGAGGCGCACCGCAACGAGCTGCCTGAACTGGAGACGTTGGAGGAGCAGCGCCGCCTTTATCCGCGTGACGGCTTCGCATCTCACCTGATCGGCTACGTCGGCGAAATCTCTGAGCAAGACCTGAACAATCCCAAGTATGCCTTCTACGAGCCGGGCGATGTTGTTGGCAAATCCGGCGTGGAGCAGGCCTATGATTCACTGCTGCGCGGCGTGGACGGCTCCCGTGACATGGTGGTGGACAGCCATGGCCGCGAAGTGGGCCGCCTGGGCGAGGAGCTTGCCAAACCCGGCCAGGACCTGAAGCTGACTGTCGATCTGGACGTCCAAATGGCAGCTGAAAAAGCCATGGAAGGGAAGAACGGGGCGATGGTTGCCATGGATCCGCATACGGGTGAAATCCTGGCCATGGTTTCGCGCCCTAACTACGACCCCTACCAGTTCGCCGTGCGCCTCTCTCGCGCCTACTGGAACAAGATCATCACCGACCCGGAGCATCCGCTGCTGAACAAGGCCATCCAGGCGCAGGTAGCGCCCGGTTCCACCTTCAAAATCATCATGTCAGTGGCGGGCCTGGAAGAAGGCATTGCACAAACCGAACGTGTCAGCTGCGGCGGCGGTATCGACTTCTACGGACACTACTACCATTGCGACAAACGCCACGGCGCGGTCGACATCGATCACGCCATCCCTTGGTCGTGCGATGTTTTCTACTATGTGCTGGCCAACAGGCTCGGCATCGACCGGATCGCGCACTACGCGGGCGAGCTTGGCCTGGGCCAAAAGACCGGCATTGATCTGCCGGAGGAGGCCAGCGGTACCATGCCCTCGACCGCCTGGAAGATGAAGAACTACCACCAGCAGTGGTTTGCGGGCGAGACGATCTCTGTCGGCATTGGGCAGGGTGCCGTCGCCGCAACGCCGTTGCAGATGGCGCGCGCTCTCTCCGGCGTGGCGTCGGGCGGCGCGCTGAAGCGGCCGCACGTGCTCTCGCCCGGCCAGATCCCCGCAGACCAGCGCGAGGCTTTCGCGGAAAGCTTTCCCGGCCAGGGCGACCGCAACGTCCCGCTCAAGACCGACAACTGGCAAACCATCACCGAGGGCATGGCAGCCACCACCACCAGCGGCACGGCCTTCGCCTCGCATCTGGAGGGCATTGACTTCGCCGGCAAGACCGGCACCGCCCAGGTGATGAGCCACGACGCGCTGGCTCGCACGAACAAGGGCAAGAAAACGCAGCCAAACTCGTGGTTCGTCGGCATGGCACCGCGGCGCAACCCAGACATCGTGGTCGCCGTGCTGTGGGAGAACGGCGACTGGGGTTCGAACTCCGCCAAACTGGCCGCGCAGGTTGTCTCCGCCTTCGTGGAGAAGCAGCGCAAGCGCGCCGGCAATCTCCGCGTGGAGCAGGCGAGCCTGCCCAAGCCGCCCGATGCTCAGGATGACGATCAGCCCGGCACGGCAAATCAAGCACCAGCGAATCCGAAGGAGCAACCTGCTGAGCCGGCCGCTTCCTTACCAGCCGTCAAGCCGAAGGACCAGCCTGCCGGATGACGCGCTTCTCTTCCTACCGCGACTTTGACTGGACGCTGCTCTCCTTCGTGCTGCTGATGTCCATCTTCAGCGTGGTGGAGATCTACTCCGCCACCATGCACACCAAGTTTCATGGCTTCCACACGCGGCAGATCGGCTTTCTCGCGCTTGGTATCCCGCTCATGTTTGCGATGTCGATGATCGATTACCACAAGCTCATCGACATTGCGCACTGGGCATACGGCATCAGCATTGCGGCGCTGCTGGCCGTGCTGGTAGTCGGACACAAAGTCATGGGCGCGCGGCGGTGGATTGCACTGCCCGGCGGCATCCATTTCCAGCCATCGGAGTGGGTCAAGCTGGTGCTGATCGTCTCCTCCGCGCGTTACTTCTGGGGGCTCGCTAACAAGCCGGAACTTGACTGGAAGGACATTGGCAAGGCCTTCGCGCTGGTCGGCGTGCCCATGCTGCTGGTGCTTAAGCAGCCGGACCTTGGCACGTCACTCACGTACATTCCTGTACTGCTGGTGGGCCTGTTTCTGGGCGGCCTGGGATGGCGGCGTGCGTTGCTGCTTGCCACGGTGTTCGCGGTGCTGGCCGCTGGCGTGTGGAAGAGCGGCAAAGTCCTGAAGCCCTACCAGAAGGCGCGGCTCACCAGCTTCCAGCACCCCGAGGACGACCCCCGCGGCAAGGGCTACCAGGTGCAGCAGTCGCTGATCGCGGTTGGCTCCGGCGGCATCTGGGGCAAGGGTGCGACCAAAGGCACGCAGACACAGGGCGACTTCCTGCCCATTCCCTACACCGACTTTATCTTCGCCGCGCTCTGCGAGGAGCATGGCTTCGTGGGCGCTGCCGTCGTTCTGCTTCTATATTTCTGCATCCTTATCCGGCTGGTGCAGAACGCGCAGATCGCGAAGGACGCGCCCGGCACGCTGCTCATCATGGGTATCGCGGGTGTCATGCTCTTCCAGATCGCGGTCAACGTGGGCATGGTCGCCGGCATGATGCCCGTCACCGGCATCCCGCTGCCGCTGCTCTCCTACGGCGGCTCCTCCGTGCTCTTCACCTTCCTCGCTCTCGGCATCGTCATGAACATAAGGATGAGCCGGTTCGTTAATTAAGTCACAGATTCACGTCCTTTTAGATTGATACTACTTACATGAGTGGTCCGAGATGGGGAGCTTATGTATTCCATGCAGACCGAGACGTATTAAGTTACGCATGGCTCTTGAGCGGCATGCTAT
>CAXUBG010000211.1:0-5263 GCA_964249285.1 uncultured Terriglobus sp. | reverse complement strand
GACGTCGAAAACGGTGTAGAGCTTGGTGATCTGCAGCAGGTCGTGAACCTTCTTGGGCAGGTTCAGCAGTTTCAGTTCTCCCCCTGCGTTCTTGACGCTGGTGAAGGCGGTGACGAGTTCGCCGATGCCGGAGCTATCGATGTAGCTCACATCCCCTAGATTGAGCAGGATGTTTTTATCGCCTTTGGCGAGCAGATCGCGAACGGCGTCGCGCAGCACGACGCTGCCTTCTCCGAGAGTGATACGACCGCTCAGATCGAGAATAGTGACGCCATCGACCTGGCGCGTGCTTACCTTGATGCTCATTGCGTTCTCCTGCCGAAAGGTCGGCCCTGGGTAAGTTAAGGTGCGTTGTTGCCTGCGGTGCGGTGTTTAATGAGTGTCAGTTCCGTACCTGGCGAGAGTTGCCGAAAGTGTACTTCATCCATGAACGTTTGCATGAGGAAGACACCCCGGCCAGAGCCGCGCAGGATGTTTTCCGGCGACAGCGGATCGGGAATGTTACTTGAATCGAAGCCACTGCCTTCATCGCGGACCCGGACGATCAGGTCTTTGTCCGTCGCCTCGAAGGACGCGTGGACTTGCTTCGCCTTGTTATAGGCGTTGCCATGGATGACCGCGTTGACCGCTGCTTCCCGGATGGCCATGGCTACGTTGCCTGTCTCGTCTTCACTGAAGCCGAGGCGTAGGGCGAGCGACTCCGCCTCATGCTCCAGCCGGTCCACGCTCTCCAAGGTGGATGCGAGCGTGAGGCTGGTCCGGGTTAGAGAGGAATCGGGCACTGGACCTCCCCTGCGGCAGAATGCGTGTCTACCATCGCAGTGTGCTTGCCCTATGCAGGATTGTCAAGGATTGCTCTTCCGTGCTGATTGGCGTTCGCGTCTCGCCACAGTGCTTGGGTAGACTGCGGGTAGCGCCACGGGAGGAGGAGCATGACGGATCAAACCATTCGCAGAACTTCGCTCTCCTCCATGATGGGACAACCGGTCCTTAATTGTGCCGGAGGTACGACTGGGCGTATAGCTGAATTTGTGCTGGTGGCGGAGGACGCGGGAACACACGTCAGCAGCCTGGTCCTGTCGAGTTCCGGCAAGGTCCATGACGAAGGTGCCTTTTGTGTGCCTCTGCACGAACTCCTGTTTCATGCAGACGGCTCCATGCAGCTGCGTCGCGATGAGGCACGGGAGCCTGCGTGCATCTCTGCTTCCTCCGTGCTGCTGGAGCGTGACCTGCTGGATCAACAAATCATCGACGTGCATGGCCGTAAAGTAGTCCGGGTAAACGACGTGGACCTGGTGTGGGAGGTGGAGAACGACTCCGTCTGCAAGCTGCGCATTGCAGAGGTGGAGGTGGGATTGCGCGGTGCGGTGCGGCGCCTCATGAGGGGTTTGCCGCGCGCGATGGTGGAGGCTGCAGCGCACCGGTTTCAACCGCGCGTGATCCCCTGGGAGTTTGTGGATCTGATCGACCGCGATCCTGCGCGGCGGGTCCGGCTGAAGGTGGAACAGAACCGGCTGTCGCACATGCACCCCTCCGACATTGCCGACATTCTGGAGGATTTGGCACCGGCCGAGCGGGATGCGGTGTTCACGTCATTGAACGAAGAGATCGCGGCAGAGGCGCTGGAAGAGGTAGATCCGAAGCTGCAGAGATCGTTGCTGGAGCACATGGAGTACGGCCGCGTCGCGGACATTGTGGAGGAGATGGACCCGGGTGCCGCAGCCGATCTGCTGGCGGAGTTGCCGGATGACCGCACCGAGGCGATTCTGCACGCGATGGAGCCGGAGGAGCGCGCCGAGGTAGAGGAACTGCTGGAGTTCCCGGAGGACTGGGCCGCCGGCAGCATGACAACCGATTATGTGGCAGTGCCGGAGGGCAGCACCGTAGGAGATGCGATTGAGGCGCTGCGGAGCTTTGAAGGGGATCTGGAGACGATCAGCGAGGTGTTTCTGCTAAACGAGGCGCAGCACCTGACCGGCGTTGTGAGTCTAGCCCGGATGGCGCTGGCCACCGGCGAGACCCCGCTGGAGCGGATCAAGGAAGCGCGCGTGCATTGCTGCAGCGTGGATGCGGGCAGCGGCGTGGTGGCGGAGTTGTTTGATAAGTACAACCTGCGATCACTCGCGGTGCTGGACCATGAAGGTGCGTTGGCGGGCGTCGTGTATGCCGAGCACGTGATTGCGCTGCTGCGGGCGGAGCATTAGGGCGATGCGGATCCTGTACGTGTCGCAGCTGGCGGACTTCGACTCCGCGTTTTACCGTGTGCTGGCACTGCGACGTGAAGGACATGTGGTGGAGACGATCAATACGCTCGACTACCTCCACGCGAATCGATTGGTGCGTAAGGCAGAGTTTCACGCGGTGGCTGGCCCGGGAGTAAGGCGGTTGAATCGCGACCTGCTGGCTGCGGCAGACCGCTTCCGTCCGGAGGTGATGTGGGCGGACAAGGTGCTGCCGATGCAGCCGCGAACGCTGGAGGTGTTGCGCGCGCACGGCATCGCGACGGTGTCGTACATGATCGACAATTTCTTTGGACCGCGGCGTGATCCGGGATGGAGGCTGTATGCGAAGACAATCCCGCTCTATGACCTGCATTGCACGCAGCGCGGCGTAAATGTCCGGGATTACCTGCAGGCGGGCGCGCAGGATGTGATCAAGATCCAGACCGCGTATGAGCCGACGGTGCACTTTCCGCCGCCGGAAGGTTGGGGCGAGGCAGACCGGGACCGCGATGTGTCCTTCGTGGGTACGCCATATGATCAGCGCGCTGCGTTTTTGACGCGGCTTTGGACGGATGCGGGGTTTGCTATGCACGTGAATGGCGGCCTGGTGTGGAAGCGGGCATTGGGGCCAGAGGCAACTGCCGGGATCTATCGCGGGCATGGCGAGCTGCGCAACCAGGAATACCGCGAGGCCATCTGGCGGTCAAAGATCAACCTGGCGTTCCTGACTCATTCCAATCAGGATGAATTTGTACACAAGAGCTTTGAGATTGCGGCATGTGGCGGGTTTCTGCTGGCCGAACGGTCGCAGGGTCACCTCGAACGGTTTCGTGAATGCGAAGAGGCTGTCTTTTTCTCTGGGTTTGAGGAGTGCGTGGAGAAGATCCGGCGGTATTTGCCGGATGTAGCGGCGCGGGAACAGATCGCACGCGCGGGGATGCAGCGTGCCGTGTCGTCAGGCTATGACAACGACACGCAGGTACGGCGCATCGTGGAGCGGCTTGCGGTGCTGCGCGAAGGCAGAGCGACGGCGGTGGACGCGTGACGTTCGACCTGGCGGAAGGCTCGCTGCCGCAGGAGCGGCACTATGACGTCTGCGTGGCCGGCGCGGGCGCGGCCGGGATTCCCCTGGCGCTGTTGCTGCTGCGGGCGGGACAAACGGTGCTGCTACTCGAGAGTGGCGGTCGCAGCTTTGAGCAGAGCACGCAGGATCTGTACCGCAGCGAAGTGTCCGGGCAGCGGCATACGGGAATCCACGACGGGCGGTTTCGCACGTTCGGAGGAACGACGACCCGCTGGGGGGGACAGATCCTGGAGTTGGAAGACATCGACTTCAGCCGCCGGGAGTGGGTGCCACGGAGCGGATGGCCGATGTCAAAGCATGAGCTTGCGGGTGCCTACCGCGCCGCCCTCCATGTCGAAGGCCTGGCCGAAGCGCTGCTGGAGGATGATGAAGTCTGGAAGGAGATTGGTGGGACTGCGCCTGATCTGGGTTCTGGCCTGGTGCCCTACTTCACGCGATGGTGTCCGCAACCGGATTTTGCAAAGCTGCATGGGGCGGAGTTGGCTGGTACCTCACATTTAACGGTGCTGCTTCACGCGAATGTTGTCGATTTCGAGATGTTTAAGGACCGGGTGTCGACGGTCTTGTGCCGCAGCCTGAACGGGCATGAGGCCCGGGTGTGTGCCGCGGAGTTTGTCCTCGCCATTGGTGCGATTGAGACATCGCGGCTCCTGCTGAATCTGGAACGTCAGCATGGGCCGGTGTGGAATCCGAATGGGTTGGTGGGATGCGGGTTCCAGGACCATGTGGATTGTGAGATCGGGCGAATCATGCCGCTGAACCGGAAACGCTTTGCGGCTGTATTTACGAACGTGCTGCTGCGCGGATACAAGTACCACCCTAAGTTCCGCCTGAGCGAAGAGGAGCAGCGCGGCCTGGGCGTGCTGAATGTGGCGGGAACGGTGACGTTCGCCGACGGCTCGGAGGAGATTGCCGGGGAGGTGAAGGCGACCGGGCGGAGGCTGTTGCGGCGAGCGTGGGGTGAGGTGGACAGAATGCAGATGGTTCACCTCATGAAGCATCTGCCATTGCTGTTGCGGCAGGTGTGGTCGTATACGGTACGCCATCGTGTGTACAACAGCCCGGATGCTGTGCTGGCGCTGCGGGTCCATTGCGAGCAGCAGCCGGACACACCGGGCCGGGTGTCGCTCGCGGAAGAACGCGACGCGCTCGGTATGTTTCGCGCGCGTTTGGATTGGAAGATTTCGGCTCTGGAATTGAAAACGATCCGCAGTTTCTACGAGGTGGTGCGCCGCAACTTTCTGAAGCGGGGGTATGCGGAGGTGACACCGGCGTTTGACCTTCAGGATGACGCGTTGCTGCGGCAGCGCTGCGATGATGGGCTGCACCACATTGGCGGAACGGTAATGTCGAGTGATGCCGCTGCTGGCGTGGTCGATACGAATCTGCGGCTGCATGGTGTTGAGAACCTCTCCATTTGCAGTGCTTCGGTGTTTCCGACCGGTGGGTATTCCAACCCGACGCATACGGTGATCGCACTGGCGGTGCGTTTGGCGCAACGTTTGAGTGGCGCGACAGGAGCGGCAGATGCAGCGCGTTGAACTACCCGGCACGGGGATCAAGACGAGCCGGCTGGGCTTCGGCTGCTCCAGCATCATGGGTGCGCTGAACCGGCGCGATTCGCTGCGTACGCTGGAGTGGGCGTTCAATGCCGGTATCCGGCATTTTGATGTGGCTCCCATGTATGGATACGGGGAAGCGGAAGCGTGCCTGGGTGAATTTTTGGCCCTGCACGCCGGCGAAGTTACGGTCACGACGAAATTCGGCATTCCGCCAGAGCAACGGAGCGGGTGGAAGCAGATGGCGCGCAGCGTGGCGCGTCCTTTGTTGAAGGCGGCACCTGCTTTGAAGGCACGGGCTCGGCGGGCGGCGGACGCGGTGGCAGCGGCTCCACCGGCACGGGACTTAAGTGCGAGCGCGGCGCTGCAGTCGCTGGAAAGGAGTTTACAGAAGCTGC
>CAXUBG010000210.1:0-5287 GCA_964249285.1 uncultured Terriglobus sp. | reverse complement strand
AACCTTCGCGTCCTCAGCGTTGATGATGCGTGCTATCTCCAGAGAAGACTTCGTGTCGAAGCCCTCAGAGGCTTCGTTCGGACGCTCCGTGGCCAGGGAGCGGATATGATTCGTCTCACGCGGTACCGCGCTTTCGGTTTGTTCTTCCATTAGTGCTGGCATGGATCTTCGTCCCTCCGCCATTCCTGATTGTATTCCAACCGAGATTACGATGCGGGCAGCTACCGCCGGGATACCCTGCACCGAATCAGGTCAGTGACCCGCATCTTCACTGTCAGGGCCAATAGACGTGTGCCCTTGCCAGCATCACGCCCGTCTCACTACAGTGGGTGCACGTACGTTGAACGTCCCAGACCAGAACGATTCACTCGTCCCGGGAAGGCAGGCATCGCTCGCCTGGCTGCGTGACGTGCTTGCGTCCATCGCCGTCTCCATCTTCATCATCCTGTTTCTTTACCAGCCAGTCCGCGTGGAAGGCACCAGCATGGTTCCCATGCTGCAGGATCAGGACCGCCTGTTTATCAACAAGCTCGCGTACCGTGTCAGCGATATCCGTCAAAGCGATGTCGTCGTTTTTCATTACCCGCGCGACCTCAGCAAGAGCTACATTAAACGCGTGATCGCTCGGCCCGGCGATCGCCTGCGCATCGAGCATGGCCGCGTGTACGTCAACGGTGTTCACCTGAACGAGCCGTATGTTCCGGCGCGATACACCGATGAGCGCTCCCAGCCCGAACTAACCATCGCGCCGGACCAGTTTTTCGTCATGGGCGACCACCGGTCCATCTCGAGCGACAGCCGTGATTTCGGCCCCGTCGACCGTCGGCTCATCTATGGGAAGGCCAGCTTCGTATACTGGCCCTTTGATCAGGCCGGGGTCGTCCACTAGAGCACCGCAAGGGAAAGCCTGGACAGTCCCGCCGCTTCCACCTCACCGCCAGGAAGATTCACCTGCCGTCTGGATTGCAGCACGTGACGGCAATCTACCGCGACGCCAGCCAAACAGGACCCTCCCTCGAACGACATAAGGAACCATTTCAGATGCGCGTGGGTTTTTCACAGCCAGAGACAGCCGATCCGAGTGACACTGTGTACAGGCTCACCGCCCCAGGAGAACACGTGAAAATCACTGCCGCAAAGACCCTGCTGTTCACCATTGCCCTCGTACTTGCAGGAGCCGCTGTCGCAACGCCAACCGCCAGCGCAGCCCATCACCATCGCCATCATCACCGCCACAACCGCTAAACCGGGCGGACAACGGGAGGCCGCGATCTGCGGCCTCTTTCTCTTTTGGAATCAGTGCGGACTCTTGATAATCGCCGCAAACGTCTCCGGCCTCAGGCTCGCGCCGCCAATCAGCAGGCCGTCAATCTCCGCCTCTGCCATCAAGGCGGCGCAATTGTCCGGTGACACCGACCCGCCGTACAGGATGCGTGTGGTATCGGCCACTTCGCTTCCAAACAGCGTGCGCAACTCATCCCGGATGATTCTGTGGGCAGCATTAGCCACATCTGGTGTCGCGGTCGATCCCGTGCCAACCGCCCACACCGGCTCATACGCAATGACCAGCGTTCCCGTGGCGCTCGCAGGCAGGTTGGACAGCGCCGCACCCATCTGTGCCAGCAGGGTGTCCTTTGTGTAACCGTCCTGCCGGTCGGCCGCCATCTCCCCCAGGCACAGTACCGGCACCAGCTGGTGCGCCACCGCCGCTTTTAGTTTGAGGTTTACCTGCTCGTACGTCTCGTTCGCATACAGCCGCCGCTCACTGTGGCCCAGCAGCACATGTGTCGTCCCAATGCTTGTCAGCATCGTGGGTGAGGTCTGCCCCGTGTACGGCCCCTCGTTGCGCCAGTGCATCGTCTGCGCGCCCGCTTTGACATTCGTTCCGCGCACACGGTCGATCACCGTGGAAAGGGAAGTCGCCGTCGGGAACAAAAGAATCTCGTCGCGTTCAACACCGGCAACCATCGGCAGGAAGGCTTCCAGGAAGGTCAGCGAATCCTTGGGATTCTTATACATTTTCCAGTTGCCCGCGATGATCGGCTTGCGCATGGCCTCATTCTCCTCGCACCGCAAGCGTCACCCGGCGAGTGCCTACCTTTCGCGAAGCTAAGGTGGTTCTACGATTTGGTCAAGCTACTTCTGGTCCAGTGCCGCAACGCCGGGCAATGTTCTGCCTTCCAGAAACTCTAGCGACGCCCCGCCACCCGTGGAGATATGTGTGATGCGATCCGCCACGCCCGCCATGTGCGCGGCGGAAACCGAGTCACCGCCACCCACGATACTCGTTGCATCCACGTTGTCCGCCACCGCGTGTGCAATCGCCATCGTGCCATGGGCAAACGCCGGCATTTCAAAGACACCCATCGGTCCGTTCCACACAATCGTCCTTGCCGCCTTGATCTCGTCCACGAACAGCGCAATCGACTTCGGCCCAATGTCCAGTGCCATCTGCTCCGCGGGAAAATCCCCTGTACCGTCAAAGATTTGTGTGGCAGCATCCGCCGCGAACCTGTCCGCCAGCCAGGCCCGCGTGGTACATGCCCGCTTTCTTGCCGGCGGGGGCCAGCGCCGCCGACGCCACCTCGATCTTGTCGGCTTCCAGCAGGCTTTTGCCCGTCTTTTGCCCTTTCGCGTTCAGAAAGGTATACGCCATCCCGCCACCTACGATGATGGCGTCGACCTTGTTCAGCAGATTGTCAATGACCTCGATCTTGTCGCTCACCTTTGCGCCACCAATGATGGCGGCAAAAGGTTTGTCGGGGGATTCGAGCGCTCCGCATAGGTACTTCAGTTCCTTCTCCATCAACAGGCCGGCGGCGCTCCGTGCCACAAACTTGGTGATGCCGACGGTCGATGCATGCGCCCGGTGCGCCGCTCCAAAGGCGTCATCGATATACACGTCGGCTAGCCGCGCCAACCGCCTCGCGAATTCGGGTTCATTCGCCTCTTCTTCTTTGTGAAAGCGCAGGTTTTCCAGCAGCAGCGCCTGCCCGTTTTCCAGCTTGCTGACCAGCTCCTCGGCGATCTCACCCACGCAATCCGGCGAGAACGCCACATTCCGCGAGGCACCAAGGTCAGCGTCAATCAGCATCCGCAGCCGGTCCACCACGGGACGCAGGCTCATACTCTCCACGCGCTCGCCCCTGGGGCGTCCCAGGTGTGCCGCCAGGATCACCTTTGCCTTCGCTCGCAGCGCGAACTCGATGGTCGGCAGCGTCTCCCGGATCCGCGTGTCGTCCAAAATCTCGCCACCGTCTTTGGAAAGGGGAACATTGAAATCCACGCGGATAAACACCCGCTTGCCGTGCAAGTCGAGATCACGAATAGAAAGTGTCGCCATGGTTCGATGATAGCCGCTGCCCGCGAGAAGCCGCCGTGCACACCGTGTCCTCGCCCTGCGATTGCTACAGCCCCTTGCGTGCCCGGAACTCCCGCACCACGTCCGCGGGATCGCGATGCTCGCCCTCCACCGCATGGTTCATCGCCTGCATCTCGGCCTCGCTGATCCGTCCGGAAAGCCGGTCCAGCGCGGCCTGCATCCGAGGATGTTGCCGCAGGGCATCCTCCCGCACCAGCGGTACTGCTTGGTACGGCGGAAAGTAGTGGCGGTCATCCGCAAGCACACGCAGACCTAACCCGGTGATAGCGCCGTCGGTCGAATTGCCCGAGACCACATCCACTTGCCCATTAGCCAACGCCCGGTACAGCAGGCCGAGATCCATTACGCGCGGCGTACCGGCAAACCGGAGCCCATAGGCCTGCTCCATGCCATGCAGTCCATCCGGCCGCTCCTCAAACTCATATCCCACGCCCAACCGCAGCTGTGATGCCACGGGGGCAAGGCCGCTAAGCCTTTCCACGTGCAGCCGGTCAGCATCCCGCTGCCGCAGCACCATCGCGAAGGTATTCTCGAATCCTAGCGATGGCTGCACCGCAATCCCATAGCGTTCGGCATAGACTCGCTTGACTGTCCCCAGGACGCGGTCAGCATTATGGTCCAACGGCTGCCTCAGCACCGAAGTCAGAGCCGTCCCGGTGTACTCCACGTACGCATCAATGCGCCCTGAGACCAGCGCCTGATGCGCGATGTAGCTGCCCGCCAGGTAAAACCGCCGGTCCACCTTTTCCCCGGCGGCCTCGATCTCCTGTGCCAGCAACTCACCGAGTACGACCTGCTCGGTAAAGTTCTTCGCCCCGATCACAATTCGCGAGCCATGCGGCGGATCACACGCGGTCAATGCCAGCAGCAAAGCCAGAAGTGCCGCCGCAACACATCCTTCATACAAGGATCTCCAACGAGCAGAACGCAGCGACCGCCGCGAGTCCGCCGCGCACGCCGCGTTCGTTCTTCTGTACTTCACACCTCTCTCCGCACGACGAAGCGGCGCTCCAACAGCCCCAGCAACGCGTCCGCCAGAAGTGCCAGCAGTGCCGCCGGAATGGCACCCGCCAGCACGAAGCGATTGTCGACTGATGCAACCCCACGAAAGATAAATTCACCCAAGCCGCCCGCGCCAATGGCTGCCGCAATCGTCGCCACGCCGACGCAGGTCACCGTCGCGGTCCGCAAACCAGCCAGCAAAACACTCGCGGCAAGTGGAAGTTCCACTTTGAATAGTTTCTGCATATTGCTCATGCCAAGTGCATTACTGGCATCGATCAGTGCCGGATCAATCCCTCGTATTCCCGTGTACGTGTTTCGCAGAATCGGCAGCAGCGCATATCCAGTCAACGCAAGGATGGCCAGCCGCGAAGCCCGGTCGCCCAGCCACGGCACCGGCAGCAGCAAGCCGAAGAGGGCCAGACTCGGTACTGTCTGCACGATGTTGGCGAACCCGATCACTGGCCGCGCCCAGCGCTCATGACGCGTCAGCCAGATGCCTGCGGGAATTGCGATCGAGGTCGCGAACAGCAGGGCAAAGCCGGTCAACCACAGGTGCTCCACGGTCAACCGCAGCAGTTCATAGCCATGCTGGCGCAGGAAAGCATTCATCCCGCCGCCTCAAACCGCTGCACCGCCTGGACGTACGCCCTCACGCCCGCCAGCTCCGATTCCAAAACCGCGTGCGACGGCAGATCCGCCTGCACATGGCCGGCATCGATGAAGATTACGCGGTGCGCCAGGAAGATTGCTTCCTGCAGATCATGCGTCACGATCACCGCTGTCTTGCCCAGCCGCTTGAGAAGATCACGCAGCATCGTCTGCATCTCAGCGCGTGTGAGCGGGTCCAGAGCCCCAAACGGCTCGTCCAGTAGCAAAATGGAGGGATCGTTGGCCAACGCC
>CAXUBG010000209.1:2264-5290 GCA_964249285.1 uncultured Terriglobus sp. | reverse complement strand
TCGCATCATGCAAATGCACGGCGGCCTGATCGACGTCCACTCCGAAACCGACCCTGAAAACCCCGAGCACGGCACCATCTTTAATCTCCGTCTGCCCCTGGCCGTGCGCACCGGCAGCAGAATCGAAGTGGCGGCATGACGGCCCGGCGTTCTTCTTCCATCGTTGCGCTTGCAGCCATCGCGTCTCTCAGCGGATGCCACAAGCACGCCAAGATCGTGGCGCTGCCGCCACCGCCTCCCGCGCCAGCCATGGTCAGTGTGCCGCCTCCCACACACCCCAGTGAGCCGGTCCCAAAAGTTCCCCTCGCCAAAGTCGAGCCGGTCACCCCGGAACTGCCCCGCCGCAAACATCCCCGTTTCAAGCCCGTGCCTGCGCCGCCGCCTGCTCCCCCGCCCACGGTAGCCGTTGCACAACCCGAGCCCATCGGCCTCGGCCAACTCACCGCGGGCGGCGAAGCAGACAACAGCGCAACCCGGCCACAAACCGAGGACCTTCTACGAGCACAGCAGAAACGCCTCGACAACATCTCAAGCGCCGTCGTAGCGCTTCACACTCAGCAAATCGAGCAGGCACGCGTGTATCTCCGCCAAGCCGACGAAGCCTGGAAGAAACTCGACATCGAAGGCACCCGCACCCTCGCCACCAAAGCCAAAGTTCTTCTGGACGAAGTCCTCGGCTGACACATTGGCCGCGGTCCATCCATCGCAGCCGGCAAGCCTTGTCCGTGAACCGCTTCTCGAGTTCCAGCCCGTCAAGCTGACGCAGTCCTTCTGGTCGAGCGCGCTCACACGCAGGTAGCCACTGAAGATCCTTGTGAGCGATTTCGCTGGCCCGTTCAGGTTCAGCAGATACCGGCTGGTCAGCATAAAGCTGTTCAACCGGAGGTCGCACCAGTTGCCCGTCTGCGGGTTGATGGTGCCCTCCGTACATGGCGGCCCTCCCGCATCGTACTGCGTGAGAATCTGGTCGTGGTGGAACTCTGTACCGCGCCGGTCAGGCGGTGACGCTGTCACAATGCTTGACATCCGGCCGGTATTGCTGCCGGCCAGATTACCGCTACCGCCGCCGTTTCGGCTTCTGTCCCGAGCTCGCCTTGACCGGCGCGTACTGCTGCCGCTGCGGTCCCTTCGGCACGGTCACCGGCTCCTCGACCACCTTCGGTGCCTGGGCTGTTTCGCGCTGGGTCCCGCCGCCGCTCATGTGCATTGCGGGTGGCGCGGAGGGCAGCTGCGGCGGAGGCGGAGCCACCGGACGCGCGGCAGCAGCCTGCAATGTCGCAAGCTGCTCCAGCGATTCAATCGGCGAACCGTCCGGTGCCAGAATCTGCATCCGGAACAGGTTGCGCAGCGTGTCCTCCTGGAACCGCTGCATCATCGCCTCGAACATGTCAAACGATTCCTTTTTGTACGCCACCAGTGGATCCTGCTGCGCATACCCGCGCAGCCCGATGCCCTCTTTCAGGTGGTCCATTGCCAGCAGGTGATCCTTCCACAACCCGTCCAACACGCTCAGCATCACCACGCGCTCGTGGTAACGCAACGTGTCTGGTCCCAGAATCTGCTCTTTCACCTCAAAGCGCGCCTTTAACCGCTCAAACAGCGTATCGCCCAGCTCATGCCGGTTCAGCGCGGAGAAGTCCACATCCGCAAACTCTGTCCCAAACACATCGCGCAGCTTCGTCTGCATCTCCTCGACCTTCCACTGGTCCGCATGGACATTCGCCGGTGCGGTTTCGTCCAGAGTGTTGGAAAGCGCGGTAGCCGTGTAATCCTCCAGAATCAGATCTTTCTGATCGATCCCTTCAAGCAGGTTGTGACGTAAACCGTACACCGCCTCGCGTTGCTTGTTCATAACATCGTCGTATTCCAGGACGTGCTTGCGGCTCTCAAAGTTCTGCGTCTCGACCGCCTTCTGCGCGGCGGCAATGCGGTTTGTTATCATGCCGCTCTCGATCGGCACGCCCTCCTCCATGCCCAGCCGCTGCAGCAGCGTGCTCACCCATTCCCGCGCAAAAATACGCATCAGGTCGTCTTCCAGCGACAAGTAAAAGCGCGCCGCGCCCGGATCACCCTGCCGTCCCGCGCGTCCGCGCAGCTGGTTATCCACGCGGCGGCTCTCATGCCGCTCCGTGCCCAGAATGAACAAGCCGCCCGCCTCGATCACCTGGTCATGCTCACGCTGCGCACCCTCCGAGAAGCGCTGATAGGTCGTATCCCACTGCGCCTGCGTGCACTCAAACTCCTGATTCTGGTAGTAGAACCGGTACATGCCCGGCCCGGCCACCGGCGCAATCTCACCTTCCACCGTGCTCAGAGCACGCGCCGTTCCGCTCTTCGCCAACTCCTGCCGCGCCACAAAGTCGGCATTGCCGCCCAGCAGAATATCCGTTCCGCGCCCCGCCATGTTCGTGGCAATCGTCACCATGCCCAGCCGGCCCGCCTGCGCCACGATCTCCGCCTCGCGCTCGTGAAACTTGGCATTCAGCACCACGTGCCGCACGCCCTTGCGCTTCAGCATGTCGCTCAGCAGTTCACTTTTCTCAATCGAGGTCGTCCCCACCAGCACCGGCTGCTTTGCCTCGTGCAGCCGCTCGATCTCGTCAGCCACGGCAAAATACTTCTCCTTCGCCGTGCGGTACACAACGTCGGGATACTCCATGCGCTGCATTGTGCGGTTTGTTGGGATCACAACGATCTCGAGCTTGTAAATCTTGTCGAACTCAGCCGCTTCCGTTTCGGCCGTGCCCGTCATGCCGGCCAGCTTCTTGTACATGCGGAAGTAGTTTTGAAACGTAATCGTCGCCAGCGTCTGGTCTTCCTTGCGGATGTTGACGCCTTCCTTCGCCTCCACCGCCTGGTGCAGGCCGTCTGACCAGCGCCGCCCCGGCATCAGACGCCCGGTAAACTCATCCACAATGATGATTTCGCCGTCCTTCACCACGTACTCCACATCGCGCTTATACAGCGAGTGCGCTTTGATCGCGACTTCCACGTGGTGCTTCAGATCCCAGTTCTCCGGCTCCGCG
>CAXUBG010000209.1:0-2254 GCA_964249285.1 uncultured Terriglobus sp. | reverse complement strand
CGATCTTCTCCCAGCCCTCATCCGTCACCGTGATGGAGCGCGTCTTCTCGTCCACCACGTAGTCGCCGGTGTACGTTTTCTCCTCGATTGTTTCGGTAAACTCGCCTAGCTCAAGCTGCGGGATTATCTTGTTCACCCGCTCATACTTGTCCGTCGTCTGATCCGTCGGTCCGCTGATGATGAGCGGCGTGCGCGCCTCGTCGATCAGGATGGAGTCCACCTCGTCCACGATGGCCATGTAGTGCCCGCGCTGCACCAGTTCGCTCAACTCGAACTTCATGTTGTCGCGCAGGTAATCAAACCCAAACTCATTATTGGTGCCGTAGGTGATGTCGGCGGCGTACGCGGCGCGGCGCTCGCGGTCGTCCAGGTCATGCACGATCACGCCGACCGACAGCCCCAGAAAGCCGTAGATCTTGCCCATCCACTCCGCGTCGCGCTTCGCTAGGTAGTCATTCACCGTGACAACATGCACGCCGCGCCCAGCCAAGGCGTTCAGGTAGCACGGCAGCGTCGCCACCAGCGTCTTGCCCTCACCCGTCCGCATCTCGCTGATCTTGCCCTGGTGCAGTACGACGCCGCCAATCATCTGCACGTCAAAGTGACGCATGCTGACAGCGCGCTTCCCCGCCTCGCGCACCACGGCAAAGGCTTCCGGCAAAATCTCGTCCAGCACGGCCTTCTCCGCCGCTATGCGCTCGTCGCGATCCACGATGTCCGCCGTCCGTGCGGCACTGCGCTCCCGGAACTCGACCGTCTTCGCACGCAGCTGTTCGTCCGTCAACTCCGCCATCGCGGCATCAAACCCGTTGATCTGGTCGAGCACAGGCTGCATCCGCTTGATGACGCGGTCGTTGCTGGTCCCAAACACCTTTGTGAATACTTTATTGATCAAAACTTCCACCCTTTGCGCGCCATCCAGCCGGCTGCTCCCCAGTGGAGCGCACCCCGGCCCAGGCCTGCAGGCCACCACTACCATTATCGTGGATGTCGTCCCGCGCGACAAACCGCCGTCACGCCGCTGACTCAATCCCGGTACTTAGGGAATTTCTCCTTGAGACGGTCCACCGTAGTCCGCCACTTGGGCTTGGTCGGCTTGCACACCGTATTCTGATTGCCAAAGAAGCCGAGTTCTGCCACCGCGTAAGCGGCGCTGACAGTTTGCAGCCAACGAACGGGAACAAGGTACTCAGACATGTCGGGATCGTCCTTGTAGTCACCCATGTGCTGAGCGCAAAGGGATAAATCAAGGATCGCCTTCTCACCTTCTGAGGTTTGCACCATGAACTCCTTGACTGGAGTAGCCCGTCCAGTGACGATTCCAACACCAGCGTAACCACGCTTGGGATATTGACCCAAACACGATCCCCGGGGTTCAACTGCTCAAGCGTACGGCTATACCAACGGCCACCTCCGCCGGAGACAAAGCCGAACTTCACAGCGTCTTCCCACGACCGCCCTGGTCCCTCTCCGAACGAGCAGTAGAACTCACCGTTCCAGGGCTCGCTTGCACCCGTCTTGGTCGCAACGGCGGCGATCTGTGTTTCCTTGGGATCAACAAGCCACGTACGGCTTAAGACTTGCTCTTCGCCAAGGGCAAACACCTGAAAGGTGAGCACGTTGATTGGAACATCGCGGCTGCTGAGGTATCTCACGATGCGTTCGGTGCTGTCATCCAAAGCCGATGCCACAACAATGATCTGATGGGTTTGATTCAACTGCTCGGGATCGATCTCAGTCCCAAACCGCGCCTGAAAATCCCGAATCAGATCCCCGCCGGAAAATCTCTGGTACATGGCATTGATCTCGTCAGGCCCAAGACTCTCAATCCAACCGGCGTAATCAAGTGCCTGCGCAACAACCTCACGCGGCGTCTTGTCCCGTTTCAGCTCGATCAGCACCAGTGAAGCATCAGGAGCAATGGCAATGAGATCGACCCGGCCGCCAAAGCCGGTATTCTCCTGCCGGCCGATCAGCATCCAGTCCTCGGACAAGACTTGCGGAGCCGTCACGATCATCTCTTCAAGCAGGCTCTCAGTCGCGAGCGAGGACCCGATTAAGCGAGTTGGCTGCTTACCTACTCTCCAAAGAGCAGTCTGTATTGGCACAATGTCTCCTGACGAACGTAAGAACGCCCGGGTAGGCCTTGATGGAATGTTGTGTAAACAGCGTACTGCTTTATCATCGAGGAAATCAACGTAGACAACAAACTTCGTGCCTTTACGGGACCGCGACGTGCTCTGTGCACAGCTAT
>CAXUBG010000208.1:0-5352 GCA_964249285.1 uncultured Terriglobus sp. | reverse complement strand
TTTCATGACCGCACAGCGAGTCACCTGGAGATTCACAACGTTTTCGGTCTGCTCAACTCACAAGGGACCTTCGAAGGTTTACGGAAGCTTCAGCCAAACGTTCGGCCCTTCGTTCTTACGCGGGCCACTTACGCCGGCGGCCAGCGGTACGCCGCAACCTGGACAGGCGACAACAGCGCGACATGGAACCACTTGCGGCTGACCACGCCCATGATCGAGAACTTGGGACTGAGCGGCTTCGCGATGACCGGAGCGGACGTTGGCGGCTTTGCCGGCTCACCGCAGCCTGACCTCCTGACGAAGTGGATCGAGCTGGCTGCATTTCAACCCATTGATCGTGGCCACACTGCGGACAGCACAAAGGACCAGGAACCGTGGGTGCACGGCCCGGAGCAGGAAGCCATCCGCCGCCGCTACATCGAAGAGCGCTACCGGTTGCTGCCCTACCTGTACACCGTGACGGAAGAGATGGTACGAACGGGCCTTCCCATTGTGCGCCCGCTGTTTTTGGAGTTTCCGGACGCCGCTCCAGATTGGCACCCCATCGACCTGGACGTGCCGGCGGAGTTCCTCTTTGGCCCGGATCTTCTCGTCGCCCCGCCACGGTACCCCGACGAGGTCGACGACTACACCGTCGGACTGCCGCCCGGTATCTGGTACGACTACTGGACCGGCGCGCGCGTCGACCGGACCCATGGCGTGGAGAGCCGTGATCTGGATCTGAAAGCACAGTAAGTCTTGGAAGCGCCGGTGAAGATTACACCCGCGCTCGACACCCTGCCCGTGTATGCGCGCGGTGGTGCCGTGGTTCCGATGCAGCCGCTGGTGCAGAGCACGCTTGAGATGCCGAAAGGGCCTCTCACCCTGCGCATCTATCCCGGGCCGGCGGACGCCACTGGCAGGACCTGCACTGGCGAGTTGTACCTCGACGACTGCATCTCCTACAATTTTCAGAGAGGCGCATTCCTTCGTATGCGGACCGAGTGCCGGGCGGCAGCCTCCGGCATGACCATTCATGTTGGCAGTCACGAGGGCAGCTACAAACCCTGGTGGCACCAAGTCGCCTTGGAAGTGTACGGCTGGAAAAATGCGGAGATGCCGTCTGCAAAGCTCGGTACGGTCACACTGCCCGTTACGAAGAACACCACGAAAAATGCATGGGAAATCCTGCTGCCTGACATTGGAAAGGGCGTAACCGTCGAACTTCGCTGACCTATGAACGCCTCAAGGTCAGCCCGGGAAGAGCATAGCCGCTATGCTAGCCGGTATTGCGCAGGCCGGCGGAAATGCCGTTGATGGTTGCGGTGATGGCGCGGTTCAGGGCGTTCTCTTCCTGGGGGGCGGTAACATCCCGCTTGCGCCGCAGCAATTCCACCTGAATCCAGCTCATGGGATCGACATATGGATTACGCAGGCGGATGGAGCGCGCCAGAACGGCATTGCCCGCGAGCAGATCGCGCTGCTGTGTGACCAACAGGATCATTGACCGGGTGCGCTCAAACTCATCCTTCAACATGCGATAGACACGGGTGCGCAGACCCTCATCTTTGACCAGCGAGGCATAGAGTTGCGCGATCCCAAAGTCGCTCTTGGCTAGCGCGGATTCGATGTTGCGCACCATGTCCAGAAAGAGCGGGAAGTCGCGCGCCATGCGCTGCAGTTGCTCCAGGCCGTCGGGGTGTTGCTGCGTAAAGCGTTCCATGGCAGTGCCCACGCCGTACCATGCAGGAATGCTATGCCGCGACTGCATCCATCCAAAGACCCACGGGATGGCGCGAAGATCCCCGAGTGACCGCTTGCCGCTGCGCTTGGCCGGGCGTGATCCGATCTTAGCGTGTTCCAGCTCGGCGACTGGCGTTGCCTGCTGCAAGTAGTCGAACGTATCCGGGTTGTCGTGAATGTCCTCGCGGTACCGCTCAAAGGACCATGCGGCAAGCTGGTCCATCGTGGCCTCCCATGCTGGCTCGATGGCACCGGTCAGGTGGGTGCTGCAACCCGCGCAGGCGCGAAGATCGGGCCGTGCCACCGAGTCCAGGGAGGCGGCGATCATCAGCTCCAGGTTTCGCTCCGCCAGGACCACGTCGCTGTATTTAAAGTTGAGAACCTCGCCCTGCTCCGTGATGCGGAGGGTGCCGGTGAAGCTGTCCAGCGGCTGCGCGTAGATGGCGCGGTGCGTGGGTCCGCCTCCCCGGCCCACCGTGCCGCCCCGGCCGTGGAAGAGGCGCAAGTGCACGTTGCACTCACGGGCGACGGCGTGCAGTGCGCGATGTGCCTTCCAGATTTCCCACGTGGAGGCGATCATGCCGCCATCCTTGTTGGAATCGGAGTAGCCGAGCATCACCTCCTGCTGCCGCCCCCAGCTATCGAGCAACGGCTGGTAGGCCGCGGAAGTCCACAGGTCGCGGCAGATGCCCGGGGCATTTTGCAGGTCCTCGATGGACTCGAACAACGGCGCGATGAGCAGGCCGGGATCGTGCGCGGTCCGCTCCGCCGTGACACCGCCCAGCCGCGCCAGCCACAGCGTCCGCAGCACATCCTCGACGCCGGTGGCACCGGAGATGACATACTGCCGGATACTGGCGGGATCGTCCGATCGCTTGATCTCTGCGACGGCACGAAAGGTGTCGATGACCTCCGCCGTCATGGGTGACGGTGGTGAAGGAAGTGAACCATCGGGACGCCACGCGCTGATCTCGTCAACGGCGGCCGCGTGAATGTTCGCGTGCTGGCGAACGTCCAGGGTCTGCAGATGGAGGCCGTAGGTGCGCGCCTCCATGATCAGCGGATCCAGGAGGTGTTCCGCGATGCGCTCTCCCCGGTTCTGCATCAGTGAGTCGCGGATGAGCTGGAGATCGTGCAGCAAGTCTTCTGCTGTGCGGTACGGCGGAAGGGTATCGTGCTCCGGCCAGCCGCGCATCACTTCGGGCGTTCCTCCCAGGCGAAGTTCCATGCAGGTGAGCAGAACGCGAATCTGCTCGCATAGAAAGCGCTCCCGCAGCGCAGCGCCGGCGAGAGGCATCTGCGCGAGGTAGGCATCTACCGCTGCGGAGAGCTCAGGCGTCACAGGAACCTGCTGCGTGGACGAAGAGATCTGCGCCGAGGCTTGATCGAGCCGCTTGTGGTAGTGCGCGTATAACATTTCCCGCGCCATGGCCAACGCTCCGCGGGTAATCTCCGGCGTCACGAACGGGTTCCCGTCACGGTCCCCACCAATCCACGAGCCGAAGGTGACAAGCGTAGGCAGGTCCGGCAGCGCGAGATGGAGGCCGTACTCCTTGCGCAGCGCGTTGGCCACTTCCGCGTAGAGCGCAGGCAACGTCTCGAAGATCGAGTCGCTAAAGTAGTCCAGACCCATGCGGACTTCATCGGTGACGGCGGGGCGTTGCAGGCGCACATCGTCGGTCTGCCAAAGCCCGGTGATCTCAGTCATTAGATCGCTCTGCAGCTTCTGCGCTTCATCCTCGCTGACCGGAATACGGTCAAGTTCTTCCAGCAGCGTCGCAATCCGGCGGCGCTTGCTGATGACGGACCGGCGCGCCACCTCCGTGGGATGCGCGGTGAACACAGGCGTGACGCAGACCGTTCGCAGCAGATTCACTGCTTCGCCTGCGCTGTACCCCGCGAGCCTCATGCGGCGCAGGGTGCCCTGCAGGCTGCCGCGCTGCGGTTCTGCAGCGGTGCGCAGACTGCCGGCCAGGCGGCGGCGTTTGCGGTGATTCGTCTCCGCGAGATTGATGAGTTCGAAATAGAAACCAAAGGCACGCGCGAGCTGGTATGCACGGTCCACGGGCAACGTGTGGACCAGGAGCAGCGCTTGCTGAAGCGCGCTCGCCGCCCGTGCAGTGTCGCCGTCGAACTCAGCCTGACGGCGCTCCGTGGCGAGGCGGCGCATCGTCTCCACCTGCTCGAAAAGATCGTCCCCCACCTGCTCGCGAAGAACTTCGCCCAGCAGCATACCCAGCGAGCGGACATCACGTCGCAGCGGCGCTTCCTTTAGCTCCGGCTCACCCGCCTGGAATTCGACCAGCCGTTGCGCCCAGTCCGTGGTTTGCCAGAGACTCGCCATGCCTGATTATGCCTGAGCGTTACCTCGTCCACGCTGTGCCATCATTGTCTGCGGAAAGCAGGAACGCAAAGGACGGCAAGGCAGGCGCAAAGGCGTAGCTCAGATCGTGCGTTCTATGCATACCATGGCGCCCGTCCCGTGGTCGTTTGCAATCTTTGCGTAACCGTGGCGTCCGTCGCGTTCCCGCTTTTAAACAAGGTCCGGTCGCTGGGACCGTCTGGAAAGGTACGCCGGTGATCCTGGCTGCGGTTTTAGGGTAAGCGCGATCACCAATGTTGTCAGAGCGATGATGGCAAGGATGTAGATGCTGCCCTCCGGCCCGGTGAGTCCGCCGCTGATCAGCAGCTTGCCTTGCGGATGCGACGCTTCCAGGTGATGCTGCACCATCTGGCCGCTGTCAGACACGCCGGACAGGAAGGATTGCGCCCAGTCCCAAGCGGCGTGCCACCCAATGGCCCACCAGAGCGAGCCGGTGCGCCACAGACTGAAGCAGAACACGAGCCCAATGAGTCCGGCGGACCACAGGCCTACTGGCGATTCGCCGGGATTATTCTTGTGCCCAAAGCCGAAGATGAATGACATGATCAGCGCGGCACACCAGAAGCCAGCAATCAACCGGCTTCGCTCACTGAGGTGCAACGCCCTGCCGATGCCCGCGATGCCACGGGTAAGGGTGTACTGGATGTATCCGCGTGTCGTGAACTCCTCAAACAAACCGACGCCCAAAAACCCGATCGCCCACAGGATGCCCCAGTGCAGCATCGCGGCTCCGTGCAGCATGGCCCCGGCGAACAGCAGCACGCCCGAAAGCTTGAGCAGGAGCACCAGCAGCGAAAGCAGCCCAATGCCGCAGGCACAGCCCACCACAAACTGCATCATCCGGTCTCGCCGAAGTCCGCCGATGCCGTACTGCGCAAAGCTCCGCTTCTCGACCAGCGAAACAAGAAAGGCCGCGAGTGCCAGCAATGCAAAGTTGCCCCACTCCACTGGCAGCATGAAAGACAGCGGGACTTCCGCACCGGGCTTCGGTGTTTTCGGCTTGCCAAGGAAGTGCACAAGAACATGCTGTACGACCCAGCCCAGCACAAACGCGAACAGTGCAAAGAGCAGCAGCGACCAGCCCGCCCGGAGGCCATCGGCACCGAAGAAGATGTAGCGCAGCGTGGACGGCTTTTTCGTTTGCAGCGCGTTGTCATCCTGCGGCGGCGGGAACCAGGTTGGCTCGCCTTCGGTAGCGATGGGTATGGCGTGGGGCGTGATCTCGTCCGGCATGGTCAACTCCACAT
>CAXUBG010000207.1:0-5383 GCA_964249285.1 uncultured Terriglobus sp. | reverse complement strand
ACATCAGCGTGGAGAGTATAGGCCATTCTGTTGCTCCTGCGGGCAGATGCTGCCCCTCGTGCTATCTCGGACTAAAAGCCGCGCCTTGCTTTCCAGCGCGGACCGGGAAATGGTTGTATCCCGTGGGACGGGCGCGGCGCGGAAGTGTGTACAGCGCGGTCCCCGGCGGGGGCGGGACTACTTCGCCGTCACAGTCAGCTGAAACGTTGCTGCGTGCGTGATGGTGCCGTCCGTCGCCGTGACCTGAACGTTATAGGCACCTGGTGCCGTATACGGCGAGTTCAAGTCCGGGAGTTTGCCGCTGCATCCGCTCAGTCCACCCGCCAGCAAGCCCGAGGCGAACAGCGCGAGCAGCAGGCGTGACGCGCCCGGCAGCCGCCGTCTGCCCGCAAGCAGCGCGCCCAACCCGCACACGCCAAGCAGGGTGGCCAGCGCGCCACACCGGCCCGCGCCGGGCAGCAGGCCGCCATAACCGATCACGGTGTATTTGCTGGTGGTCGTGATCGTCAGCGAGTCTTGCGTTGCGGCGGAAAGCGTGAACGCCGCCTGCGTATACGCGCAGGCCGTGCCGGGTGCCAGCGCTGTGCAGCTCATCGTGACCGGCGCGTTGAAGCCTCCCAGCGGTGTCAGTGTAACGGACGGCGAGACACTGATACCGGCAATGACCTGCCCTGAGGCGGGCGAGACGGCAACCGAGAAGTCCACGCCATTGCCGGTTAATGAAACGGTGATCGAAGGGACGGCGGTACCCCCGGTGGAGATGGTGAGCGAGCCCGCGCGCACGCCAATCGCTGTTGGCGTAAACACAACGGAAACCGTGCACGTGCCGCGTGCCGGCAGCGTGTTGCCGCATGTACTGGACTCCGCGTAATCACCGCTGATGGTAACCGGGCCAAGTGGTACGGCCACGTCCGTGTTGTTGGAAACCGTGACGGTTTGCGGGCCGGAGTGCGCCGTGACATCCACCGGGCCGAAGTTCAGGTACGGGGTGCTCGCCTGTACGCTGGCCACGCCAACGCCGGTCAGCGCAGCCGTGAGCGTGCCGTTCACGGACGACGCCGAGGTGATGGTCAGCGTTCCCGGCCGCGTTCCCAGCCCAAGCGGCGCGAAGGCAACGGACACCGAGCAGGTGCCGTTAACGGGGATCGGGCCAAAGCAGGTGTTCGCGGTTCTGACGTAGTCGCCACTCGTGTCCACGCCCGAGATTGCCAGCGGAACGGCCGACGTGTTGGTCCAGGTAAAGACCTGGGCGGCGGAGGTGGTGCCCAGCAGTTGCGGGCCGAAATCGTGTGCGGTTGGGAGCAGCCCCGCAGTGGTATCCAGGCCGTTGCCGGTCAGTGCGACCGTGAAGGAGGGGTTCGCGGTGGAATCGCTCGTGACGGTGACCGCGCCGCTGCGTGTGCCCCTCGCGGTGGGAGCGAAGGTCACGTTGATGGTGCAGCTTTGCCCCATGCCCAATGACGCGCAGTTGCTGGTCTGGCTGAAATCACCGGCGTTGACGCCGGAGATGGCGACGTTCGTAACGTTCACCGTGCTGGTGAAGCTGGTGGTGTTGGTGAAAGTCAGCTGCAGGGTGCTGCTGCCGCCGATGTACACCCCGCCAAAGTTCAACGGGCTTGGAGGCGTCAGCGATGCAGTTGTGGGCACGGGCGGAATGGCGAAGTTGACCAGAAATCCATCATGGGGAGTCAGGCCAGCGGGCGTGGACGAGTCGTTGGCACTGATTGCCGCGTAGTCGGTCGAGAAGTGCGGCTGCGTGACCACATTGACATAGCTGGCTAGCGAGGCTGCGGCTGTGGTCGAGTCCGTGACGGTGGACGATGCCAGAATGTGCTCCACTGCCGCGGCATTCCCGCGTTCGATGACGTTATAGCGAGTGTTCGCGGGAACCTGGGTAGTGAAATCCGTGAGTAGCGCGGCCGTGCTGCTCGCCTGGTACAGCGTGACCGTACCTTGCGCGGCGGGCGCGCCATCCACGATACCGACCACGTCCACGTAGCCGTCGTTGAATTCGTACCCGTTGAAGTTGCCGGCCACGATCACGTTCGCACCGGCGCTTTGATATCCCTGCACCAGCGTGCTGACGGCGGCGGCCTGCGCGGCACGGCGCGCACGAACGTCTGGCCCCAGCGTGGCATCTCCGATGTTGTCGCGTGAGGCGAAATCCACGTTGATAACGGTCACGGGATAGTTCTTGCCGGTGCGGGCGAACTCTCCCGTCAGCACAGCGGGAGGATGATCCCAGAGTGCCGCCGTGCCGCCTGACGCGGTCGTGTAGAGCGCGCCGCGCCCGGCTTCCGTGACGTTCGCGTTCTGTACGGTGTTCGTGTTGATCAGGAAGCCGGAGTTGATCTGGTCCGTGCCCGGCACATACGCGGCGTAGTTCGTTGTGCCGCTGTTTGCCGTGTTCGCGGCGTCCGCCAGGAACGCCAGGGTGCCCTGCTGGCCAATCTCTTGCAGCGCGAAGATGTCCGGCGAGCCAAAGACGCCGGTCACGGTCTGCACGGCCTTCGGCAGAGCGGTAGGCAAGGCAGACGATGTGCTCTGGATGGAGCCGGGACCCAGAAAGGCGTTTACGTCCAGCGTTCCCACCTTGAAGTGCGTGGCGTCGGCGATGGCGGACACAGTTGGCTGCACGGTTCCGTTTGGTCTGCACGTGGTGGTCTTGAAGATCAGGAAGCGCGCGTAGCCGAGGGTGTAGTCGATCAGGCCGATGCCCGTTGTTGGCCCTGCCGTGATGCCGTTGCCTGCGGTGCAGGTGATGGTCTGGCCGACGGTGATGTCGACGGCGCTGCCGCCGAAGGTGGTCGTATCGATCAGGACGCGCTGCGGGTTGCCGCTCCAAACGGGCACGGCCGAAGGAGCACCCGCAGGCACGTACTCATCCTTCGCGATGCCCGGGCTGCGAAAAAGATGGTTGTTCGCGGTGATGTTGGAGGAGAGCACGCCCCAGAACTGGCCGTTGCTGGTGACGGTGCCGCTGCCATCCGCGCTGCCGCCACTGGGCGAGATGGCCGCAAAGGAGGCGTCTGTCGCGGACATGCCGGTGTATTGCAAGGCATCGCCGAAGCTGGCCAGCGCGCCAAACTGGCCCAGGTCAATGCTGCGCGCTACTATCGCCGTGCCAGTTTTGCTGCAGGCGGATGGGTTCATGCCGGTAGCGGGCGTATTCGCCGCGTTCACCACGGTGGAGTTGGTCACCGCGCCGGTAATCGTAATAACGTCCCCAACCGCGACGGCATTGCACGCTGCCACGGTGTTTGGAAACACCGGCATGCCCTTCGCGGTCGTATGGTCGCCATCCCACTCGCTGTCCGGCGAACTCAGGTAAAAACCGCCCGTGCTCAGGATGCCCACCACCACACCCGTCGTCTGCACCGTCTGCCCGGTGGACGAAAAGAGATACGGTGAATTGGGCAGGTTAGACATAATGTTGTGCAGCAGCACGGAGGTTTGCGCAAACGCCGCGCCGCCAGCCAGCACCACGGCTGCAATCGCCGTCAGACTGAGGCGGCGAGAATACTTCTGAAACATCGTCTACTCCGGAACAGGGGGAAAACGCGGACGAACCACGCCAGTGCAGCGTGCATTCAGTGCGCTATCTGACGAGTCTCTTACCCTGCTGTTTACTCGCGGCACGACTACGCGCGAGATGCGAAAGCACTCGTTCCGAATCGGAACCTGCTCCGGTTTTCTGCGCGCAACCGCCAATAACCGCGCGGCTCCGCCCTGATAAGTCCCTGTCAGCCCTTCTTTCTGGTACACCTGAGGAGATGGACCTGGTCCGCCTGCGGCAGGCAACAGCCGACCAACACGCCGCCACGGAAAGCTCCGTTCCGCTGATGAGCGGGTCGCTCACGCGCGCGGAGTACATCGCCATGCTGCGGCGTTTCTACCGCATTGTGACCGCGTGGGACCGGTGGGCGGATGCGCACGCACCGGCGGACCTGACCCTGTTGCGCAAGGGACCCCGCCGCGCCACGCTGCTGGCTGCCGATCTTGCCGCGCTCGGAGAACCAGCGTTCTCCGACGAGGAAGCTTGCTCTCGCCGCATGACAGAGACGGTGGTTGCCGGCGATTCCCGCGCGGTCTTCCTGGGACGTATGTACGTCATGGAAGGCTCCACGCTGGGCGGACAATACATCGCGCGGCATGTGGAGGAGCAGCTGAGCCTCACTCCAGGCATTGGCAACGCATACTTCTACGGATACGGCGCGGAGACCATGGCGCGCTGGCGGGAGTTCAAGATGGTGCTCGCGGCACTCCCGGAAAAGGCAACCGGCACTGTCATCGCGAGTGCTCGCAACATGTTTGCCCTCTTTGCGGAAGCCATGCGCGATGAAAACGGGACGGAAACCAGTCGCGTGGCATCCTCGGCTGTATTGCAACGCGAAACCAGCGGCAGCGCCGCCCGCATCACACCGTAAACGATGCCTGCGGACCCGATAACCCATCCCGGGCAACCGGATGCCGCCCCGGCGGGAGCTTCCGCCACGCGGGCGACCTGTGACTCCGAGCAAATTCGCATTCCCGGTGCCATCCAGAGGCACGGCTTTCTGCTAGGCATCGACGAGACTCTTGATCATGTCGTGGTCGCCAGCGAAAATGCCGCGGAATACTTACAAACACCGCTGAAGCTGATTCTGGGTGCACGCCTGGCAGACCTCCTGGAGCGGGAGCTGTTGAGCACGGTACAGCATCAGCGCTGCGCCGTCGAGCCGGAAGGCATGGTCACATATCTCGGTGCGTTCCGCTTGAAAGGCGATCTTTTCTCCGTCATGACGCACTGCGTCGAGGGAAAGCGCCTCCTTGAGTTCGAGCGTCAGGATCGACTGGTTGGCGCGGAGATGATGAATTCCGTCATCACCAACTTTGTCGCCACCCTGTCAAAACTCGAGTCGGCTGAGGAACTCTGTGAGGCCGTAAGCAGACAGGTCGCCCAACTCACCGGCTTTGACCGTGTGCTCCTGTACAGCTTTGACGAAGAGGACCACGGAACGGTGCTGGCGGAAGCGAACAGCAGCCGCCTGCCAAGCTATCTTGGCCTTCGATTTCCGGCGTCGGATATCCCGCGGCAGGCGCGAGAACTTTACCTTCTCAACACCGTTCGCATCATTCCAGACGCGAACTACACGCCATCACCGCTGCGCGCCGTCACCGCTGAAGCGCCGCATATCCTTGACCTTTCGCTCAGCGTCTTACGTTCCGTCTCGCCCGTCCATCTGGAGTACATGCGGAACATGGGCACGCTCGCGTCCATGTCCATCTCCATCGTCAGCGAGGGCCGCCTGTGGGGCCTTATCGGCTGCCACCATGCCGAGCCGCGTGTTGTACCGTTTCTGGTGCGCTCCGCCTGCGACATGCTCTCCAAGCTGGTGGGAAC
>CAXUBG010000206.1:0-5397 GCA_964249285.1 uncultured Terriglobus sp. | reverse complement strand
ACATACATGCGCGAAGCGGATGTGTGGGATGCAAGCAGCGCAAGTTCCGCAGGGTACGGGGTGCCCCATACATACGCGAAGCGGATGTGTGGGATGCAAACAGCGCAAGCTCGGCAGGGTGCGGGGTGCCCCATACATACGCGAAGCGGATGTGTGGGATGCAAGCAAACATCCTGCAGCCATCCAGCTTGAACACTCGCTTGCGGATCTATCGCAGCGCCGCCGTCACCGCCAGCGCGGCAATCGCCGCCGTCTCCGCCCGCAGAATGCGCGGCCCCAGTGTCACATGCTGCCATCCATGCGCAGCAAACATCTGCATCTCCTCGGCAGCCCATCCACCTTCCGGTCCAATCGCCAGCGCAACAGGCCCTTGCGGTGCCGCAGTCTCCAGCGCCGCGCGCAACGTGTTCTCCTCTTCCGTCTCCGCCAGCAGCAGCCGCACAGGCTCATCCACGCCGGCCAACACCTGCTTCAACCCTGCAGGCGCATCGACGGAAGGAACATCGCTGCGCCGCGACTGCTGCGACGCTTCCAGGGCAAGGCGCCGCCAACGCTCCACACGCTTCGCAGCCGCCTGTGCCAGATGCTTCTCCGTGCGCCGCGCCAGCACGGGCGAAATGCGTGCCACGCCCAGCTCCGTCGCCTTCTCGATGCCCCACTCCAGATGATCGAACTTGAACACCGCCAGCAACAACCGCACCGGCAGTGCCGCCTCCGCCTCATGCTCTTCATGCAGTGCGAAGACGACCTCGTCCTCGCGCACCTCCTGCACTTCCGCGCGATGCAGAAAACCATCCGCAACCACATCGAAGATCTGTCCGGGGTGCGCCCGCAGCACACGCGCAAGATGCGCGGCCTGATCGCCGGTCAGCGATGCCGCCGTGCGTTCCGTATTCCATGTATCAGCAATCCAACGGCGGCGTGTCATCAGCAATCAGTGTAGCCACTCAACGCACCCCACACGCAACACGGGGAGCGCATCCGCGCTCCCCGTGTGTTCTTGCTTGCCATCTGCGTCGCGGCCTTTGCCACCGCTTCGCTTGGGTGCCGTCTACTCTCCCTGAGCAGAACCGCAACGCTTCATCAGCGCTACCGAATGTATAGAAGTGTGTGACGGCACTGTCAAGATAAAAGTGTGGAGATCGCGTCCATAATCGTGAACTCATCCATCGCATCTCTGCATAGTGAAGTACGTGAAGGTCATCAGCACTCGATGATGTTCAACGCAAGTCCCGCAAGCGACGTCTCCTTGTAGCGCGACTGCATATCCAATCCCGTCTGATACATCGTCTGGATCACTTGATCGAGAGACACCTTGTGCGCATCCGGCTCGTTCATCGCCATGCGCGCTGCATTCACCGCCTTCACCGCGCCCACCGCATTGCGCTCGATGCACGGGATCTGCACCAGTCCTCCAATGGGATCGCACGTCATGCCCAGGTTGTGCTCCATGCCAATCTCCGCGGCATGTTCCACCTGCGCGTTGCTGCCCCCCAGCGCTGCGACAAGCCCTCCTGCGGCCATGCTGCAGGCCACGCCCACCTCGCCCTGGCAGCCAACCTCCGCGCCGGAGATCGACGCATTCTCCTTGTACAAAACACCGATAGCCGCAGCCGTCAAAAAGAAGCGCAGCAGCCCTTCCTCATCCGCGTGCGGCGTAAGGTCGCGGTAATAGCGAGCAACAGACGGAATCACGCCGGCCGCACCATTCGTCGGCGCGGTCACCACACGTCCGCCGGCGGCATTCTCTTCGTTCACGGCGATGGCGAAGACCGTAAGCCAGTCCAGCGGTGCCAGCGGATCACTCGATCCCAGCTCACGCAGCCGCCGCGCAAGACGTGGAGCGCGCCGCCGCACGTTCAAGCCGCCCGGCAGTACCCCCTCGTTCACCATGCCGCGCTCCATGCAGTCCTGCATGACATTCCACAATGCCAGCACACCACGCTGCACATCGCCGCTGCGTATGCCCGCCGGACGGGCTATCGGCGAATCACCGGCGAGCGCCACTTCATTCGCCAGCACAACCTCCGCAATGGTCAAGCCATGGTCATTCGCAAGTGCCAGCAGTTCCTTCGCGCTTCGAAACGGGTAGGGCACACTTCGCGATGACGCCGGCATCGCCGGGCCGCCAGGCGCAAAGTGCTCCGCCGTCACAATAAATCCACCGCCGGTAGAAAAGAACGTCTCAGTCGCAGCCGTCTCACCATCTATTCCAAGCGCCGTGAAGCGCAAGCCATTCGGGTGCGTGGCTATACCTGGATTGGGATACATCTGCTCCGTGTGAAACAAGAGATCGCGCTCCCTCTGAAACGCAACCGTATGTGATCCGCCCAAGAGCAGCGTACCGTTCTGCGCGTCACGGAGCACCGCCTGAAAGCGCTCCTCAGAGACAGTGTCTGGTGCTTCACCCGCAAGCCCGGCAAGCACGGCTCCGTCCGTGCCATGCCCCATGCCCGTCAGCGCAAGCGATCCATACAGATCGATCTGCACACGATGCACCCGGGTCAGAGCACCGGATCGCTGCAGGCCAAGCACAAACGCCAGGGCTGCGCGCATCGGACCAACGGTATGCGAACTGGACGGGCCGATGCCCACCTTGAACAACTCGAAAAGACTCGTCACAGCAGTCCAGAAAGTGTTCGCGTACGGCAAATCAACGTAAACTCCCCGGCTTCGCGTTCGGCGACGTTTGCGGTGCAGACATCTCCAAGCCTCGAGACACGCGGATGTAAGCCGCGCTCGCGGTCAGGCGCACACCTTCCTTGCTGTCCGTAAACAGAGCGCGCAATGCATCCTTCGCATCATCACCGTTGAAGTTCGCAAGCGCCTCGGCGGCAGCCACGCGTGCTCCCGCATCCTTGCCGTGGGTGGCCGCAATCAGCGCACGCTTCACCGGCTGCGTGCGTCCGGTACTCAGCTGCGTAATGGCCGTGATCTGCGGAGACGCGCCGGCAGGCGCTCCTTTCAGATAGCCATACGCGCCCATGCCGATCCCGACCGGTGGCACAAGAATCACGATGCCCTGTTGCGCCGCAATCTTGGCCAGCGCCGCCGGACTGTGCAGCGTTCGGCTTGCGTTCATCTTGCCGCTCTTCAGCGCCGAGTACTCCGCGGAGCGCTCGCCTTGCGCTACATCGGCCAGGATGTCCTCACCCGAGGGGTCATTCAGCTTCCACAACGTGCTTGCAGCGGTAAACGACACCTTCGGATCGGGATCGTTCAACTGCTCACGAAGAGCTCCCGGCAGGTTGCCCGATGAAGCCTTGTCCTTGGACATCTCTCCAGCAGCCACAATGGCAGCCAGACGCAGATCGATGTCACCGTCATGCATTGCGGTGCGAACCATGTCCTCCGCGCGCTGGTCGCCGCCCAGCAGCGACAGGGCCGTCACCGCCGCAATTCGGGACTCGGTGTTTTTGGTTCCGTTCAGACTGGTCTCCAGCCTCGACCACGATTCGGCAATCAGGACAGCCGGCCGGTTTTCGTCCTCTGCCTGCTGTGCGTCTGCATCGACTTTCTGCGCACGGAGACCAGCCGTGAGTGGCACCGCAAACGAGAGAAAGAGTATTACAAGACGTGTTCGCATTCTGACCTTAACTGTGAGACCCAGTGTGAGATACGCTACATACGTTCTTATACCAGCGTAGACTTCCCACAAAGGTCCCCCAACCGATGCTGTTCAAAGCGCGAAGCGCTGCTGTCTACGGAATCGATGCGCATCTCATCGATGTTGAAGTCGATTTCTCCGGCGTCCCCAACGCGACGGACGCAACCTTCAGCACCGTCGGCCTGCCCGACGCCGCCGTGCGCGAGAGCCGCGACCGCGTGCGTGCCGCCATCAAGAACTCCGGCTTTGACATGCCGCCCACCCGCATCGTCATCAATCTCGCGCCGGCCGACCTCAAAAAGGAAGGCTCGGGCTTTGACCTGCCCATCGCCATCAGCATCCTCGGCGCATACGGCGCATTGCACACCAAGGAGCTCGTCAATTTTCTTCTCGTCGGCGAGCTCGGTCTGGACGGCAGCCTGCGCGCCGTCCCAGGCGTACTCCCCATGGCGGTCATGGCGCGGGAGAAGGGCATCCGCAACGTCGTCCTGCCCGCGGCCAACGCCCGTGAAGCTGCCGTGGTGGACGGCGTGGACGTGTATCCGGTGCAAACCCTCGCGGAGGTGCGCGATCTCCTCAATGCCTTCGCCTTCGACGGTTCGCACGTGCAGCCGTTGCGTGTCCGCGCCGATGAGGTGCTCAGCGAACTCCAGCACTTCCCGCATGACTTCAAGGATGTGCGCGGCCAGCACACCGCCAAGCGCGCCATGGAGGTCGCTGCGGCGGGTGGCCACAATCTCCTGATGATCGGCCCGCCCGGCAGCGGCAAAACCATGCTTGCCAAGCGTCTGCCCTCCATCCTCGCGCCCCTGCGCTTTGAGGAAGCCCTGGAAACCACCAAGATCCATTCCGTGGCCGGCGTGCTCGACCCCAGCGAAGGCCTGGTCGCGCAGCGCCCCTTCCGCGCGCCGCACCACACCATCAGCGACGCCGGCCTGATCGGCGGCGGCATGATGCCGCGCCCCGGCGAAGTCTCCCTTGCGCACAACGGTCTGCTCTTCCTCGACGAACTCCCGGAGTTCCCCCGCAACGTCCTCGAAGTCCTGCGTCAGCCCCTCGAAGACGGCACCGTCACCATCTCGCGCGCTTCCATGAGCCTCAGCTTTCCCGCGCGCTTCATGTTGCTCGCCGCCATGAACCCGTGCCCCTGCGGCTACTTCAACGACAAGTCGCGCGAATGCATGTGCACCCCGCCCATGATCCAGCGCTACGTCAGCAAGGTCAGCGGACCGCTCCTCGACCGCATCGACATCCACATCGAAGTGCCAGCCGTGCAGTACAAGGAACTGCGGCAGGGAACTGATGGCGAAGGGTCGTCCGCCATCCGCGACCGTGTCCTCGCCGCACGCGAGCGCCAGCAGGCGCGCTTCAGCCAGACCGGCGCGGCAGCAGCCACACGCAAGCAGAAACCCATCTTCGCCAACGCGCAAATGTCATCCCAGCAGATTCGCGTCTTCTGCGAACTCTCCTCCGACGCCGAGCGCCTCCTTGAGCGCGCCATGCAGCAGCAGGGTCTCAGCGCTCGCGCCCACGACCGCATCCTCAAAGTATCCCGCACCATTGCCGACCTCGAAGGCGCGCAGGACATCGCCGTCAAGCACATCGCGGAAGCCATCCAGTACCGAACCCTCGACCGCAGCTACTGGGCCTGACGCAGCGTCCGTTGCCTGATAAGAGTCTTCGCCGTACCATCGCCTCAGATGGATTTCCAGACCAAGAAGCGCTTTGACGGCAGCCGCATACCCAAAAGCGCCGATGCAGACCGGCTCGTCAGCGCAAGCAGCGTGGGC
>CAXUBG010000205.1:0-5429 GCA_964249285.1 uncultured Terriglobus sp. | reverse complement strand
CTTGACAATCCTGAAGCAATCACCGCTGGACCTTGCCGGCGCTAAGTTACCTCACCATACCTTTGAGAGTGCGGCAAAGCTGATCGAAGTCGCCGCGGGTCTCGCAGGCGAGATGCGCGCTGCACTTGGATCGATGACTGACGAGCAATCGGAATCGACCCGCGACTAAACTACCGTTTCGCGGCATTCTTGACGTATGCTGTCAGACACGCCGATGAAGCTGTTGTTTGCCGTTACGAGTTTCTGCATGGCTATCCTGTTGCATGCACAGAACACAACCAGCGCGCCTAGGCGCACGGTGGTGCGTGCCGCGCGGATTCTCGATGTTCGCCTGGGCAAAACCGTTGGTCCCGTGGAAATCCTGGTGGAGGGCAACCGCATCCGCGAGACCGGCCAACACGTTGCCCATCCTGCCGGTGCGGAGTACATCGACCTTGGGGACGTGACCCTGATGCCGGGATTAATCGATGCGCACGTGCACCTGTTTCTGCATGTTGGCAACGAAGCCAATCAGACGGTAGACGAGTCCGTGGCGGAACGCACCCTGATCGCGGCGGGTGCGGCCAAAGCCGACGTGATGGCCGGCTTTACGGCAGAGCGCGACATGGGCACGGAGGGTGCCGGCTGCGCGGACGTGGCGGTGCGAAACGCGATCGACCACGGCCTGATCCCCGGCCCGCGTATGCGCATGTCCTGCAATGCTATCGACATCAACGGCGGCCATGAGGACAACGGGGGACGCAACCCTGAGGAACATCTGCTGAGCAATGCCGACCGCGCCGACTCCGCGGACGAAGTGATCCACGTCATGCGCGAGCAGCATAAGCAGGGAGCAGATTTAACAAAGATCTACGAGACTGGCCGCGACAGCCTGCGCGACGGTGTCTTCACCACGCCGTACCAGTACACTGAGGCGGAACTGGCGGCTGCCGTGGTGGAAGCCAAGCGAACCGGCAGCGTCGTTGCGGTGCACGCTACCGGTGAACCCGGCACTGGGTACGCCGCGCAGGCAGGTGTCGCGTCTATCGACCACGCCAATCAGCTTTCAGCTGAAACCATGCAGACGATGAGGTTTCACGAGATTTTTGCCGTGCCGACGTTCGCCATTGGTGAGTATTTCGCGGATCACGCTGAGACGCCTGCCGCAACTGCCCGCCGCCGTGAAGGCGAGGCCTATCACGCGGCACAGTTCAAGCTTCAGGTAGCCGCGGGCGTGCCCTTTGCCGTGGGATCGGATGTCGGGCCTTTCCCGCATGGGACGCAGGCGCACGAACTCGTCCTGATGGCGAAATATGGCATGGAGAACGCTGATGTGCTGCGCGCGGACCTTCTGAATGGTGCCAAGCTCCTAGGTTGGGAGAAGGAAATTGGCCAGTTGCTCCCGGGCTTCTACGCGGACATCATCGCGGTACCTGGTGATCCGGTGAAGGATATCAGCGTCACAGAGCACGTGCGTTTCGTGATGAAAAATGGCGAGGTGCTCCGAAGATGAAGACGGCATCGGCACCTCTGACGCAGACTGAAACACCCGCGCCGCCGGATGGCCTTGTTTGCACGCGCTGCGGCGGGTACACGTTTGAGCGGCTGCAGCGCACCGGTTTTTTCCAGCGACGTATCCTGCCGTTCTTCAACCGCTATCCCTGGCGGTGTGTTTTTTGCAACAAGCTTACCTATCGCCGGGCCCGGAATAACGCGGAGCTACACCTGGTCGCACAAAAGCTAAGCCTTCGGCGGCAACACATAACGCCGTAGCGAGAGACTAGGGAGCTCGATGAGATAGCGGGAGACCAGGGCGAGTCCAATCGAAATAGCGAAAATACTGATCGTGCGTATCAGGAACGCTCCATCCCGTGTACCGTCGGGCTCACCGGCAACGTGGTCCCACACCTGCACAACATAGCCATGCAGCATGTAGACGGCATAGCTGATAAGACCAAAGAACGTCAGCGCGCGGGATCTAAAAATTGCCAGGAACGGCGCATCCCGGTATGTGATTAGTGTCCCTACCAGAGCGACCGCAAGCAGCGTTACTCCGGTCTGGAAGCACGCACCCTGATACGCCTGTGAACGCGCGCTCACGCCTGCAATGGCTCCGTAAAGGACGAGGAAGGCTAACCCCAGCAGGAAAGCACCCACCAGTGCCCTCCGCTCGGAAGGCTTACTACCCAAGCGCTCTCCGCCCTGCATGAACCAGCATCCGAACATGGCCCCAAAAGCTAGCCCGTCACAGCGTAAGAAGGTGATGGCGTAGTTGTAGTGCCCAAACCAGGCCGCGACAAGGCGCAACACGAAGGCTGACACTGCAATCGCGACGGCCCAGTGTTGCAGCTCTGTGATGGAGCGCCGCCGGACGACTGTCGGCCAGGCTATATAAAATTGCTCCTCGATTGCCAGGGTCCAGAATGGTCCAGCTGTTGCAATTTGCAGCACCTGCGCCAGGTTTGCGAGAAAGAAGGCCGCAAAGACAACACCGGTCATTCTGCCGTGTGTGAATAATGCAACTCCAAGAAGGCAAACGAAGTACAAGGGCAGGACGCGCAAGCCCCTCTTCCAGTAGAAATCCTGGTAGTAGCGCGAAGTGTGCTTAGCTTTGATGAGCAGGCTCGTAATCAGGAATCCTGATAGAACGAAGAAGATGTCCACGCCTGTGCGGCCCTGCGTTGAAATGCCGCGAAAAAACTCCACGAGCGGCGTGTTGCCGCTGCGCAGATAGGAGGTGTACCACAGGTGATGCGCAAACACCATGAGAGCTGCAACTCCACGCAGCCCATCTAGCTCCCGAACGTGTGTCAGGTGCTGTGTGCGCGTCCCATGCGTAACGGGGGAATCATCACTCTCCGTCATGTTCTTCGAGTGGACAGGCTGGTCCTTGCCTGGGTTCGCTGGTGCAGCTCCGATTGCGCGTTGCACCATTAGAGTGTTCTCTCCGCCAGATGTTCCCACCGTGTGTACAAGGCGTTGACTTCTGCTTGAGCCTCTTCTTGTTGCCTTAGTGCGACTTGCAGCGACGCGGGATCCACCGCAATCGCAGGGTTAGCCAATTCCATCTGTGCTGCTGCCACACGCGCTTCTGCGGAAGCGATGCGGTCTTCCAGCGTGCTCCACTCCCGCTGCTCCATGAAGGTGAGCTTTTTCTTTGCTTCCGGTTCAGCCACCGTAGTCTGCGTGTGCGCGGCGGGCGAATCGCGTGCGGCGAACGGCTCCTGCATCCAGTCTTCCCATTGGCTGAAGTCGGCGAACTGCGCGGCGTCACCCCTGCCGTTCAGTCCCAAGACCGTCGTGCTGACCCGGTTCAGCATGTAGCGGTCGTGCGTCACTAACACCATGGCCCCTGGATATTCGAGCAGATTTTCCTCCAGGAGCTCCAGCGTCGGAATGTCAAGATCGTTTGTGGGCTCATCCAGCAGCAGCAGGTCCGCCGGTTGCAACATCAATCGCGCCACCAGCACACGCGCCCGTTCGCCACCGCTTAAACGCTCTACCGGCTGGTTCAGTTGTTCGCCGGTAAAGAGAAAGCGCGCTGCCCAGCTTGCCACATGGATTACTCTGCCGTTGTGCACCACGGAGTCACCCTCCGGTGCCAGGGCGCGGCGCAGCGACATGGACGTATCCAGCTCACGCGCCTGCGAGAAGTACGCCACGCGCAAGGCAGTGGCACGCTTCACCACGCCGCTGCTTGGCTCCAGCTCACCCGTCATCAGCCGCAGCAGCGATGTCTTGCCACTCCCATTCGGGCCGACCAGGCCGATGCGTGTTCCGGCTGTGATCGTAAGGTTAAGTTGCCGGACGATCTCGCGTTCCCCGAACCGCAACCTGACCTCCTCAAACTCCACCAGCCGCTTCGTCTGCCGATCCGTAGCGTTAAAGTCGATGCCTGCGCCAGCACGCTGCATACGCGCGTTTACCCCAGCCAATTCGCCGATCATCTCCTGCGCACGGTCGATCCGGGCTTTGCTCTTGGTTGTCCGTGCCTTTGGTCCGCGCCGCAGCCATTCGACCTCAGTTTTGACACGGTTGCGCAAGCTCTCCTGCTGCTTGGACTGCGCTTCGAGATACAGCTCGCGCTCTTCCAAGAACCGCGAGTAGGGACCTTTCACCCGCAGCAACCCGCTGGCGTACACCTTGTTCAGCTCAACCGTTTCGTTAGACACGGCCTCAAGGAAATACCTGTCGTGTGACACGATGACACACGCGGAAGGCACCCCCGCCAGCAGCTCTTCCAGCCACTCGATTCCCTGCAGGTCGAGGTGATTCGTCGGCTCATCCAGCAGCAGGACATCCGGCTGCGTAATCACACCTTCGGCAATGGCCAAGCGCTTGCGCCAGCCACCCGAAAGCGTTGCGGCTTCTGCATTCTCGTCGGGAAAGCCAATGCGGCCAAGCAACTCCCGCAGGCGCTGCTCGCGCTCGTTCTCGGGTACATTTGCCGTCTGCAAGGCGCGCTCCAGGACGTCACGTACTGTTGCTCCGGAGGTGAACTCACGGGTTTGCGCCACCACACCCACGCGCGCGCGCTTGCGTACGGTGACTTCACCAGAGTCCGGATCTTCGCTCCGCGCAAGTACTGCCAATAGAGTTGACTTGCCGGCCCCGTTGGGACCAACAAGGCCGATGCGGTCACCATCAGACACCACGAGCGAAACATCCTGGAACAACACGCGCGCACCGTACCGCTTACTTACGGCTTGAGCATTCAAGATTGGGGGCATTGCTCCAGTCTAGCGAACGCTCCACTGTTCGGGTAGACGCGCCGTCTTTTGACGGCAGTCACTGCCAGGCACTGGAGGTCGTTTGGGTGGCGGTTACAGCATCTGCACAAAGATCAGTCTGTCGTCCGGAGCACCTCCCTGCTGCAGGAGCACCTGTCCCCGCGCACGCGCCACCACCGACGGGAACTTCTCACCCCACTCGGCAAGAACAAGGGCGTCCGGCTCCGCCTCCATCTCTTCCATGCCCAACGCGAGCAACTCTTCTTCGCGTTCCAGCCGGTACAGATCCAGGTGGTACAGCTTGCGACCTTTGCCCGGGTACTCATGCACCAGCGTGAACGTGGGACTTGTCACGTCATCTGCGTTCGCCCCCATCGCCTCTGCGATTCCCTTCACCAGCGTCGTCTTGCCCGCGCCCAAGTCACCTCGCAGAATCACCAGCCGCGGCAACGGCAGCATTAACTCCAGCACTGTCTGCCCAAGCGCCAGCGTACCCGCCACACTCCGCGTCTTCAATCGCTTCTCAATCATGCCGGGCTTGGTCAGCAGGCGAACGCGGCCCGCAGATCCACTCCATACCATCGGCATTTCGCGTGCGGTACCGGAATGCATCACTCAGGTGCGCGACGGTATCGGTCGCCAGCACGGTATGCTGTTCCATGCGCTGCGCGGCGAAGTCCGCCGCCAACCCGTGCAGGTACACGGCCGCGTTGACCGCAT
>CAXUBG010000204.1:986-5531 GCA_964249285.1 uncultured Terriglobus sp. | reverse complement strand
TGCGTGCACGACTCGGTTCTGCCCCGGGTGCGGTCCGGCCAGGATGCCACGCGCATTTTGCAACACCGCGCCGCCGGTGTCGGCAACCGTGATGCGTATCGCACCAGTTTCATGATCAGATTGCGCACGGACCTCCGCAGCCGCGGAAACCGCGAGGCACAGCATGACGCCGTGTGCAAACCGGTGTCTCACCTTAACAAGATACTGTCATCGTCGCGCCGCAGGTGATGACTGGCGGGCGGGTCCGGGCATCTCCCTGAAATGCGCAACCGGCTACAGGGTCTTCAGGTACGCGACGATCTGCTTGATCTGATCCGGCGTCAGCGAATCTTTGTACGGAGGCATCGGCGACTTGCCATTCACGATGCGATCCGTCACAGACTCATCCGTCACCTTGGTGCCGTCCTGCATGGTGCCGCGAGCGTACAGCCCTTTCAGGCCAGGACCTACCTTCATGTCCGTGCTGTCGGCATTGTGGCAAAGCGCGCAGTTATTGCTGGCAAACAGCGCCTTGCCCTTGGATGCATCGTCGTCCTGCGCACGCGCGGCGGCAAACGGGAGAACACACAGGACGGCGGCGGGCACAAACCACTTCAGGCGCATAGCTGATCCTTTACACCGGTAGGAGCCGGACACTGTATAAAGACGCGCGTGCGAGCCAAAATGGCTGCACGGCCCCTCAAGGAATCTCCATGGAATCAAAGCCGCCACAGGGTCTTACGGCAACACTACCAACCCCCAGGGGCCACCGCCCGCCGGAGCCTTTGCCCGGACGGTATTCTTGGCCAGATCCACCGCGCTGACGTCGTTGGACGGTCCATTCGCCGTATAGAGCGTCGTACCGTCTGGTGAAAGCGCAATGCCCCAGGGCCGCTTGCCCACGGCGACCTGCCCCGCCACGGTGCCGCTCCGGATGTCAATGGTGGCCAGCGTTCCACCGCGCCCCGTGCTGACGTACAGCTTGGACGCGTCCGGCGCCATCAGCACGAACATCGGTTTCACCTGCCCTGGCGTTCCCAACGCGATGGTCCTGACCATCTTCTTGCGCGCCACATCCACCACCACGACGCTGCCGTCATTCTCCGCGTTGACATAGGCCGTCTTCCCGTCTGGCGTGAAGGCGATGTTGCGCGGCCGGTGACCCGCGGTGGCGGTAGCGGAGATCTTTTTATCCGCCGGATCAAGCACAGAAATCGTGACGACCGCATCAGAGGGGACATATACAAAAGTCCCATCGGGCGAGGTCTTGACACCCTCCGGTTGCGCGCCAATCTTCAACGTGGCCTCGACCTGCCCGGAGGCAATATCGACGATGCTGACCGCCGATTCATCCTCGTTGGAAATGTACAGCTTTTTGCCGTCTTTGCTGAGGTCAAAATTCTCCGGGTCGGAGCCGCCCGGGATGGTGCGCGTCAGCTTATTCGCGGCGATATCGAACACGCCGATGCCGTCCTTGGTGTGGTCCGACGGCGGCAGCTTGTCCTCGTCCACGCCGGGGCCGCCAATCGGCGTGCCGCTCAGCGCGATGTAGAGCGTCTTTCCATCCGGGCTGGCATGGATGCCCCGCGGCCTGGTGCCGATGTGCAGCGTCTCCAGCGGCTTCATCGTGGTGGCATCAATAACGGTCAGCCCCCCGGACACTTCGTCCGTGACATAAATACGCGGCCCCTTCGCGGTGTCCATCGTTGGCCCGCCAGCCGCGGCAGACTCACGCGTCGGCGTGGATTTGCAGCCCGCCAGAGAGAACACCATCCATGCCAGATAAAGCCCGAGTCGCGCGCGCTGCATCATCGCAACATCATCGCATACCAAGTCAAAAGTTGAGTTGGTCCACGTTGGTTTTGTCGATGCGCAGCGGTGCGCCGAGAATCATCTCGCTGCCGTGGATTTGCAGCTCGCCAAGCCGGCCTGCGTGGACGGATGTTGCGCCAGGGGGAATGTGGTGTTGGGCCTCCAGCGCTCCGGCGTAGACGGTGAGGTAGCCAAGGTCGCGCGTGTTCCATAGATAGATCGCCTGCACGGAGCCATTGTGGATATAGGTGCGGCAGATGGAGGGCAGCGACAGTCCAATCACGTCTACATCGCCACGTCCTGATTGCTGGACGGCCTCAGCGGCGCCCGGGACCGCGGGCGCGGAGATGGCCATCACCAGTTTGACGGCCGGGTATGCCTTCAGAATCAGTTGCGTTTGACTGAAGGCTTTGTCGCGGTCGTCATCGCTGGGCTGCACGGTGGCGAGCCTCAGGCCGGAGTGCGCGGTGGCAACCCGGGATCGTATGTCGCGGATCCACTCATTCTGATTTTCAGCGGACAGCGCACCGGTGATGATGGCGAAGTCGCCGCCAGACGGCAGCAGGCGCGCGGCCTCGTCTGTCAGCGCGTTTGCAATGCCCTCTGGCGTTGCCTGGTTCAGGAAGTAGTCGCGCGCGTCCGCCTGTGCGTCGGCGTCCCAGGTGAGCACGGCGATGCCGTGCGCGCGTGCCTTGCGCAGGACTGTGGAGATGCTGCCCTTGTTCTCCACTGCGACGGCGATCCCGTCCACGCCGCGTGTGATCCAATTCTCCACCAGTTCGTTCTGCTGCGATGCGTCCAGGCTGGTGGGGCCGTCCCAAAGCAGGCGCACGCCCAGCTCCTTCGCGGCCTCTTCGGCTCCGGCACGCGCGCTGATGAAGTACGGATCACCCTTGGCCTTGGGCATCACCGCAATCGTTAGCTCCCTGCCGCGCACCCCCGCCTGTGAGCGGTGCAGGAGCATGAGGGCGGCAACGGCGACCATGGTGAGCGCGCCGGTAACAGCGAACTGCCTTCTCCGCGACAAGGTCGTTGGAGCCGAAGCCTGCGACCGCAACCTGTCCGCGCCAACGATGGCCAGCAACAACGCGCCCACCATCACGCCATATGCCTCAGATGGCAGAGCCATCAGGTGCATCCCGTTATGCAGGATGGAAAGAAAAAACAGGCCCAGCAGCGATCCAATGATGGTGCCCCGCCCACCAAACACAGACGTCCCGCCAAGCACGACGGCGGCGATGGCCTGCAACTCAAAGCCGGTCCCCAGGTCAGACTTTGCCAGGCCAAGGTGCGCGACATAGATAATCGCGGCTGCAGCGGACGTAAGCCCGGACAGCGTATAGATCAGGGCGAGCCGCCGTTGCACGGGAATGCCGGCGTAACGCGCGCCCTCCGCGTTGAAACCAATGGCGTAGAGCGCGCGGCCAATCACAGAGCGGTGCAGCAGGAGTGCGTAGGCAGCGGCAATGACGGCGAAGAGAGGCAGCTGCACGGGGATCAGCCGGAAGAAGTAGCCTTGGCCGAAGTGCAGAAATCCCGCTGGAAAGCCGGTGAAACTGACCGCGCCATGGGTCAGGCCTTCGGCGATGCCGCGGTACAGCGAGAACGTGCCCAGGGTGACGATCAGCGGCGGCAGGCGGAGTCCGGCAATCAGCGCGGCATTGAGTCCGCCCGCAACCGCGCCGGTCAGCAGCGCGAGCAGCACCGCCAGGGGTATGGGCATATGCAGACCCTGTGCCATCATGCCGAAGAGCACCGCCGTGAGGCCGATGGTGGATCCAACGGAAAGATCGATGCCTCCCGTGATCAGGATGGGCGTGAGGGCGGTGGCAAGCAGGCCAAGTTCGATCGAAAAGCGAAGCACCTCGAAGAAATTGCCCCACGAGGCAAAGCTGGGAGCGAACGCGGCAAAGACAAAGCACTCCGCACAGACGGCCAAAAGCAGCAGCCACTCTCCCGTGGTGAGCCATGCCCTCCCCGCAGAGGCACCCGCTTCCTTTGGTGAACTAACGGACACGCAGGGCTCCGTATGAACGGCGGTGGAAGCGGTAGCCGCTCAGCACATTGCCGCTGACGGCCAGCAGGATAATGGCACCTTGCAATGCTTGCTCCCAATAGGCGCTGACACCTAGAAACGTAAGCGCCGGTCCGGTCAGGCCCAGAAGACTGACGCCCAGCACCGTCCCGGCAATTGTGGCGGAGCCGCCGGTGATCGCCGCGCCGCCGACTGCCACGGCGGCTATCACCTTCATCTCAAGCCCCAAGCCCGCGTTGCTGGGCACCTGGTTGAAGCGCACCGCGTTCAGGGCGGCGGTAAGGCCGGTCAGCGCACCCGTCAGCGTAAACACAGCGGCAACAACCAGGCGTGTGTTGATGCCGAGCTGGCGCGCCGCCGGCTCGCTGGAACCCGTCGCAAAGACCGCGCGGCCCGCACGCAGGTAGCGCAAGCCAAGAGCCGTGGCAGCAATCAGGACACTTGTGAACAGGAGCACGGCCACGGTATAGGTGCCCTGCGCCAGGCCGAAGCGCTGGAAGTGCGCAGGCAGCCCGGCGACCCACGCGCCCTGCGTCTGCCAGCGCAGACCATCGCGCAGCGCCACCATGGTGGCCAGTGTCACCACGATGGATGGAACGCGGAGGTAGGCGGTGAGCGCTCCGTTCAGTGCGCCACAGGCGGCACCGGCACAGCACGCCACAAGCACGGCCAGCGGCATGGGCGTACCCGCACGCGCCGTAACACCGGTAAGAACGCTG
>CAXUBG010000204.1:0-976 GCA_964249285.1 uncultured Terriglobus sp. | reverse complement strand
CAAAGACTGACCCCACCGAGATGTCGATGTGCCCCGTGACGATGATCATTGTCATGCCCAAGGCGATGAGCATCGCGGGCATGTTCGCCAGGAACAGGTCCGACAGGTTGCCGGGCGAGAAGAATCCATGCGCCGTTGCCGCGAGCAGCACCAGCAGCAGGGCAGTGGTGACCGCGATGGCAAGCTCGCGCGCGTGCGCCGCGGAGCCGCGGCGTTTCACGCAGCGTCCTCCACGGCATGACCAAAGGCGAGCGCCATGATGTGCTCCGGTGTGGCATGCTCGCGCGAGACGGTGCCGGCAATGGTGCCCGCATGAAACACCACGATGCGGTCGCTCATGCCCAGCACTTCCGGCAGTTCAGACGAGATGAGAAGCACGGCCATGCCGCGTTCCGCAAGTTCCACAATGCGCTCGTGAATCTCCGCTTTCGATCCCACATCGACGCCCTGCGTCGGCTCGTCCAGCATCATGATGCTGGGATGGGTCGCCAGCCAGCGTGCCAGTGCGACCTTTTGTTGATTGCCGCCGGAAAGCGTATTGGCTGCCGCGCGTACGTCTGGTGTCTTGATGGTCAGCGTGCCGCGATACTGGTTCGCCAGCTCAAGTTCCTGCCGCGCATGGATCAGGCCGCCGCGCGACACCTCCCGCAGGGCGGCAAGCGTGATGTTTTGCGCGATGGGCATCTCCAGGATCACACCGTGGCCGCGGCGGTCCTCCGGAAGATACGCGATTCCGTGCGCGATGGCATCCGCCGGTGAGTGGATGCGTGCCGGCTCCCCGTGGATCAGGATGTCGTGCGGCACGGGCGTAAGGCCAAAGAGCGTGCGCGCCAGTTCGGTGCGGCCGGAGCCCACCAGGCCGGCAAAGCCCAGGATCTCGCCGCTGCGCACATGAAACGAAATGCCGTGAAGACCGCTCGCAGGATGGTTAAGATCCTTTACTTCCAGGGCCACTGCGCCAGTGGCAATCTTACGC
>CAXUBG010000203.1:745-5565 GCA_964249285.1 uncultured Terriglobus sp. | reverse complement strand
CAGGCGCATCCGCCACAGGCTGCGGTAAAGCGTTTGCGGCTTGTGGCTGAGGCAGCCACGACGAAGAAGGTGCAGCTTGGCCTGTTCGCGCCGCAGTTGCCGGAATCATCACGGTTGGATGTGACGCTCGCACGATTGCGCGCCATTGTGGGCGAGGACCGCGTTGGATCGCCAGTGCTGGAGGACACGTACCGTCATGACGCATTCCATCTCGAGCCTTTTCTCCAGCAGACTCGCCCTAGTACTGCGTCGACACAATCTTCAACAACGGCAATGCGGCAGTTAAGGCCGCCCCAATCCGTAACGGTAGTGCAGCAGAAGGGCAGTCCAGAACAAATCCGATTTCGCGGCGAAAGCTATCGCATCACGCGTGCCTATGGCCCATGGCAGAGCAGCGGTGCCTGGTGGTCCACAACGCCGTGGATGGTCGAACAGTGGGATGTGATCGCAGTGTCGGAGAAGACAGTAGAAATGTTGGCATGCTGCCTGACATACGACCGCAGCCAAGGCTGCTGGCAGGTGGCTGCGCTCTATGACTGACTACGTTGAGCTGCACGCAGCCAGCGCGTTTTCCTTTCTCGAAGGCGCGTCGCTGCCTGAGGCGCTGATCGATCGCGCCGCTGAAATCGGCATGCCTGCCATGGCTCTGTTGGACCGCAACGGACTGTATGGCGCGGCGCGGTTTCATGCCATGGCCAGGAAGAAAGGAGTACGCGCGCACATCGGTGCGGAGGTTGCGGTCAGCGGCCTTGGCAGCCGGTTGCGGCCTGCTAGTTGGTTGCAACAGCAGATGCGGGACGAACCCGTCAGGTTGCCGCTGCTATGCACCTCACGTGAGGGTTACCAGAACGTCTGCCAACTGATTACCGCTATGAAAATGGGTGAGTCCACCAAGGGCGAAGGCGCGGCAACGTTGCAGCAAACCGCTGTCTTCTCACGTGGTCTGGTGTGCCTGACTGGTGGAGAAGAAGGTCCCCTCGCGGCGGCACTGGACCGAGGTGGTGAAGCTGAAGGCCGCAACACAGTCGAATACCTCGTCCATCATTTTGGCCGTGAGCAGGTCTTCATCGAACTGCAGCGCCATGGCGAACGTGAAGAGGAGTGGCGCAACCAGTGTGCGCTGCGCATCGCAAAATCGTTGCGTCTGCCGGTGATTGCGACCAACGGCGTCCGGTACGCAACACCATACGAACGTGAGGTGATGGATGTGTTTACCTGCATTCGCCATGGCAACAACACCAGCCTGGAGACCGCAGGCAGGCTGCTGCAGCCGAACAGCTGCCGGCATTTGCGACCTGCCAAGGAGATGGCGCAGATCTTTCGCGATCTGCCGGATGCAGTCGAACGCACCAAAGAACTATCCCGCCGGCTTGCCTTTGAACTGGACGACCTCGGCTATGAATTTCCCCGGTACCAGGTTCCGGACGGCGAAACGATGGACAGCCATCTTCGGAAGCGAGTGATGGAGGGCGTTGTTACACGCTACGGCAGCGGGCCTTCGCAGCTGCGCAAGAATGCAGAGCAGCAGGTCGAAAAGGAGTTAGCACTCATAGCCAAGCTGGGCTTTGCAGGTTACTTTCTCATCGTCTGGGACATCGTTCGCTTCTGTAAACGCAACGACATTCTTATCCAGGGACGGGGCAGCGCGGCCAACTCTGCCGTTTGCTACGTGCTGGAAATCACTGCCGTCGATCCAGTCCGTATGAAGCTGCTCTTTGAACGCTTTCTCTCGGAAAGTCGCGGCGAATGGCCGGATATAGACCTTGACCTTCCCTCGGGCGATAAGCGCGAGCAGGCGATTCAATACGTCTACCAGCGCTATGGCGAACTGGGTGCAGCCATGTGCGCCAACGTCATCACCTATCGTGGCCGGTCCGCCGCGCGTGAATCCGGCAAGGCGCTCGGCTTCAATGAGGAGACGATTGCCCAACTCTCAGGCCTGGTTGGCCACTGGGAGTGGAAGGGACCGAGCGATACCATGCAGCACCATTTTCAGCAGGCGGGCTTTGACCTGCGGCATCCCCGCATTGCGAAGTATTTGGAGCTGACGCTGCGCCTGCAAGACCTGCCCCGCCACCTCGGCCAGCACTCTGGCGGCATGGTCATCTGCCAGCACCAGCTCAGCAAAGTCGTCCCGCTGGAGCGTGCATCCATGCCCGGCCGCACCGTGGTCCAGTGGGACAAAGAAGACTGCGCCGATATGGGCATTATTAAGGTCGATCTGCTCGGCCTCGGCATGATGGCCGTGCTGAAAGACTGCATCGATATCATCCCGCGCCATTATGGAGAAGCAGTAGATCTGGCACAGCTGCCGGAGGACGATCCGGAAACGTATCGCACCCTTCGCAAAGCCGATACAGTCGGCATGTTTCAGGTAGAGAGCCGTGCACAGATGGCGTCACTCCCGCGCAATGGACCGGCGAAGTTCTACGACATCGTCGTACAGGTCGCCATTATCCGCCCCGGCCCGATCGTCGGCAAGATGATGCATCCCTACATGCGGCGGCGGCAAGGCAAGGAGGCGGTGACCTACCCGCATCCGTCGCTGAAGCCAGTACTGGAGCGCACCCTGGGCGTCCCGCTCTTTCAGGAGCAGTTGCTGCGCATCGCCATGATCGCCGCCAACTTTAGCGGGGCCGAAGCCGAGGAGTTGAGACGCGCTGTGGGCATGCGGCGTTCCATGGCGCGGATGCGCGAGCTGGAAGTCAAGCTGCGGGTGGGCATGACCGCGAACCATATTGCAGCAGAAACGCAGGACAGCATCGTGCAGAGCATCTCGTCTTTTGCTCTTTATGGCTTTCCCGAATCACATGCTGCCAGCTTTGCACTTATTGCGTATGCCTCTGCGTACCTGAAGGTGCATTACCTTGCGGCGTTCACATGCGCCATGCTCAACAACCAGCCCATGGGCTTCTATATGCCTGCCGTGCTGGTGTCCGATGCGAAGCGCCATGGCTTGCGTGTCCGGCCCATTGATATTGCCACATCACAATGGAACTGTACGCTAGAGCACGAGGCTGCAGACGAGATTACGTTGCGGCTGGGTCTTCGCTACGTCAAAGGTCTGCGGCAAACAGCAGGCGAAGCCATCGTGGCCGCGCGTGATGCCGGTGGATCGTTTCTCACTGCCAGCCATTTGGCGCGGCGTGTCCCCTTGCTGAAGCGCAGCGAGATGATCCAGCTTGCCCGTGTAGGCGCGCTGAACAGCATAGACGGCATCGCGCACCGCCGCGACGCACTCTGGCAGATTGAACAGGCAGGCAGGCCAACCGGGCCGCTGCTGCGGGATATTGACGAGGAGGAAGAGAGCCGCTCACCATTGGCACGGATGTCCACCGAAGAGCGTCTAGTTGCTGACTACTCCACCACGGGCCTGACCATCGGCAGACATCCCATGAGCTACCGCCGTACTGAATTGCGCAACGCGCGAATTCTGTCAGCCGGTGAGTTGGCAAGGATGCCCGATGGTGCCTGGGTGCGCACCGCCGGCTGCGTCATCGCCCGGCAGCGTCCAGGTACCGCAAGTGGCTTTATTTTTCTCAGTATGGAGGACGAAACCGGCATCGGCAACGTCATCGTCGGGCCTGATTTGTACGAACGGGAACGTCGCCTCGTCACTCACGGTAAATTTCTCCTGATCGAAGGTCTACTTCAAAATCAGGACACCGTCGTTCACGTCAAAGCGCACACAATCCAGGCCCTCGCCATCAGCAGTGCAAATACGCAATCCCATGACTTTTATTAGCGAGTAGTCTTCGCATTCAGTACATCCAGCAACAATTACTCCTTGATCGCTTCAAGGCCCGCTGAGGCAACAATGTGTTGCACCAGGTGGGCGCGTTGAAATGGTGTGTTACTGATTCGGAACGTATCGCGCAGCATTCGTTCCGGCAGATCCAGCAACACCGCATCTTCTGCGAATAATGTAACCAGCGGCTGGCCTAACCGCACCGGATCGCCGGTCTTGATATGCATTTCTATGCCAGCGTGCGCTGCCACGGGACCGCCGGGGATCTCCCGGCCAGCGCCCAATCGCTGCACCGCCCATCCTACTTGTGTGCAATTCATGCCCGCAAAAAACCCCTCCCGCTCTGCGCGGATCACGCGCCATACCGCGGGCTTGTGAAATGCGGATGGATTATCGAAACAGGCCGTGTGGCCGCCCTGTAACTTAACCATCTGCAGCCAGTGCTCGTAGGCCCGCCCATTCCGCAGCAAGTTTTGCGCCTGCAGCTTGCCGTCTTCCGGCGACATCCCTAAGGTGCCAATGTGGAGCATCCATCCGGCCAGCGTAATGGATAACTCAATTAAATCCGTAGATAGCGGGTGAGGTGTTCCTTTCAGGATGTCAATGCACTCCCACACCTCCAACCAGTTACCGGCGAAGCGCCCCAGCGGCTCGTCCATCGCGGTGATCAGCGCCACCGTGCGCGTGCCGTTGCGCTCCCCGGTGCGCACCAGCAGCCGCGCCAGGTGCTCGCACTCGTCATAGCTTTTCAGAAACGCGCCGGTGCCGGTCTTCACATCCAGCACAAGGCCGTCCAGATCTTCCGCCAGCTTTTTGCTCATGATGCTGGCGGTGATCAGGTCCGGCGACTCGACCGTTCCGGTGTGATCACGCAGCGCGTAGAGGATGCGGTCTGCGGGGACGAGGTTCTCGGTTTGGCCGATCATGCACGCACCGCACGCCGCGATCACTTCACCAAAGCGCTGCAACGAAAGCTGCGTGTTGAACCCGGGAATGGTCTCCAGCTTGTCCAGCGTGCCGCCGGTGTGGCCCAGCGAACGCCCGCTGATCATCGGCACCGCCAGTCCAGCAG
>CAXUBG010000203.1:0-735 GCA_964249285.1 uncultured Terriglobus sp. | reverse complement strand
GCGATCAGCAGCGAACTCTTGTCACCCACGCCGCCCGTGGAGTGCTTATCCACGGCAAACCTGCCCAGCGGACGCGCATTGAACACCTCGCCACTGCGCCGCATGGCATCGGTCAGAGTGGCTAATTCCCGCGCGGAGAGGCCGCGCTGAAAGACAGCCATCAGGAACGCGGCGGTGCGCGCATCGCTGATGTCGCCGCGAACCACGCCGTCGGTAAAGCCTCTGATCTCGTCATCCGTCAGCTCGCAGCCGTCGCGTTTGCGCCGGATAACGTCAACCGGATCGACTCCGCCGATCATTGCGCGATGTCCGCCCGAAACGACGCGGGAAAGAGTTCACCTAGCGTGCGCTGCGTGGGCGCTCCACCCTCGCCGGGATAGAAGACCGGGCACTCGGGCGCGGCAAACTCCGCGAGCATCTGGCGGCAGGCACCGCAGGGCGTGCAGGCGACATATGGATCGATCTGCGCGACCGCCACGGCTACGATACGGATACCTGGACCATATTGGGCCACGGCAGTGGTGACGGCGTTCTGCTCCGCGCAGGTGGTCAGGCGAAAGGACACAATCTCCACGTTGCAGCCCGTCACCATCTCACCCGTCGTCAGCAGGAGCGCCGCCCCGACGCGAAAATTACTGTACGGCGCATAGGCGTGGTGCGCTGCTTCCGCTGCCAGGCTGCGCAGCAGATGTCCGGTTCCGTCGTCCATGGCGCGCGCCGGGTGCAGTGTTGACA
>CAXUBG010000202.1:867-5584 GCA_964249285.1 uncultured Terriglobus sp. | reverse complement strand
TGTCCAAGTACCAGGTGCTGAGCCAGACCGGTATCAGCGCTCTGGCCCAGGCCAACAGCGTGCAGCAAGAGGTTCTCAAGCTGCTGCAATAAGCGGCTGAGTCAGGATGCGCGGGTGGGCAAACGGCTCATCCGCGCTTTCTTACGTTTGGCTAATGCCGCACCACGACGAAACGGTTTTGCATTTGCTTTCGGAAGAGTTCAAGAGGGGCGAGCATGTCTGTTGTTGGTATCAGCTTTGGATCGGCAACCAGCGGCGCTGGTTTCGATGTCACCGGCACGGTGAGCAGCATCCTCGCCAATCTGCGTGCGCCGGAGACAGCATGGGCAACCCAAACGGCTGCGTTGCAGGCTCAGGACACTGCCCTCAGCACCATCGGTACCGATCTTTCCGCGCTGTCAAACTCCCTGCAATCCCTTACAGCCTTTGACGGAACACTCTCCCAGAAGGTCGGTGCAACCAGCAACAGCGACGTCGCCGTTGTCTCGAATGCACTCATTTCGGCAACCCCCGGCACGCACACTCTTTCGGTAAGGCAGCTCGCTACCACCAGCACGCAGCACTCCAGCTCCGTGGCCAGCGGTGCCACGCTGAGTGGCACTTTCAGCTTCCAGTTGGGCAGCGGTACGGCGCACACCATTACGCTTGATTCCAGCAATAACACCGTCACCGGGCTGGCCGCATCCATAAACGCTCTGAACGGAGGCGTAACGGCCAGCGTCATCACAGACAGCAACGGTTCACGCCTGTCGCTGATCAGCAACGCCAGCGGAGCTGCGAATGAAATCAGCACAAGCGGAACGGCCGTTACTGACTCCAGCGGTAATGCTTTCACCATCACCGAAAGCCAGGCCGGCACCGACGCGCAATACACCGTAGACGGCATCTCCCTGACCAGCAGTTCAAACACCATATCAACGGCACTCTCTGGCGTCACGTTTCAGCTGACCGGGACATCCACCAGCGATGTAACGCTGCAGATTGCAAACGACACAAGCGGCGTCTCGACCGCCCTGTCAACCTTCGTGTCGAGTTACAACACGCTGGAGACGGCGCTTTCCGCGCAGGAGGGCAAAGATTCCTCGGGCAATGCGGAACCGCTGTATGGCGACCAGACCCTCTCGCTGCTGCAGAGTCAGCTCTCGTCGGCATTGACCTTTGTCACCAAGAACACCGGCGCCAGCAGTAATCTTGCGCAGTTGGGCATCACGTTCGGCACAACCGGCCAGCTTTCGCTTGACACCAGCGTTCTAAGCACGGCGTTGACCAACAACTTCACGGGCGTAACCAACTTCTTCCAGAATGCCAACGACTTCGGCCAGAATCTGACGACGGTGATGAACAACCTGGGTACAACGGGTAATGGTGCACTGGCGTTGCGGACGGCGCAGAACACCGCGCAAGAGAAGACCCTGGCGGACAACAAAACCAGCCTTGAATTGCGGGTTACTGCGTATCAAACGCAGCTGACGACCGAGCTGAATACAGCTAATCAGATTTTGCAGGCGATCCCCCAACAACTGGACGAGCAGAAGCAGATCTACGCGGCCATCACCGGCTACGGCAACACAGGCAACTAGGAAGAAGAAAGGTCACGATGAATTACCAAGAACACGCGCTCGCCGGTGCTACCGGCATCGACTTGATTGTGTCGTTGTACGACGGCTGGATTCGTTTCCTCTATCGTGCGGTTACAGCTGTTGAGTCCGACGACGTCATAGACCGGCGGTACGCGGTAAAACGTGCCCTGGACATCAACATGTATCTTGAGGCACGGTTGCGGCCCGATATTGGCGGTGCGCCTGCTGCGTCGCTCTCTGACTTTTACGCGGCCATGTTCAACATGACGCTTGAAGCATCGCACGCCGCGTCCAAGGACGACTTGCTGGAAGTGATCGCCTGCGTGCGCAACGTGCGTGAGGCATGGGCGATCGCGGCACATGATCCTGCCGCCAACCGCGTGCTGCCGCGTGAACTGCGCACAGCAGCAGAGCGAAGGCCAAATCCGGTGCCCATGCTCGTGCCCCCTGTGGCTGCTTCGCCTTCGCAAGCGCTGCGCTGGAGCGCGTAGACGCTACCGGAACATACTCCAGTTCTGCTGATTCAGGCTGCGAAACAGCGCCGTGATGCACCCCGTTGCAAGAATCAGAAGAAGCAGGCCATCGGCAACCCGGCCAAACAGCAGGTTGCCGATGCCAAACAGCGTGGAGTACACCATCGCGGAGCCCAGCACCCAGTGCAGGGTGTTCCATCGGAGGGTGTGCTCTGCCAGCGCGCCCGCCGGTGCAAAGCGTTGCCATCCCAGCGCCGGCGGATGTACGCGGTCGAAGAACGCCTGCAATTGCGCTTCCGGCTCTGGCGCGGTCAGCAACGTGACCGCGGTCCACGTGCATGTGGTGAGACCTGTAGTAAACAACATTAACCATGCGAAGGCGTGCGGGTCATCCGTGTTGAATGGCGCGAGTGGCAGGCGCGAATCGATGCTGTGCAGCGCGCGGACCAGCGGCAGTCCCGCCCGGGACTGCAACGTAAGCGACGCAGTGCCGGCCGCCAGCATCGCGGCGATCTCGCTCCAGGCGTTGATGCGCCACCAAAACCATCGCAGTATGAAAACCAGGCCTGCGCCCGCGCCTATGGCAATGAGAAACTTCCAGGCAGACGCGATGGAATCCATGTAGTAGGTTGCCACGCCGGACAGCACCGCACACAGCAATGTCGCGATTCGTGCGGCGTTTACATAGTGGTGTTCGCTTTTGCCGTGCACCAGGAAGCGGCGATACACATCGTTCACCAGGTACGAAGCGCCGAGATTGAGGTGCGTACCAATGGTCGACATGTAGGCGGCAGCGAAACCCGCAAGCATCAAGCCGCGCAGGCTTGGCGGCAGGAAGCGAATCATCACCTGGATGTATGCGCCTTCCTTGTCCGCGGCGGCCGGCAGCAGTACCAGAGCAACGAGCGCCGTCAAAATCCAGGGCCAGGGGCGGAGTGCATAGTGCGCGATGTTGAACCAGAGCGTCGCCCCAAGGGAATGCTTCTCGTTCTTCGCTGAGAAGATACGTTGCGCGATGTATCCGCCTCCGCCGGGCTCCGCGCCGGGGTACCACGTTGCCCACCAGTTCAGGCTTAGCAATACGAGGAAGCTCAGGAAGAAGGCGCTGCCCGTGCCCGGGAAAAAGGGCAGTGTATGCGTTCCGCGTATCGCGTCAGAAGCTTGCACCTTTGCGATCAGCGCATCCATGCCGCCCACGCCGTGCACGGCAAAGTAAGCAAGCAGGATGACCATGCTCATCTTCAGCACGAACTGGACCATGTCCGTCCACAGCACCGCCCACAGGCCCGAGATAGCGGAGTACAGCAGGGTGACGCTGAGACACACAAACACTGCCTGCAATTTGGAAAAGCCAAGCGTAAGAGCCAGCACCTTGGCCATGGCAAGGTTTACCCAGCCCATGATGATGGTGTTCACCGGCAGCGCGAGATACAGCGCGCGAAAGCCGCGCAGGAAAGACGCCGGCCGGCCCGCGTAACGAATCTCGGTGAACTCCATGTCCGTGAGCACCTGCGCGCGCCGCCACAGCGGAGCGAAGAAGAAGACGGTCAGCATGCCTGACAGGGCAAACGACCACCAAATCCAGTTGCCCTGAATGCCGCCGTTGTAGACCAGACCTGTGACCACCAAGGGAGTGTCCGCCCCGAACGTGGTAGCCACCATCGACGTGCCTGCCAGCCACCAGGAGACGCTCCGCCCTGACAGGAAGAAGTCGCCCACACTGCCAGAGGCGCGTTGCATGTAGAAGAAGCCGATGGCAAGATTCAGCGCAAAGTATAGAACGATAATCAGCCAATCAGCGGATGTCAGGTGCATGTTACCTCTATGTTCGGTAGCGAACATTCATCTTAACCGTGTGTGTCGTGCTCCAGACATAACTTCGTTATTCTTTGAAGTTATAGCGGTACGCGACGTTACACGACAAACCGGCAGACCTTTCCATGCGTCTATGTTGACGGGCCTTGAGTACTCTTCCAGACCTTTTCCCTAATCAGCGTGTCCGAGGTCATTTATGAGCAAGATGTTGAGTTCCTGGAAAGAGATCGCCCACTTTTTTGGTAAAGGTGTTCGCACCGTGCAACGTTGGGAGAAGACTCTCGACCTACCGATCCATCGTCCGCCAGGTGCTCCCAGCAACGTGGTGCTTGCGCGTACCAGCGATCTTGAGGAGTGGATGCATCGCGGGCCAGTGTCACGGCTTGAAAGCAAGGATAACGCTTCCGTGGGCGTCAACGGCTTCGGTGATGTGCTTACTGAGCTGGAGCAGGAGATCTTCGACTTAAGCGAGTGTGTTGGCTTACAGAAGCCTGGGGGAATCTCCTCAGGTTCTACCGAGCAGAGGCTTATGGCTATTACCGCGCAGGTGGCCATGATCAGCGCAAAGCTGCCCTCACACCAAACTGCACGCGCGGCATAGAACGTTACATTTTGGGCATGTCCTCACACCCGCCGCCTTGGCGGGTGTTTGCTTTGCCCTCCGCGCGATACGATGACACCTGCGCGTCTGAGCGCCAGTGGAGTAAAAAGCATGGCATATCGTGATCTTCGCGAATGGATTGCGCGGCTTGAGAAGAAAGGTGAACTGAAGCGCATACGGGTAGAGATTGATCCCGACCTCGAAATGGCAGAGATCGCAGACAGGGCCGCAAAGATGGATAAGGCAAC
>CAXUBG010000202.1:0-857 GCA_964249285.1 uncultured Terriglobus sp. | reverse complement strand
ATCCCGGCGCGCGGGTGCTGATGAATCAGTTTGGAAGTCTGCGGCGGATGCAACTTGCGCTCGAGACGGACTCGCTGGACGCCATCGCCGGGCGCATTGAGACGCTCATTAAACCGCAGATGCCGGCCAACCTGGTCGACAAGCTAAAGATGCTGCCAATGCTGGCGGAGATTGGATCGTACTTCCCGAAGGCGATCGACCGGCGTGCCGCATCGTGTAAGGAAGTGGTCCATACCGGTAAGGACATCGACCTAACGAAGCTGCCAGTGTTGAAGACGTGGCCGGGTGATGCTGGCCGGTTCATCACACTGCCGTTGGTGATCACCCGGGATCCTAAGTCTGGCAAGCGCAACACCGGCATGTACCGCATGCAGGTCTACGACGAGTGCACTACGGGGATGCATTGGCAACGGCAGAAGGTCGCAGCAGAGCACATGCGCGACCGCGTGCGCTCGGCTGCTCCGACCAGCGCCGAACGGGTGAACCTGATGGCGATGACCGCTGGCGCGACTGCACCGGCCGGTATAACCAGTGAAGAACTGCCTGCTGTGACGCTGTCGCGCATTCGCGGCGAACGGATGGAGGTTGCCGTGGCGATCGGCACGGACCCGGCAATGACCTTTGCCGCCATCGTTCCCGCCCCGCCTGAGATCGAAGAGTTCCTGATCGCGGGATTCTTGCGTCAGTCACCCGTGGAACTGGTCAAGTGCGAGACGGTTGCACTCGAGGTGCCCGCGCACGCCGAATACGTGCTTGAAGGCTATGTCGAGTTGAGCGAATTGCGCATGGAAGGACCATTCGGCGACCACACCGGCTTCTACACCATGCAGGACGACTACCCGGTCCTCCACGTCACG
>CAXUBG010000201.1:2108-5584 GCA_964249285.1 uncultured Terriglobus sp. | reverse complement strand
CGCAACCCGGAGATACGTCACCGCCTGCGCGAGAGCGACCTTCCACGGCAGGCGGAACGGCAGCGCGCCATTCTGGCCAACGCGCTGCGATTGCTCGCCCCAGGCGGTCGTCTGGTGTATTCCACCTGCTCGTTGGAGCCGGAGGAGAATGAAGGTGTGGTAAACAGCGTGCTCGCATCCATGCCAGCGTCGCGCCTCGTGAGCGTCGCGCCGCTCACATCCGGCATCATCGCGTTGCGCGAAGCGGACCGGACGCAGCTTGCGCAACGTGCAGATCCCTTTCTGCAAACGTTGCCCGGAACCGCTCCCTGCGACGGTTTCTTCGCCGCAGTCATGGAACGTGCCTGATCAGCCAGCTAATTAGAACCTGACGGAGCAGAACTGGAAGCCGGAGCGCCCGCGCTCATCTTGACGTGTGGATTATCGCCTGCGGACACCCGCATCCCGGCGGCAGGCGTTTGTGTCACCACGACACCCGCCGGCACCAGCAACGGCGCGGGAGCGGGTACCCCGTCAGCGTCTGTAGCCGCAGCCGGCTGCGGCACGATGGCCCACACATGCAGGTCCATCTCCTTCATGCGGGCATTAGCGGCGGAGAAGCTCAAACCCACTAAATTGGGCATGACCCAGACCTTGGGCGCGGCCGTCTCCGGCTGGCTCAGCAGCAGGCTCACCTCCGGCTTGTCCACGCCCTCGGCATTCGCGGGTGGCGTTTGTGCCAGCACCACATCAGCCGGACCGCCGGCCGGAATGTGTGCCAGCGCGCCCAGATCCAGCGAGGCACGGCGAATCGCCATGCCCGCCTCGTGCTCATTCATGCCCACTGTCTCCGGAATGGGCACGCGCTGCGGTCCCATGCTCTCCGTCACCCGCATGTGCCAGCCTTTGCGGACGGTTGAGCCAGCCGTGGGCGACTGCGACAGCACACGCCCGGCGGGCACGGTTGTGGAATAGAAGCGGTTCTCGATGGTGAGGTTCAGGCGAGCGCCGGTCGTCTTCTCGGCTGCCTCTTCCAGCGTCAGCCCGCTGAGGCTTGGTACCTCGACCTCACCCGTGTGAATGGCCAACCGCATGGTAAGGAGGGCAGAAAGCAGAGCGACGGTAGAGACGGCCAGCAACGTCATCCCCATGCGAAACCAGCGAGCGGTACCGGCCTTGACCTCATCCGGATTATGACGGTAGCGAACGCGAATCTTCACTGCTGACTATCTTACCGGGCGGCCGTTCGACAACCGCTAGCGGTCATTGTCCGTCACCGGTTCGGGGTGAATCACCAGCCGCTCCACCTCCGGCCGCTCCCTTAGAAAGGCCGCTTCCATCTGCGAGATGATGCGATGAACCGCGCCCATCGGCAGATCATCCGCCATGCTGCAATGGCAACTCATCTGCACATGCTCGCCGGTGCGCAGCGCGACGACGTTATGTACATCCTCGATCTCGGGGAAGCCATCTGCCGCCCGCCGCACCTGCTGCTCCAGAGCATCGTCATCGGCAACGCGTTCGGCGGATTCGATGGTGCTCTCCTCTGACTCCAGGTGCGTCACGACGGACTGGATCGCGGGTACCTCGTGACGCATCTCCGCCTCGATGGCCGTGGCAGTTTCATGCGCTTCGCGCAAGGACATGCGCTCAGGCAGTTCCAGATGCAGTTCCACCGCCAGGCCGCCTTCCACCTCCTGCACGCTGACATCGTGAATGGCATAGTTCGATCTCTGCGCTACCGCTCGCACCCGGTCAAAGACACTTTCTTCCACCCGGGCCACCGGCACCGTACGTACCACCACGTCGGTTTCGGGCATCACGCCCTGCACAGCCCCCGTCGCGGCCAGCACAATCTGCTCCGACCGTTGAAATGTCGTGTTGCGGTTCATCCCGATGGACAGATCGGCAAAGTAGCGGGCACCGGATCGCCTCATGCGCAGGTCGTCCACAAACAGCACGCCTTCCACGCCGCGGATGGCGTTTACAAGATCACGCCGCATCGCGGGCGGTGTCGCGTCCAGCAGGGCGTCCACCGTTTCTCGCGCCAGCCGGTACGTCACCAGCAGAATGATGCACGAGACCAGCAGCGCCGCTGCCGGGTCCGCAAGTTCCATCCAACGCACATGCAGACGCTCGCCCACGAACGTCGCTGACAGGCCTGCCAGGACGGCGACACTCGACCAGATGTCTGTTCCAAAGTGCAGCGCATCCGCCTCCAACGCCTGCGAGTGCGCCTGCCGCGCCACCTTTGCCAGCTGGCGGGATCGTGTCCAGTCCACCGCGATGGAGAGCAGCAGCACAAGGATCGGCCAGACGGAGGCGTGGAGGTCAAGGCGCTGTCCATGCACAAAACGCAGCACGCGGCGCACAGCCTCCACGATGATCCACACCGATGAACCCAGCATAAAGCCGGTTTCGACAAACGCCGACAAGCTCTCCACGCGGCCATGCCCGTACGTGTGGTCATCATCCGCCGGCCGGTCAGAGACGTGCACGCTGAACAGCGTCATCGCCGACGCCATCAGGTCCAGCGACGAGTGCGCTGCCTCGCTCAACATGCCGAGAGATCCCGTCGAAAGGCCGGTGACGACCTTAAGAAACGTAATGCCGCTGGCCGCCAGCACGCTTTTCAGCGCGGCACCGCGCTTGGCTGCCGACGCCTGCGCGGCGTTCAACGCGGGAACCACCTCATGCGTCGACATCGCTGGTCCTGGCTCCTGCTCCTATGCGGAAGTTACAGCCTACACCGGCCCGCGCCAAGCCGCAGCCCTATTCAGCACGACGCGTCCGCGTTGCTCATCCTGGAACAGAGAGTTCAACATCCAATGACGCATGAGAACCATCACGCTGGAAGAACATTTCGTAACAGAGAGCTTCCTGAAGGCGACCGGAGCCTTCGGCGAGGACGCACCGGCGGGTATGCAGGCCTTGAAGGGACGCCTGCTTGACCTCGGCGAACAGCGGCTCGCATCGATGCATGAGAGCGGCATCGACCTGCAGGTGCTTTCACTGGCCGCAATCGGCATTGAGGACCTCAAGGTGGCGGATGAAACAGCCGTCCTGCGCGACGTGAATGACGAGCTGCACGCGGCCGTGCAGGCCCATCCGGATCACTACGCCGGGTTCGCGACGCTGCCCATGCGCGACCCGGACGCCGCCGCACAGGAGCTGCAACGCTGCGTGCGCGAACTCCGCTTCGTGGGTGCCATGCTGAACGGCACGGTGCAGGGCGCTTTCATGGACGACCCGCGATTCACGCCCGTGTGGGAAGCCGCGCAGCAGCTGGGTTGTCCGTTGTATCTTCACCCCGCACCGCCGCCACGGCCGGTCATGGATGCGTACTGCTCCGGCCTGCCCGGCGACACGGGATATCTGCTCTCCATCGCGGGTTGGGGATGGCACGCGGAAACGGCGCTGCACAGCCTGCGCCTGATCGTCAGCGGGCTGTTCGACCGGTTGCCCGGTTTGCAGCTCATCATCGGGCACATGGGCGA
>CAXUBG010000201.1:0-2098 GCA_964249285.1 uncultured Terriglobus sp. | reverse complement strand
CGAGGTGGCCGTGCACATCCTGCGCCTGGTGCTGTCGGGCGCGCTGGACCGGCATCCCAGGCTCAAGCTCATCATCGGCCACATGGGCGAGGGCCTGCCCTATGCACTGGCACGCAGCAGCAGCGTGCTCAGTGCCGCCGCCAAGCTCCAGCGTTCTGTCAGTGACACCTTTCTCCAGCAATTCCACATCACCACCAGTGGCTACTTCACCCGACCGCCATTTGAATGCGCGGAGGAAGTCGTGAGCATCGACCGCATGATGTTCTCCGTTGACTACCCGTTCAGTCCCAACGCGCATGGCCGCGCCTTTCTGGACAGCCTCAATCCCATCAGTAACGACCGGCGCGCCAAGCTGGTGCACGGCAATGCGGAACGTTTGCTTAAGCTGCCGCAAGCTCAGGCTTAGATTGCACCTCTGAGACTCTGTTCGAAGACGCAATTGCCGTGCGATGATGTTCCGGTTACCAGCCTGGAGGAAGACATGCTCTGCACCCGCCGTTCGTTCACCACTGGTCTGACTGCAGCGGTGGCCTTCCCGGCACTTGCCGCGCGTGCCATGGAGGTTCGTGGCGTGCACCTCGGCCTGCAGACGTACACGTTCCACAACGTGCAGGCCGGCGGCATGGCGGGGGTGGACAGCATCATCGCCGCCACCCGCAAGCTGGACGTGGACCTGTGCGAACTGTGGTCGCCGCAGGTCGAGCCATTCCCGCTGCCCTATGGCTATTGGGGACGGTTTGCGCCCGGCAGCACACCGCCCGCCAAACCGACTCCGGAAGACGTACAGCAGCAACGTGAAGCCCGCCGCGCATGGCGCCTGGGTTCCGCTCCCAGGGACATGGAAACCGTCCGCGAGAAGTTTAAGGCTGCGGGCATCCAGCTCTTCGCGTACAACTACACCTTCGAACCAACGATGACCGACGCCGAGGTGGAATCCGGCTTTCTTCAGGCAAAGGCGCTGGGCGTGAACCTCATCACGGCTTCCAGCAAAGTCTCCACGGCGCAACGCGTCGTTCCGTTCGCGGCAAAGCACAATATGCGCGTCGCCTTCCATGGCCACGCCAGCAAGGATCCCGGCGAGGTATCAAGTCCGGGCAGCTTCGCCGCAGTGCTGGCGATGAGCCCCCTCTACCGCGTGAATCTGGACATCGCGCACTTCGCCTCCGCCGGGTACGACTCTGTGGCGTTCCTGAAGGCGAACCACGACAAGATCACCAACCTGCACGTGCACGACCGGCTTCTGAACGACGGCGCAAGCGTTCCGCTTGGCGAAGGTGTTGCTCCCGCACGCGAGATCCTTCTCTTTGTGCGCGACAGGGGCTGGAAGATACCGGTCTTTTACGAACTGGAGTACGCCGGAGCTGACGGACGGGACGTGATTGCAGAAACAGCACGTGAACTGGCGTATGAGCGCCGCGTCCTCGCCTCATAGTTGCGGATAGCCCAAGTACGTGCGCTCTAGACGTGTGCCACCCCCAACGAACTGTGTCAGCCTGTAACGCAGTGAAGGGTCTGCATCTCCTGCTCCGTATGGAAGCCGAAATGCAGACATCTCCGCTGCGCTACGGGATAACTGAGGGTGTTTACTGCACCGCCGGCAATGTTGCCAGATCGATGACAAAGCGGTAGCGGACGTCGCTCTTCAACATGCGCTCGTAGGCCTCGTTCACCTTATCGATGGGCGTGACCTCGATATCGCTCACGATGTTGTGTTCACCGCAGAAGTCCAGCATCTCCTGGGTCTCCTTGATCGATCCGATCATGGACCCCGCAATCGACTTGCGGCCCACAATCACGCCAAACGCATTGAAATGGGAGTTCTCCTCCGGCGCGCCCACCAGCACCAGACTCGCGTCCTTCTTGAGCAAGTTCAGCAGCGGACCAAAGTCCATGGCCACGCCCACCGTGCTGATGATCAGGTCAAAGCTGCTCCTCTGGCTTGCAACCAGCTTCGGATCGCTCATGGGAAAGAAGTCGTCCGCGCCCAGCCGCTTCGCATCCTCAGCCTTTTTCATCGTCTGGCTGAACACGGTCACGTGCGCGCCCATCGCATGGGCCAGCTTCACGCCCATGTGCCCCAGCCCGCCCAGGCCCACGA
>CAXUBG010000200.1:0-5597 GCA_964249285.1 uncultured Terriglobus sp. | reverse complement strand
CCGAGTTGCTCCTGCTTGATTTCATGCGCGGGGTGGGAAGTCATCTGCGCGATCACCTGCTGCATGGTCTCGCCTACAGCCATCAGCTTGTCGGCGACGTTCAAGAGGTCCTTCATGCCGTTGTTCATGGAGCCGACGTGCAGGTCGGTGGAGATCGAATCTGGAAAGTAACCGCTCTTGACGATGGGTGCAGCGACGGTCCATGCAAAGCTGCCGCCGCCGTGGCCCACGTCGCAGTAGATGCCGCGCTTCTTCATGACGAGGAGTGCTTCGGAGGGGCCGCCGGTCTGCGGATTCTGCTCGCCGCGCAGGCCGGAGAAGCAGTGCGTGTAGATGTCGCCGGGACGCAGGTGCGTGGAGACGAGTTCAAGCAGCGGACGCTCAATGCGGCGTGCGCCGTAGTCGATCATCACAGGGATGTTCGCGATGTTGCCCGCGATGACGGCCTGATCATAGGGCTTCCACTCCGGGCCGGTGAAGTGCGCGCTCTTGATGCCGACGACGACGCCAGGGAACTTCTTGGCTTTTTCGCCGGTGAGCTTGCCGTCCATGTCGTCCAGGTTGTCCTCGAACTTGGCACCGCGCATACCGGAGCCGACAATGTTGAGTTCGGCCAGCACGCGCGTGCGGGAGCGGTCGATGATCTTGTCCTTAAAGTCGTCGAAGTTCTTCCATCCGGAGCTGCCCGCGTCCACGACCGTCGTAACACCATTGCGCAGGGTGAAGCCGTCCGGATACAGCGAGAGGTCGCCCGCGTAGGAGCCTTTCTCGCCGGTCCCGGTGTAGACATGCACGTGCAGATCGATGAGGCCGGGCGTGACGTAGAGGCCCTTCACGTCAATGGTCTTCAGCGCGTCCTTCGGGTTCAGGTGCTCGGCGACGGCAACGACTTTGCCGTCCTTCATGCCGAGGTCGCGGTTTGCGTCAATGCCGTTCTTGTCGTCGAGCAGATGTCCGTTAACGAGGAGGAGGTCGTAAGGCAGCGGATTGGGCGGGAGCGGGGTGCGCGTGGTGCCTTCCTGCGCGGCGGCTGTGAAGCAAACGGAGAAAGCGACTGCTGCGAAACGGAGCGTTCTGCGGAAGCGGTGGCGAGTGGTCATGAGTTCTCCCTTGCGGTCAAGACTTGAACAAATGCAGATCCCTTCGCTTTGCTACGGGATGACAAACCCACAAAGAAGATGTTACCTAGGCTTTGACCGCGGTGAACTTTGCCATGCCGTATTCGCCGAGGTTCACATCGCCTGAGTAGTTCGACCGTGTGACGGTGCCACTGAAGGTAAAGTTCACCTGCGATCCATTGGCCGGCATGGAACTGTGCAGTTCCACGTGGTCGCCTTGTACTTTGCCGCGCATGTCCGCCGTGAAAATCTCACCGGCCTGCTTGCCTGTGACCGCGGTGCCGTTCTGGGTGAGGGTCAGTTGCTGCTGGCCGGTGCCGACGCCGTAGTGGAGGGTGACACTCCACGTCCCAGCAATGTTGACGTCTGGTGCGCTGGATGTGCCAGGATTTTGGAAACTGCCGGGGTTGCGGAGGTACTTCGAGAGGGTGTCCGCCACGATCTTGTGATCGCCGGGCTGCAACATGTATGGCATGATGCCGATGGAAGACTTCATGCTGTCCGGCCGTTTGCCTTGGCCGCCCGTGACCAGGATGCGCGGCGTGCCCTCGTCGAGCCTCTTGACGAGTTCGGTGCCGGTGATGCCGACTTGCACTGCGTCCCACTGAATGTCAAGCGTCGGTGCACGGTTGGAGAGGTCTGCGTCCGGCATGTTGATCTTCGTGCTCAGGGACGGAATGCCCTTGAGCGAGTCCGCGATGGACTGGTCCCAGGCGAGCCACTGCTTCTGCTCCGCCTCGTGGTCGCGCTGGTACCACATGCGGACGGCGGCCAGCATACCCATCGCCTCTTCCTTGCCCACCTTCATGGAGCGTCCCCAGTTATGGTGCGGCGCGGCATTCCAGAAGGCAGCCTTGACCAGTTCCGGCGGTCCAAGCAGCACACCCGCGGCCTGCGGTCCACGCATGCACTTACCGCCGGAGTAGCCAACCATCGTCGCGCCTGCCGCGAGATGGATGTTGGGAACAAGGGGTTCCTCAGCTGCGGCATCGACAAAGACCGGCACGCCTTTCTCCTTTGCGATGCCGCAGATGGTCTTAATGGAAAGCGGCTCCTGAAAGGCGCGCGGGCCGGAGTAGATGTAGATCATGGCGGACTGATCGTTCAGCTTGGAGCGCAACTCGTCATCGCTCGCGACTTCGACGATTTCAGCGCCAGCCATGCGGGTTCCGAAGTCGTATTGATTGCGGGAGTACTTTGGGATAATGACCTGGCTCTTCGCCTTTTTGTAGGGGAAGGCCTGCGACTTTTCCGGGTCGGTGCCGCACATGCAGGCCACGGTGGCGAGCGCGATGGCGGCCTCGCAGCCGCAGGTAACAATGGCACCGGGCGCGCCCATGTGCTGCGCAATCTCCTTACCGACAGCGGCCATCAACTCATCCAGCTGGACGTAGTACTGTGAGGCCTCAAACATGGCCTGCTTCACCTCCGGCAGTGACTGCGAGCCGGAGATGATAGTGAAGGTGCCGCGCGCATTGATGATGGGGCGCACGCCAATCTCGGTGTAGAGGTTGGCCGTGGGCGTGCCTTTCGCGACCAACTGCCTGACGGGCGGCTGCGGTTCTGTGACGCTGGCTTCAGCAAGCGGGCTTGCCGCAACAGCAGCAGAGATGAGGCCTGCCTGCTTGAGCAGATCGCGGCGGGACGGGCGTTGCGTCAGTACGGGCATCATCTCTCCAAACACTCGTTAAGGAACTTCTCTATCGCGTTCCAGTTCGGTATGGCACAGCGTCAGCCGTGCCAAAGATCATTCAACTTTAGAACGGCACAGCTTCATCCGGCTTATACATCGTTCAACTTTGGAAGGGGCACAGCTTCAGCTGTGCCAATCGATCATTCAACTGTAAAACGGGCTTTAGCCGCCGAGGTCTGCTGTTCACTGTAACCGCTAAAGCGAGGCGATACAGTCAATTTCGACGAGCGAGTCACCGGGCAAACCCGCGACCGCGACGGTGGTGCGCACGCCAGGTTCCATGCCGAAGCGGCCCTGGTAGACGGAGTTCATACCGGCATAATCTTTCAGGTCGGCCAGGTAGACGTTCACCTTGAGAACCTTCGCCATGGAGGAGCCGGCAGCGGTCAGGTTGGCTTCGATCTCGTCGAGGACATGCTTCGTGTGCTCCTCGATGGTGCCTTTGAAGTGCGCGCCAATGCCCGCGATGAAGACGAGATTGCCGAAGGTCACGATGCTGTTAAACAGCGGCGGCTTGGCTGGCGTAGTGGGAGTCGCGGGCGTGGGCGTCAGCTTTTCGCCGGGCGCGGTCGCGGCGGGTGCGCGGCGCACGAGTTTCTTCTTCCACTCGATGCCGGGCGTTTGCGCCTGTGCTTCGGTGGCAAGAGCCGCTGCTCCGGTCACACCGGCTGCCGCCGCCGCTGCGTTTTTCAGGAGGCCTCTGCGTGTCTGAGTTTTCATGGGTGGTGTCTCCGTTCCACTTTACGCTGCTGTGTGCCCGGTAAGCACGGCGCGAATGCGCTTTCCAACGATTGCGTCCTCGCCCGGCTGCAGCATCCACACGCCGACGACCAGTGTATTCGCGTCGGATGGGATGCCCTGGTTTGGCCCGTGACCTGTGTTTGGGTTGAGTTCGATGCTGGGCTGGCCGTTGCGCAGAGCCGTGACAATCTCCGGTGTGGTCGTGCGGGTGACCGCCGGATCGAACCGGATGAGCAGGTGCGGCGCGTGGTTCGCGATCTTCGGCGTGACGGTCTCGGTGCGGACGGAGGGAATGCCCTTCATCATGCCGGCGATCAGGTCCGCGCGGCGCTGGTAGTCGCCCTGCATGGATTCCTCAGTATGCGACAGCACCCAGTCCACGGCGGCGACCATGCCGACGATCTGCTCCTTGGCAACCTTCATGCCCCTACCCACACCGTCGGTGGGATTGTTGTTCTTTGCGGCGAGATCCGTCAACGGTTTGCGTCCCAGCAGCAGACCAGCATTCTGCGGTCCGCGCATACCCTTGCCGCCGGAAAACGAAACCAGGTCGAAGCCCATGCCGGTGTATTTCCATAAGTTGGAGATGGGCGGCATGTCGGCGGCGGCATCCAGGTGGCACGGGATGCCGTGCTCATGCGCGACGCGGAGCCACTCTTCGCGGCCGATCTGCGCACTGCCCGCCGGGCCGTCCTCATCCTCGGCGGCGTTGAAGAAGTTGGTCATGACGGCGTTACCGGAGGCACAGGCGCGCCTGTAGTCGTCCACCGTGATGACTTCGGTGACGCGAGCACCGCAGAGAAACATGGCGTGGTCATAGCCGTAGCGATGCGCGCGCTGCACGATGACCTGGTTTTTGGCAGTGCCGATGTTTTGCGGCATGTCCAGCGGGCCAAGACCGGGGTTGGCGTGCAACATGCAGGCGGCGGTGGCAAGCGAAATGGCACCGGACGCGCCAGAGGTGATGACCGCACCTTCGCATTGCAGGCGTTGTGCGACATACTCTCCGGCCTTGGTTTGCAGGTCGTGCAGACGGACGGGGTGGAGCGCGGCCTGCTGGACGGCAGCGAGGACCTCCGGCGGCATGCACGCGGCGGTCAGGGTGGTGTAGGTTCCGGCAGCGTTGATGATCTTTGCTACGCCGAGTTTGCCGTAGTAATCGACAGCTTCAGCAGAGGCCGCGACAGCGTGTAAGGGCCTGGCGGTGAAGGCTCCTCCAAGCAGGCCGGCAAGGCCAACGAAGCGGCGGCGCGAGAGCATGGCGCGGAGTGAGAATGTTCTGTCTTCCACGATTCCTCCTTGCTGCGCAACGGCGTCGAAGCTGACCTCAGCGGCTAAAGCCGTGCCGTCTTTCCCTGTACTTACGGCATCGCTAACACGATGCCCTTTCACAAAAGCTCGAGCCGCGCACCTTCTAAGGTATCTGGCTGGCGTTAGAAGTTGATCTTACCGGCGAGTTGCAGGATGCGTGGGTCGCCGACGACTGTCGTGACCTGTCCGAAGGTGGAGCCGGTGAAGTTGAAAGTACCCGCCGTGGCGTTGAAGGTGGGCAGCGTGGTGTTGCCGGGATTCGCCAGGTTGGCATGGTTGAAGACGTTGAAGGCTTCGGCCCGGAACTGCAGCTTCAGGCGCTCGTAGACCGCGAAGTCCTTGAAGAGTGAAAAGTTGGTGTTGGCCAGGCCGGGTCCGCGCTGATCGTTGCGGTGCGTGTTGCCAAAGGTGTACAGCGCGGGCAGTGCGTAGGCAGTGGTGTCGATGCAGCTTGTCTTTGCGATGTAGGCCGACTTACCGCAGGTGAAGCGGGGCGCGTGCAGATAGTTGGGCCGCTGCGTGCCGATGCCGCCGACATTTGCCTGATCATTGGAAAGGCCAATGTTGAACGGCTGTCCGCCCTGAATGATGACGATGGCGTTTGCGTGCCATCCACCGGCGAGCGCGTCAAACGCATGGCCGAAGCGGGCGATGTCCGGCATGGCATAGGTCACCGTGCCAACGAAGCGGTTGCGGATGTCCCAGTTGGCGTTGCCGTAGTCGGCCTTCAGGTT
>CAXUBG010000199.1:0-5616 GCA_964249285.1 uncultured Terriglobus sp. | reverse complement strand
ATATTGACCGGAGCCGGTTGCCGCTGCCGGCGGAGGTGGAGGCGTGGACGGGCGAGCAGTTTGCGCGGGCGCTGCGGCACGACGATGCGGATGCGGAGTACAACCCGGACTTGCGGCAATTGCTGCATGTGGGGTTTAAGGTGGCGGCGAAGATGGGGTCGCGGTACACAGATGCGCTGGAGGCGAACGCGGCGGTGATTGCGCGGAATGTGACGGGGAATCTGTTTGAGCGGCATATCCGGCCGATCTTTCTGGGGTAAACGGCTGGCGGCTCTTAGCGTTCTACCGGGCTTTTGCACCGGTCCGGTGGTTTGCGGCGGCACGCTTTCTGAGACGTTTCATTCTTGATTCACGAAACTTGTGTGGCGTGTTTCCAACCGTTCGCGCGGTGTGGCATAATCCGTCGTCGCCGAAAAGAGATGCGTTGTGCAGGCGAAAGATGGCGTGCCTGGCGGGAGCGACGAGCCATCGTGTGACTTGAACCGGACGAGGTGTGGCGCTGTGCACCACGTTATACATTTGGAGGCTGCGGGTTATGAATGAAACGTCTCAGAAGGTAGAACTGGCGGGAAAAGGTGGGGTGGCGGCACGCCGGGTATGGTGCTGCGTGTTATCCATGCTGCTTGCCGGAGCGCCGCTGTTGCTGCTGAACACCGCCGCGCGATGTGCATACGGCCAAGCCAGTTCCAGCTCTGACGCTGCGGGAAGGATCACGGATCCGACGGGTGCGTCAGTACCGGGCGCGACGGTGCACCTGATTAACGTTGGGACGGGTGCGGAGCGGATCGCCACGACGAATGGTGCGGGTGACTGGTCCATTCCGAACATTCCCCCTGCGAATTATCGTTTACGTGTTGAAAAGCAGGGCTTCAAAGCCAGTGAAATCGCGTCGCTGCCGGATCAGAATGGGAAGAAGACGAACGTCTCCGAGACGCTCGCTGAAGCTAGAACGAACGAGACCATTGAGGTGAGCACGCTGCCGCCGCAGTTGCAGACGCAAGAGGCGACGGTGGGGCAGGTGATCGATCAAAAGCAGATCAACGACCTGCCGCTGAACGGGCGCAATGTGCTGCAGCTTGCGACACTGGCGCCGGGTGTTTCGCCGCCGCAGACTGGCCAGACCGGCTCGCCCGCGCAGACGGGGACGGCTACCAGTTCGAGGGCGCTGTACATCACGGTGGATGGCGGACGCGGTAACTCTACAAACTATGTGCTGGATGGGACCTATGTCCGTTCGGTGCGGTTTAACAACATGTCACTGCTGCCGGACGTGGATGCGCTGCAAGAGTTCAACCTGCTGCGTTCTACCTTCTCGACGGAGTACGGCCAAGGTCAGGCGGTCGTATCGATGGTGACCAAATCGGGCACAAACCAGCTGCATGGATCGGGGTACGAGTTCGCACGTAACGCTATTTTCGATGCGCGCTCTTATTTCGCTCCGGCGTATAACTCCGCGGGTGTTTTTACTCCCAAGCCGGATTTCTACCGTCACCAGTTTGGCGGGACATTTGGATTTCCTGTCATTAAGGAGAAGCTTTTTCTCTTTGGCGCGTATGAGGGCCAGCGCTCGCAACGGCAGACGGTGAACACGGCCCTGTTTCCGACGCAGACGGAGCTTTCGGGTCAATGGGACGCCGTCAGCAGCCAGGCGTTGCCGTCGACCCCGTCTAATCAGCCGTACGCTGTTCCCATTGCTTACAGCAAGGCGAATCCGGCGGGTCTCGCTGTTACCAACAAGGTGGCTCTGCTTCTGAATCCGACCTATCCCATGGTCACAAGCGACGCGATCACGATTAACGGTAACAGCAACTATTCGCTGGTACTGCCATTTACGGATAACTACGATCAGTATTCCATCCGCGGTGATGCCACGCTGAGCCAGAAGCATTCGATGTTTGGCCGGTACATTAACTTTAACTCCGCCCAAGTGACTCCGGCGGTCACCGGCAGTTCCACTTCGAACCCGCTGCTCGGCCGGAATGCGGTTCTGGGTGATACGTACCTCATCACGTCCAGGCTGGTGAATGAGGTGCGTGTTGGCTGGAATGAGTTTTATAACATCACGCTGGGCGTGTTGCAGAGCGCCGGCCCGAATGGGAACTGGGCGGCGGCAGAAGGGTTGAGCAACGTGACGGCGTTGACTTCGCCTCGTCAGAATGGCCGCGCGGCGTATACCATTCAGGGCTTCTCCTCCGTGGGCGATGGCTCGGGCGATCAGGGTGGTCATGAAAATGTACTCAGCGCAGGTGATACGCTGTCAGACGTTCTCGGCAAGCACACGGTGAAGCTCGGGTTCCAGTTCCAAAATCGCCGCTTGTGGCAGATCGCCGATAATAACTCGCGCGGCATTGCGACATTCGATAACTGCACGCCTGCGACGTACAAGGCTGGGTACACGCCGACTGGTCCTGACGATCCAAGCAACGTCACCTCAGTGGGCAATTGTCCCATTGGCACCAAGACTTATAATCTGAACGGAACGACTTACTTTTACAACAAGTTTCAGAACTACGCGCGCGGTTTGTGCACCTCCGGTTGCAACGGGAACGCAGGTACCACTCTGGGCCACTACCGCGACAACACCTACGGTGCCTTCATCAGCGATACCTGGATCGTCGGCCACGGTCTGACTGCAAATCTGGGTTTACGGTGGGAGTATAACCAGCCGTTTCACGAGCAAAACAAATTGGAAGGCTCACTTGATCCTGGGACGGGTCTGATTACCTTTACAAAGATTCCTTCGGTGATCCCGGCGGCGTACCTGCCCTATATTGACACTTCGCGCACCTATCAGCCGGGTATTATTCAGCCGTTTCACAAAGGTTTTATGCCTCGCGTCGGCGTGGCGTATGAAGCAAGTCCAGGAACCGTGATCCGTGCAGGGTACGGCGTCTATTTTGACAACCTGAATACTAATGAATTGCAGTTCACTCGATATGCTGCTCCGCTGTACTACCAGCAGTCGTTCAACAATTACTTTGTCAACGGGGGCACGTACTTCAACGCTGGTGCCACTGTCAATCAGCCGGGACTGTATCCGGACCCGACGACCTCGACCATTCTTCCAGCGCCGTTCTCTATTTTCCCGTTTAACAAGCAGCCCCTGACGCAGGAGTGGAATGCCAGTTTGCAGCAGGACCTGGGGCATGGTGTCGTGATGGAAATGGCTTACACGGGCAGCAACACGCACCACATTTGGAAGCGGTATGACCAGAACATGTACATTCAGTATCCGTTCCAGATTCCCGCGAACCTGACGGTACGTCCTTATCCGCAGTTTGGCCCTGGGATACTAACCAGTTCGACGCTGGGTGCCGCGAACTTCAACGGCGGTTCGATCAAGGTGGAACAGCGGACCAAGCATGGACTGTTCTACCTGGGCAGCTATCAGTGGTCGAAGAACCTGGACAACATTTCGGGTGAAGCCGGCGCGAACGACTCGTCGTACGCGACGACTACGTCATTCGATCACTCGTACTCGAACTTTGATGTGCGTAACCGGGCGGTGATCTCTGGCGGGTACGAGTTGCCGTTTGGCAAGGGCCGTACGTTTATGCAGGACCGAGTCAGCACGGCAGTTCTGGGTGGCTGGAGTTTCCAGCCGGCGATTCAGCTGCGGTCGGGGTACCCCTTCGATGTTGCTGGTTCGGGATGCTCGTTTGCCAATTACATTGGTTGCCGCGTCTTCCTGGCACCGGGCCGCACGGTGGCGAGTTCGTTGAAGGGATCCAACCGCGGGATTAGCAACTGGTTCGATCCGACGGCGTACTCGCAGTCTCCGACGGCGGCGACATTGACTGGTACGCCCGGAAATTATGTGTCGTCGGCGCGGCCGATCCCTAACCTTCAGGGCTGGGTCACGCGCAACACGGGCCGCGGTCCTGGAACGGTGGCGTTTGACTTCTCGGCAATTAAGAACTTCCGGGTTCGCGAGCGGTTGAATATGCAGTTCCGCGCGGAGGCGTACAACATCATGAATCATCCTATCTTTGCGAACCCTGCGGCTAACCTTGGTACACCGACGTCGGTGGGCAAGATAACCGCTACAGCGACCGGTGCCGCGCAACTGGATAACCGCAGTTTGCAGTTTGCCATCAAGGGTACGTTCTAAACCGCAGACTGTAGCAGCAGCGGCTTGGCGTTATGTCGAGCCGTTGCGGTTCCCGTTCGATGAGGTGAACTATGCCGCTTAAGGTGACCTCTGTAGTTCTGCTGCTGCTCGCCTGGACAGGCGCGACACCGGCGCAGGGCGTGGTGAAGGAGTTGGAGTCGCCGCCTGCGCGGCCTGCCGTAACCGGGCCGGATGGGCGGCAGCTGATTGGGATGCCGAAGTTTCATGAGCCGCTGCCGTATGACATCGACGCGCATAGCGGGTACACCGAGCTGTTCGACGGGAAGAGCCTGGCGGGGTGGGATGGTGATCCGGCGATCTGGCGCGTCGAAGATGGCCTGATGATCGGGGAGACTCTGGAGGGCAAGCCACGCGGGAACAGCTACATCGTGTACACGGCGGCGAAGGCGAAGGATTTCGATCTGAAGCTGCAGATGAAGATTGAGAAGGGCGGCGGCGGCGGTATCCAGTACCGCAGCCATGCGGGCGAGGCGTGGACGCGACCGCAGCCGCCAGGTGCCGGGCCGGGTGGTACGCCGACGAAGTGGCTTTTGACGGGGCCGCAGGCGGACTTCTGGTTTCCTGTGCGGCAGTCTGCGGCGGACTACACGGGGCAGTGGTATAGCGAGAACACGATGCAGGGCATTCTGGCGTATCGCGGGCAGGTGACGCAGGCGCTGCCGGGGCAGGGTAACCGGCTGGTAGCGAACATCGGGGACAAGCGGGCGCTGGGCGGCTATGTCAAGGTGAATGAGTGGAACGATTACGAGGTGATTGCGCGCGGCGGCGTGATGATGCACATCATGAACGGGCAGCTCATGGCTATCTTTATTGACGACAATCCGAACGATGCGAATAATCAGAGCGGCAACGTTGGGTTTGAGATTGAGAGCCAGCCGTGCAGGATCAGCCTGCGTGAAAACTGGTGGCGGAAGTTTGAGTGAGTTTCGGGAACGTCAGCATTGAGTAGCACCGCTGTTCCTTCGCGGCTGGAACTCACCACACCACACAGCCTTCGCTGTTCCTGGCTCCGCGCTGTCCACGGCTTCCACTACATTCTGTACGTGGGGTTGTACCACCGGCCAATTGTTCGCCGTCATGCACAGCACCGCTAGCTTGCGTCCGTTCATGGTCTGCTGCGAAGGTATGTTCTTATCTCCCGACAAAAACACGTCGAAACCGGCTTTCTCAGCGGCTGACAATAACGCGCCGTTGCTCAACCGGTCCCAGCCGAGTTCGGCGGCCGTCTTGACCGCGTGAGCGGTCAGGTAGCGCCTTAGAGGGCGCGGCGTCGATTGATCGAACAGGACGCGCTTCAACGTGATGGCGCGTGCTCGTGATTGCGGATGTGGGCGAAGATGGCCCTGATCGGCTCAAGTGGCAGATCGTAGTCATCCGCTAGTTCCTCTGGCGTCTGGCCCAGTTCGTAGCCGTTCTCGATGGTCTCCACAGGCACCCGCGAATCGCCCACGGTCGGCGCTCCATGAACATACTCAGCCCTTACT
>CAXUBG010000198.1:0-5642 GCA_964249285.1 uncultured Terriglobus sp. | reverse complement strand
TCTTCATACTCAAGCGCGAAGACGCCGTCGAAGTTGTGGTTAAGCATGATGCGAACGTTTCGCTGTACGTCCGGCTTGTCCCAGCGGTTCCAGTATTTCGCGTGCACGCAGGAGTGGGCGTACGGTGCCAGATCATTCAACGCGTGGTACATCAGGTACTTGTGCTCCCAGTTGCAGAAGTCTGGGCTGGCTTCGCAATACCGGCTGTTCACCTCTTCCACGATGATGCGAATGTTGACCGGGTTCGCGGTCAGCCCCCAGTGGTTTTCCAGCGTGACCTTGACGCCCACCTTCTCGCCATAGTCGGCCATCTCCTTGAACGACAGGATGCACTGGTCGAGGTACTTCTCGATGTCAGGGTTCTTTGGATAGCTGCTGGGGTCAGCGACGGGCCAGGGTGCGATACGCGGGCCGCCGCTGTTGACGCGCATGGATTTCGCGCCCAGGACAGCGGCACCGTCCAGCCACTTTTTCGCGACGTCCACGCCGGCTTTCCGCTTGCTGTCGTCCAGGTCGCAGATGTCGCGTGGCGCGTTGTTGGAGATGTGCTGCACGGTGGTACCGGTTTGCTGCAGTGTGATGGCCATGCGGTCCAGCCACTTGCGGCCATTCATGCTGGAAGGGTCGAACTCGACCCAGGGGCGCTGCTTGCCGTCGTAGTTGGTGATAGCGGTGTTCACATATTGGCTGTCATCGCCCGCATCCCCAAAAAGCGAGGACCAGAGATCCATGCGGGTCACACCGGGAAAGGTGCGCTTGGTGAACCCGGGGAAGTCCAGCATGGTGATTTCGCCATACTTCGCCTTCATCGTTGCGACGGTTGCCTGATCCGTCGTTAAGGAGTTCGGCTGGTGATGCACTTTGAAGAGCCAGCGGATGGGGTAGCTGTTGGAAGCGATCCGGTGCACCTTCTCGGCATCGGTGAGCGGGCGCGCGGCACCGGCCCGGCTGAGCGGCTCGGGCGTGGCTCGCTGCTGTGCCTCCAGCGCAGAAGGCAGCAGAAGAGCACTTCCAGCTGCATTGCGCAGAAAGTTACGCCGGTCCCGAAGACTGCGTGTTGTTGAATTCATGCGAAAAACTCTCTCCTGCAAGCGGCTTAGTTCAAAACGAAGGCCCACAGCGTGTCGCCGGAAGCGGCGATGACGTACTGCCGTCCATCAAGTTGGAAGGTTTGCGGGGCGTTGCTGATCTTTCCGATGCGGGTTCCCCACAGGGGCGAACCGTCCGTCTGGTCATAGGCCGCAAGATTGCCAGCGCCGTCGCCTGTAAAGAGGAGACCACCAGCGGTGGCCAGCAGGCCTCCGCCTCCCATATCCGTCGCATAGAAGCGATGCCGCCATCGTGCCTTGCCCGTCTTGTAATCGACCGCGGTTAAGTAGCTCCCCGTGCTGCCAAGGTAGTTTTCTTCCTTGCCACCGAGTCCCATCGAGCCGCGTGGATCTGGGTCCGTAAGATAGACCAGCGAAAAGCTGTCCAACTCATAGGTGTAGAAGAGGCCGGTCAAGGGCGAGTATGCCGGAGGCTGCCAGTTAACCGTGCCGCTCGAGTTGGGCGAAACCAGTGATCCCGGGATGGTGGCGTCCTTCGCGGGGTCATGCTTCGGGCCCCCCTCGGCAGTCAGGCCCTTCGCCCAATTTGTCTCCTCGCCATACTTACTGGTGATCAGGTGCTCGCCAGTGACGCGGTCCAGTGTGAAGTAGTATCCGTTGCGCGCGGCGGTAGCAACCATCTTGCGCGGCTTGCCGTTGAAGGTGCCGTCGATCAGCACGGGCGTCTGCGCGGAATCGTAGTCGTGCATGTCATGCGGCGAGGTTTGGAAATACCAGGCCATCTTGCCCGTATCCACGTTCAGCGCGACCAGGGAGCAGGTGAACAGATTGGCACCGTCACCCCGCTTGCCGGTGGTGTAGGCAGGCGTAGGATTGCCCGTACCGAAGATGTACAGGTGCGTCTCCGGATCATAGGCACCGGTGATCCACGTCTGCGCGCCGCCATGCTGTGCCGCGTCCAGGCTGGCCCACGTGTCCAGGCCTGCATCGCCCTTCCGCATGGGAACCGTGTAGTACTTCCACTGCAAGTCACCTGTCTCGGGATCGAAGGATTGCAGGAATCCCGGTGAGTCGATGTCGTTGCCCACGCCGGCCAGCACATGATTGCCGATGACGATGGGCGCTGCCGTAGAGAAGTATCCCGCCTCCACGCTGGCAATCTCCTTGTGCCAGCGCTCCTTACCGGTTTTCGCGTCCAGGCTCACAAGGTAGTCGTCCGGCGTCTCCATGAAGAGATACCCGTTCCACATACCGAACCCGCGATTGCCAATGTGCGTACCGCCTTTGGTCTTCCAGAAGTAGTGCCACAACTGGTGGCCGTCGCGCGCGTCCAGTGCCCAGGCGTTGTCCGGCATGGTGATGTACAGTGTGCCGCCTACCACCAGCGCGGAACCCTTGATGGAGCCGGAGCGGATGGTCACGCTTCCATCACCCTCACCTCCGGTATGCAGGGCCACCGGCACCTTGGATCCGCCAGGACCTGGCGCAAGCGTGTCTGTACCGGGCGTTAGCTGCGAAGACCACGCCAGCGCGAGGCGGCTTACCGTTTGCCGGTCGACCTCCTTCAAGGGGCTGAAGCGCTTGCCGGAGTAATCGCCGTTATACGTGAGCCAAGATGTGGTCAACGGCTTCAATAAGTCAAGTGGGGAAGCTCCGGTTTGCTGCGCCGGGAGGATCGACGCAAAAAGGAGCACGGAGGCGAAGCCGAACATGCGGGGCAGTGTCACTTCAGAGTCACCAGGTAAGCCGTTACATCGTGAATGTCGGAATCAGTGAGCGTCGCCATCATGTTGCGGTGCGCCTCCATGGGGTCATGCAGGACGACCTTCGGCTGCGGGCCACTGCGGCGGAAGCTCTGTTCCGTGCCGTCGGGCATCTGCAGGGAGACGAGGAAGTCATCGATGTGCAACAGCGTGCCGGTGACGCTCTGACCCTGCATGGTAGTCACGGTAGCGGCCGCCTTTGTTCCTGGCGCGTCCACCGCTGCCATATGCCCCCCCGTAATCCAGCGCGCCTGCAACAGCTTTGGCTCGCTGTACTTGTCCGCGATGTGATCGAGGGACGCCTGGCCCGTATGGCAAGATGCACAGTGCGCCGCAACGAAGATCTGCCCGTGCACTGCGTCGCCCACTATGATATTCAGCGGCTTGAGTTCGCCGGGCGGCATGCCTTGGCCCTTGATAGAGCCAATCATGCTGCGTACGTATGCAGCGGCAGCATTCGCGTCCGCATCGTTCAGGCCGATGTTGGGCATTCCCTGCGCCTGGCGCGCGCCATGGATGATGGGTGTGATGTTCTCCCCGTGCTGGTCGCTCATCGCCACTTGCGAACGGAGCAGATTGGGTCCGCCCATGTCGCCGCCGCGCAAATCGCTGCCATGACACGCCTGGCAGCTCAGGCCGTAAATTGTCCTGCCACGCGCAACTTCCGCCGGGTCCTCAGGATGGCGGGTCTGGCTCGCGTTGAACGCGCTCTGCCTCGGCGCAGTGGATGTGGCCGGCGTCTGCGCGTTCGCAGCCGAGGTTCTAGCCAGGGTCGCGAGACCGGCGCCGATAACGACGCCGAGCAGAGGAAGGATAGCAAAGATACTAGAAGCGGAAAATTTGCTCATGATGTGAGACGTGCACCTTCACTATAAGCGCGGCACCGCACGATCCGCGCCGCCAAACTGCACATCTCACAGCGAATGATTCATAGGACGGACTTCCCGCGGCTGTAATGACGGGTCTCAGACAGCCGATGATCCTCCTGATGAGGAACGCTTTACGTTGGCGGGATGCGCGCGTTTTATTGTGCAGGCAGGCAGGCCTGTGGCTCGTGTGCCTGTGTTGCGCAACCACGTCTATGCATGCCGGGACTCCGCCGGTCCCTCTCACTGTCATTCGCGAGATCCGCGCGTTAACTCCGGAGCAGGCGGCTGACAAGCGTCCGGTCAGCATTCGCGGCGTCGTTACGGCGATCTCCGGATGGAAGACCTCATTCTTTATGCAGGACGGCAGCGCCGGCATCTCCGTCGACCGGCTGAATCCCTTGCCAGAGGTTCACGCCGGGGACAGCGTTGTCCTCACCGGGTACACCGGTCCCGGAGCATTTGCCCCTGTTCTGCTGGCCGACCATGTGGAAATACTCCATGCGGGAACACGGCCGTCCCCACGTGTTTTCAGAGCAAGTGAATTGTCTGGCGGCGCAGAGGATTCACAATGGCTGGCGATGCGCGGTGTAATCCGGTCGGCCGAGATCCGGTCCGTCTGGGGACGTGATGCGCTTACCGCGTCGCTGGACATAGGCGATGGAATCACCGTCGCGGTACGGGTGCACGATTTCGCGGCTTCTGATGTCTCCCGCTTGCAGGGCGCTCAGGTGACCGTCTCCGGGGTGTGTGGAACCATCTTCAATGACCGGCGCCAGTTCCTGGGTTTGCGCCTGTTTGTGGCGGATACCAGGGACATCCGCATCGACCGGAGCGCCCCCGCGCAGCCGTTTCGCGAGGCACCGTATCGCCGGATGGACGATCTCCTGCGCTTCGCGGGATCTACCACACCCGCTGGCGATATGAGAACCAGTGGCGTCGTCACCTGGGTCAAGGACAAAACGGGCTTCTTCCTGCAGGACGGCGCGCAAGGCGTTTTCGTTCGCAGCCGCTCGAAGTTGACTGCTCCCGTCGGAACGATGCTGGAGGTGGTGGGAAGCCCCATGCTGGAGAATGGAACACCGGTGCTTCAGGTAGCAAGCACGCGCAGCGGCGGTGCGGCGCGGCCCGTTACGCCCGTCCCGATCACAGCGAAGCAACTGATCACGGAAAATGACGGCTTCGTCTCCGTGCCGTACGCATCCGTGCTGGTCCGGCTTGACGGCAAGCTGATGGAAGCCTTCGCCGGTGCAACGGAAGATACATTGCTGGTGCAATCCGGGGAAACCCTGTTCAGCGCCCGGGTTCCGAAAGCTTCAAAGGCCGTTCACTGGGACGTAGGCAGCGAGCTTCGCATTACCGGCGTTTGCGAAGCGGGCAATGTGGACGCGCATGAATCGGCCTCAATCCAAATCGAATCGCGCGGTCCCGACGATATCGTTGTCCTTCGTCGCGCTCCGTGGTGGAGCGCCGCGCACGCAGTGTGGGTGGTGCTCTTTCTGTTGGCAGTGATCGCCGCAATGGTGGGGTGGATGCTGCTTGCGCGCTGGCAGGCTCTGCTGAAGACACAGGCGGCCACCGATCCGCTGACCGGCATCTACAATCGCCGTTCCTTCCTGCAGATGGCGCAAAAACAACGTGAACTGGCACAGCAAACGGGCAAGCCGTTCCAGCTCATTTTCATCGATGTTGATCATTTTAAGCAGATGAACGACCATTTTCGCCATCGTGAACGCGACAACGCCTACCGTGCCATCGCTGCCATGCTGCAGGAGGTCTTCCGCAAGACAGATGTGGTGGGCCGCCTGGGTGGCGACGAATTTGCCATTGCGACCGCTGGTGCCGCCAGCGGACCGGTTAAGCGGCGTTTGGATGCGGCGCTCCGTATGTTGAATCAGTCGGGCACGCATCCGTGTCCCATTTCGCTGAGCATCGGTGTGTTGGCATGTGACACGGCCGTGCTG
>CAXUBG010000197.1:0-5671 GCA_964249285.1 uncultured Terriglobus sp. | reverse complement strand
GGCTATATCATCGGCATCCGCATCGCGGGCGTCATGCTGGCGGGCGGTGTGTTCAGCTGGCTGGTGCTGATGCCTGCCATTTATTTTTTTGGCGCGCACATGACTGCGCCACTCTACCCGGGAACCGTGCTGATCCGGGACATGAGTCCGGGCGACCTGTGGCGCACCTACATCCGGCCCATGGGTGCGGGCGCGGTTGCCGCGGCCGGCTGCCTGACCTTGTTGCGGACGCTGCCGACGATTGCAAGCGCGCTGACCGGCTCGCTCCGAGCAAAGAAGAATGCGGCAACCACGAGCAGTGACACGACAGATCGAGTTGCACGCACCTCTCACGACCTGCCGAACTCCTTCGTCTATGGCGGATCGGTCCTGCTGGTCGCGATCATGTGGGCGTTTCTGGAGTTCAAGCCGGTGCCAGGAGCCCAGGTGGGCGCTTTGGCAAACCTTGCCGCCGCGCTGCTCATCGTGGTGTTCGGGTTCCTCTTTGTTACGGTCAGTGCGCGCATTGTGGGCATCGTCGGATCGTCAGCCAGCCCGGTCAGCGGCATGACCATCGCCACGCTCATGGCGACAGCCGCCATCTTTCTGGTGAAGGGATGGACCGCTCCGGCGTTTGGTGCGCTGGCCATCACCATCGGCGGCGTGGTCTGCATCGCGGCCAGCAACAGCGGCGATACCGCGCAGGACCTGAAGACGGGCTACATCATTGGCGCGACGCCGTGGAAGACGCAGCTTGCCGTCATGATCGGCGTGGTGGTCTCGACCTTTGTCATCGGCCTGACGCTAAATGGCATGAACAAGGGGCTGGAAAGCTTTCGCCGCATGCCCGCGCCGGTACCGGTTACCCTGGGATCCCTGCCCGAAGGTCTGCAGGACAAGGGTGCGTTTCCCCGTCCGCACGTCGCCCTGATTGATCCGGCAGACAACAGCAGGCGCATCGATGTAAACGACGCCACACGGTATGAGCTGATCAATGCCATCGGCTCTTCCACGTTGGAGGACGGCAAATACCTCCTGAACCGTGCCACGGGCCGCCTGGAGATCCAGTGGGTGCAGGGCATTGGCAGCGAAAAAGCAGCCGCGCCGCAGGGACGTCTGATGGCCACGGTCATCAACGGCATTCTGTCGCACAAGCTGCCCTGGTCGCTGGTGCTGCTGGGCGTGGCACTGGTGCTCGCCGTGGAGCTGATGGGGGTGCGGTCCCTCACGCTGGCGGTGGGTGCGTACCTGTCCATTGCGACCACGCTGGCCATCTTCGTGGGCGGCGTTGTGCGGTGGATGGCGGACGCCGCCATCGCGAAGGCACGCGCACGGGACCAGGCCACGCGGGCAAAACTCGCCGCAGACGCGCTGGCGGAGGCACCGGCCGGTGCGGTGGTGGCGGTTCTCAGCGAAGAGCAGCTGCTCCGCGGCGACGTGACCGGCCTCCTGCAGGGTGGAAACTTCACGCAGGACGAGCAGGCAACCGGCCTGACCGGCAACGAACCACTGACGGACCTGGACAACGACGAGATCAGCCCCGGCTCGCTGTTTGCTTCGGGCCTGATCGCGGCGGGCGGCATCATGGGTCTGCTTGGCGTTGCGATCCGGCTGTATGAATCGGCAACGGAGCGGACCATGCCGCGTTTCAGCGAACACAACCTGCTGCACCATGACCCGGTCAGCGTGCTCATGTTTGCTCTGCTTGCCTTCGCGCTGTACTACTTTGCTCGTAAGCCGCTGGACGGCAAGGTATAGAGGCACGCGATTCGGGTCTCAGGTTCCGAAGCGGATTGGCATGTCCATTCTTTGGCAGATAATCGATCGCTGTGCAGAACTTTCGATTTGACGGCGGGTCCACTTCGGAGCATTCTTGTGTTCACTGCCTCTTTTGGTGTCCATGCAGCTTTCGGACGCCGGGCGTCCCTCGCACGCTGAGCGCCGCATTGCCGAAGTGTACGCGTCAAGATGGTGGCCCTTTCAAGCGGGTCAATGTCTCTCTTTTGCTCACTGGGGGTTCACTTTGAAGGCCAGATTCGCACTTACGCTCCTCGCTGTTGCGGCACCGCTCGCGATGAAAGCCGACCAGTTGGTTCCAGCTGGTTCCGTCATCACGTGTACGGTAGCCGAACCAAACGTCTCATCACATACGCAGAAGATTGGCGATCCGGTGATGTGTCAACTTGGTCATTCGGAGGTTTATGGCCGCACGGTGTTCCCGTACGGCAGCTACCTCATCGGCCACTTCGCTGAGTACAAGGACCCCGGCCATTTCGTTGGCAAGGGATGGATGGAACTCGACTTCGACCGGATGATCGTGCAGCCAGACACGGTGATTCCGCTGAACGCGCGCGTGGTCGCCACGCCGAAGTATCCCGTCGATAAAGACGGCCGCATCCACGGAACCGGGCACCCGGTGCGCGATACAGTGGAGTGGCTGATTCCCGTGCTTTGGCCGATCGACCTGATCAACCTGCCGCGTCGCGGACCCTCGCCCGTGCTGAAGGCGGAGACCAAATTGACACTGAAGGTCATGGATGACTTCGGCATTCCCACGCCGCAGGAGAACGCCGTGCGCACGCCCGCGCTGGTCTCTCGCCAAACGCCGGACGAGCCAACCTACCAGCAGTATCGCGAGCAGGCCGCACCGGTGGAACGCATGGTGCCGCAGCAGGCCTATGCGCAGCAGTATGCTCCGCAACCGCAGTACCAGGCACCCGTGGTGGTGAATCTGGTGCAGCCTGCCCAGCAGCAGCCCATTATCATTCAGCAGCAGCAACCGCAACCAAGGGTGGTCTACGGCTATCCTCCGCCACCGCCGCCGGTCTACGGGCCCTACCGTTACTACTATCGCGGCTACTGATCCATTGCACGCACGGCCATCCAAGCGGGTGGCCGTGCGCGGCTTGTCTTCAAACGAATTCATATTGCCGGCCATGTAAGGTGACCAGGCAGTGTGCCGATGAGGTAGCCTGAGCAAGGCAGCTCACAGTACGCTGCCGGAGACCCAGTGAACGCAACCCGCGACCTGTTCCGCCGCACCAGCCACCTGTTCGCGAAGTACCCTGTCTTGTGGCTGCCCCTGCTTATGGCGGATGTGTTGCGGTCCCTCATTCAGTTGCTCAGCCGTCCGGTCACACGCGCGGCGCTGCTTGCCGCGGCTCCCAAATCGGCCTTTGGCGGGGTGGCGGGTGCTCCCAGTGCCGCTAAGATAGCCCTGATCGGTGGCGCACTAGGCTTTCTGGTCACGGCGATTGGTTTGTTTCTCTACATGTACGCCCTCGGTGTAATCGCGCGCTCGCTTGAGCGTGATGCGTTCACGTCGAAGCCGCGAGCACCTGAACTGCGCTTCAGTTCCCCGAAAGGCCTGCTGCAAGCCTGGCTGCAAACGGCTGGTCTCGCGGCTATCTTCGTGGTGTTCACCACAGCCTTCATCTCGGGCGTGGTCTTGCCGTGGACGTCCCGTGCCCGCTTCAAGCCTGGCAACGTCCAGTGGATTGCGCTGGCGGTAATCGTGCCCGCAGCTGCGGTACTGCTCTACTTCGCGGTCGATATCCTCCGGCGGTATGTGCTGCGGGTGCAGTCATTGAGTCCGCTGGAAAATGGCCCGCGCAGTCCCTACTTTCTTCTTCTGCTTGTCACTGCGCTGTTCAGTAACCTGGCCGCGTTCGGCATCGCGTACGCGACGCGGCGGAGCATGTCCGTTCCGGGAGTGGCGCAGAGCCTTCCCTTCTTGCTGTTCCAATTGCTGGTATCCGCCGCGACCGCATTGCCATACGCCTACGCCATGATCGGCCTGTCGCTGTCGTCAGCCATCCCGCAGCAGACTACGGACCTGAGCGCGTAAACGCCCCCGAGTGCCGAAAATGGCTTATGAGTGGCGCACCGCGAGAAACTCTGCTAAAGCCGCGATGAGGCAGGCAACAATGAATGCAAGCAGCGTGCCGATGAAGAACGCGGCATGGCGTTCGCCCTCCGGGTTGGGTTGGGTGATGCCAAAGGTGTTGATGAAGGCGCGCGTGATCAGCAGCAGGAATCCCATGTCGCACAGTGTGACACGGTTGCAAGAGGCTAAACGGGTTGTTTCGCTGCCGCGTCCGGTTTGGCCAGGTCGCAAGCGCGCCACAGATACCAGCTGGCGATGGAGCACCACGGACGCCATCGTTTCGCGCGTCTTTCCATGGCAGCGGCGGTGGGCAGGCTGGCTGCAGTGACTTTGTCCGTGGGCTTGAGCTTTCCGAAGGTCAGCGCGAAGCCTTTCCGCACGCCATAGTCGCTGGTTGGCAGTACATCCGGGCGGCCCAGCCGGAAGATGAGCATCATCTCCACCGTCCAGCGGCCAATTCCGCGCACCTGCGTCAGGTGCTCGATAACGGCTTCGTCGCTCATGCGGCGGATACGCGGGAGTGAGGGGACGGTGCCGTCCAGTGTTTTCGCGGCCAGATCGCGCAATGCCAGGGTTTTGTTGGCGGAGAGGCCCGCTGCACGCAGTTGTTGCGTGGGGCACTCCAGCAGATGCTCCGGCGAGGGGTGCACGCCAACGCCGCACGCATCATGAAAGCTCTCCAACATGCGCGTGTGGATGGCCGCCGCCGCCTTGCCATGCAGTTGCTGATAAATGATCGACTCAGCCAATGCTTCGAAGGGCGAGAGCGACCCAGAGATGCGCAGGCGAAAAGGTCCGGCGCGATCGATCAGCCGTCCCAGCTTCGCGTCCGCGATCGACAGCGCAGCGACTGCCGCTTCAATGTCGTAGGGTGGCTTACGCGTGGCGGTTGGGCGAGGCATAGCCAAGTGTCCCATGCCGGGCCCCGGCGCGATGGATCGCTTCCAAGACATCCGTTTTGACGCCGGACCGGGGATCCGCGAGTGACCCGCATGGCACGCCGCCCAAGGAGCCTTTTGTGCGTGACGGCGACGCCTCTTCATTCCTTCCTCTAAGGAATCTTTCGAAGGTATGGGTCGATAATCGATGGTCAGTGTGGCAAAGTACCGGATAGCGCCGCGCCGTGCACGTTCGAACCCGCAAGGCGCTGCTATATTTGCAGTGTCAACCTCACACGCGTCTCTCCTTCGCCAGGTGAGTGCATAGTGAGGAAGAGTTCCGTTTGAGCAACATGGCATGGATGTAACACTTCCGGAAACGGTTTCCGCCAGCTTTCCGGGCGAACGAGAGGAAGCAGGACGCACACATGGCGCAAGTCTTTGACCGCAGTTCGAACGCCCTGGCCCGCGCCGCGCTGGTATTGACGGGTCTGATCGTGGTCGCACTGGGCGTGGCATTGAATCAGTTGCAGCGTTCCCCCTGGGTGACCCGGCAGGGACAACGCGCGGATCAGCCCGTGCCGTTCTCGCACCGCCACCATGTGCAGGGCCTCGGTATCCAGTGCCAGTATTGCCATGTCTCGGTGGAAAAGTCTTTCTACGCTGGCATTCCACCCACAAAGACCTGCATGAACTGCCATTCACAAATTTGGACAAACGCGGCGATGCTTGAGCCGGTGCGTCATTCCTGGGCCACTGGCGAGTCCATCCCTTGGATACGTGTCCATGACTTGCCCGATTACGTGTACTTCAACCATCAAATTCACGTGAACAAGGGCCTCGGTTGTGCCAGCTGTCACGGGCGTGTGGACGAGATGCCCATTATGTACATGGAAAACTCCTTGCAGATGGAGTGGTGCCTGAACTG
>CAXUBG010000196.1:0-5678 GCA_964249285.1 uncultured Terriglobus sp. | reverse complement strand
CCGCCCGCCCTGCGCCTCGCACGTCTGTCTCAAACTAAAGGTGGATGCCAGCGGTCCCTCCAAAGTGGGACAATGGCTTGCAGTCCCAGGTTGACATGCAGCGTCGCTCTCCCCATCGTCTCGCCGGTTTCGCGCTCCTCCTGGTCGCCGTGGGAGTGGTCTGCGCCGCCGTGCCGTTTGCCGTCAAAGCGGGAAGCGAGGACGACGCACACGCAACGGCACGCACCGCGTATACCGGCAAGATCGCCGAAACGTACAACTACCGTTACGGCAAGGACCACCCCTTCCTGCCGTCGAACATGACCACCGACAACGGCCAGTTTATCGACCCTAAGGACTTCCCTACCGCGCAGTATTGCGGACATTGCCACCAGGCCTCGCACCAGCAGTGGCGCGAATCCGCCCACTCCAACAGCAATCGCGCGCCGTGGTACCTGAAGAATGTGAACCTGCTGAACGCGGAAAAGGGGATTGAGTTTTCACGGCATTGCGAAGGTTGCCACGACCCCATCGCCATGGCTGCGGGAGCGCTGACCCAAACCGGTCCCAAAAAGCGGCCGTATGACCAGGACGGTGTTACCTGCTCGGTTTGCCACAGCATCCAGAAGAACGACACACGCGGCACCGGCAGCTATGTCCTGGGCGTTCCCGCCGTACTGGTCGACGAGGACGGCAAGCCCATCTACCGCAAGGTGTCGGACCTGGAAATCCTGTCGCACCTTGACCGGCACTCCGCCGCTGTGATGAAGCCGTTCTACCGCACCAGCGAGTTCTGCTCCAGCTGCCACAAAGCCGCGCTGCCGCACGAACTGAATGACTATAAATGGCAGCGCGCCATGACGCCCTACGACGAGTGGCAGAACTCCAGCTTCGCCAAGCAGTCGCCGCTGCCGTTCTACACCAAGCCAGCCGTCTCCACGTGCGAGACCTGTCACATGCAGCGCGAGCCGCTCACCGGCAAGGGCGACCCCGGTGCCAAGAACGGCCAGCTCGCCAGCCACCGCTGGCTCGGCGCGAACTCACTCATCCCGGCCTACTACGGCTATGACGAGCAGGCGAAACGCATTAAAGACTTCCTGGCCAACAACGTTTTCAACGTCGACATCTTCGGGATTGAAAGGGAAGGCGGCAGCGGCCAGCCCGACGCCATCACCGCGCCTCTTGGGCTCACGGCGTTCACTCTCAATCCGGGTCAGAAGATGACAGTATCCGTCGTCATCCAGAATAAGGGTGCGGCGCACTCCCACGTGCCGGAACAGCGGGACATGTACGAAAGCTGGGCCGCTTTCACGGTGAAGGACAGCACGGGTAAGATTCTCGGTCAAAGCGGCGACCTGAAGCCTGGCGGCGCGCTGGACCCCGCAGCGCATAGCTTCACCAACCGCCTGATCAACAAGCAGGGCACGCTCAATGGCCTGCACCAGGTGTGGAACAACCGTGTGGTGGCATACAACAACACCATTCAAAGCGGCCGCTCGCAGCTGGTGCGCTACAGCTTCACCGTGCCCAAGGATTGCACCGGTTTCATCACGGTGGCGGCCACCGTCAAGTACCGGCGGTTCGACCAGCAGTTTGTGGATTTCGCCTTGAAACCGGGATATGTGCAGCCGGTGCTGGACATGGTCACCGCGACCCGGACCATCAACATCGGCAAGACCGCTCCCGGCGCAGCCGGCAAGGACGAAAATCCTGTCTGGATGCGCTGGAACAACTACGGCATTGCGATGCTGGATGCCCAGCAGTATTCGGCCAGCGTGCACGCGTTCGAGCGCGTGGCCAAGCTGCGTCCCGACTACGCCGACGCCTACACCAACATCGCCATCGCGGATATCCAGTGGGAGAAGTACGAAGACGCGCTGCCCAGCCTGCACAAAGCACTGGCACTCTCGCCGGACAACGCGCGCTCTCTTTACTACATGGCCCTGATTCAACGGAACGAGGGCGATGTGGACGGTGCCATCGTTAATCTTGCGAAGGTGGCCGCGCAGTTCCCGCGTTCACGCGATGCCCACCGCGAGCTGGGTTTCAGCTACTACCAGCAGCACAAATATACGGAAGCCCGTGCCGAGTACGAGACCGTCCAATCCATCGATCCGGATGATCTGGCCGCTCACTACAACCTTGCCATCCTTTACCGCCGCATGGGCCTGCCAGAGAAAGCGAAGGAGCAGGCCGCGTATTTCGCCGACCAGAAAGACGATCCCACGGCCAGCACTTATGCGCTGGAATACTTGCGCAAACACGGTGAGATTGCGCAGGAGTCGGTCCCCTGGCACGAGCACGATCTGGACGCCCAGGGCAAGACGGTTGCCGCGGACATCAACACGGGCATGTTGCCATCGCAACAACAGCCATGAGGTGGACGCGAACCGCATCTGGCGTGTTTCTGTGCCTCGCCGTCTCGCTGACTCTGCACGCTCAGCAGGCGGACCCGAAGCCTGACCCCGTCAAAGCGGGCGCGGAACTCTTCGGGAAGTCAGGCTGCACGTTTTGCCACGGCCCAGCGGGCATGGGCACGGAGCGGGCCCCATCGCTGCGCGACGTACACAAACGCCTTTCCGCGGAACAGGTCCAACACCAGATACACGACGGCGGCCAGATGATGCCTCCCTTTGGCGATGCCCTCACCGAAGACGAAATCGCGAACCTGGTCGCGTTCCTTCGCGCCAAAGACGCTTGGAAGCTCGTTCCCCCGCCTGCTTCTGCCGCAAAGTAGATCGGCAGTCGCTGAGAAGGACGACAAGGAGTGCCAGCTTCCTCTTGAGGCGCGCGATGAAGGCCGCCTACTGCGAGCTTTTCGCGCTGAAAGCGCGAGACAGAGGGTCTGCCTAAACTAAGCTTTTCGCGGTGAAGGCGCGAGATAGAGGTCTGCCCAGACTGAGATTTACGCGCTGAAGGCGAGGAATAGAGGTCTGCCCAGACTGAGCGTTTCGCGCTGAAGGCTCGAGATGTAACAGCCTGGGCAAAGCCCCAGGTAACCGGCCAGCAAGCGTTTGCGGGCTGCAGGCCCGCGGTATGCAGCGCGAGCATCAAGCTAAACGTTAGTCAACGCTTACCGCTCCCCTCAGTCAACATCACCATCCGGTCCACACCCGGAGCGGGAAACTCTTCGGTGTCGCCACTTGGCCAGCGAACCGTCACCAAGGTCAGCTTTGGCCCGGCTCCCAGGCCAAAGTGCAGACGCAAATCACTGGAGCTGTTGTAGCTCGACCCGGAGCGCACCTCATCCACCCACACCCGCGCCTTGCCGTCTTGCGTTCCGCGCAGCGTGACGCGCGCACCAATCGCCGACCGGTTTGATTTCGTCCCGGCCAGCCGCAAGCCCAGCCAGTGGTTCGCATTGGCGGCCTCATTGACCAGGAGCAAGGGACGGTCACTCAGGTTGTTCACCACCGCTTCCAGGCGGCCGTCATTCCAGAAATCCGCGATGGCCAGACCGCGGCCGGAAAGCGGTTCACTCAATCCCGGACCAGCAACCGCCGACAGGTCCTTGAATTTCCCGTTACCCTGGTTCCAGTACAGAAAGCGCGGCTCCTTGTAGGTGGCCCCCAGCTGCGCCTGATCGACTTCCGGGTACACGTGACCATTGACCACCAGCAGGTCCGGGTAGCCGTCGTTGTCCACGTCCGCGAACATTGCGCCCCAACCCAGCGCCTCAGAGTGCGTGGCCAGTCCGGCGACCGAGGTGTCGTCCGAGAAGCTGCCATCCGGCTTTGCGCGGTAGAACGTCGCCGTGTCATCGGAAAAATTCGTCTTGAACAGGTCCAGGTGCCCATCGCCATCGATGTCGGCGGCGGTGGATCCCATGCCCGCCTGCTCGCGCCCATCCTCGTTGTAGGCCACGCCCATCTCCGCGGCCACGTCCGTAAAGGTGCCATCGTGGTTGTTGCGGTACAGGATGGACGGTGTCGAGTCGCACGCAACGTACAGGTCCGGCCAGCCGTCCTCGTTGTAGTCCAGCGCCGTGACGCTGAAACAGTAATGCCCCGGCGTCTTTGTCACGCCGCTGGCCGCCGAAACATCCTCAAACCTGCCGCCACCCGCGTTGTGCAGCAGCAGATTGGGCGCGGAGGGCAGGCCGCGCGGACCGCACATTACCGGTGCGCCCTGCCACATGCACCCGGCCTCCGCGCCCGGCTTGGGCGTCCTGCTCAGGTCAAAGTGGACGTAATTCGCCACGAGAATGTCCAGCTTGCCGTCGCGGTCGTAATCCACGAAAGCGCACCCGGTGCCCCACTCCTTGCCGCTGCCCGCCGCTCCAGACGCGGCGCTGACATCGGTGAAGTGCTTGCCGCCGTCATTGTGCAGCAGATGATTGTGACCATACGCTGTCACGTACAGGTCGTCGTAGCCGTCATTATCGTAGTCGCCCACACAGGCGCCCTGCCCCCACCCGGCCACGTTCAACCCCGTCGCTTCCGTCACGTCGGTACACGGCCCCTCCCGGTTGTTGTGCAGCATGTGGATAGATGCGCCCGGCCTAGCAGCAATGGCGTCGACAGGCTGCAGCGCCTGCCCGTTCACCAGAAAGATATCGGGCCAGCCGTCCCGGTCATAGTCGATGATGGCAACGCCTGACCCTGTGGACTCGATGATGTAGTGCTTTGCCGCTTCTCCGCCGTTGACGTTGCGCACCGTCAATCCCGCCTGCGGGGCTACATCCACAAACCACGCGGGGCCTCCATGTTGCGAGCTGGCAGCATACGGCGTCCGCCCTTGAGCTGGCACGCGTTCGCCGAGTGACAGTCGCAAGGAGAAGAGAAGCAGCAGTGTTGACGCAAGTCGCTGCACGGCAGACAGACGAAACCAACTCATAACCAGCTAACTCCATGCTATCGCGCGGCACTTGCGATGGCCGTTGAAAGCAGCCGTCATGCGCCGCTGCGCGCACAGCACACATGCCTGGGCGCTTACAATCACACATACCTGTCTGCTCTGGTTAGGAGTTGTTCCAATGAAGGGTTCTTGCCGGTTTGTGTCCGCTGCGCTGGCGTTGTGTTCGCTTGCGGTTACGTCCGCACAGCAGGCGGGGGTTCCGGTGCCCGCCCCCGGTGCGCCGAAGGAGCGGAACGCACCCGGCGCGTTTGCCTCTGTGCCGGGGCAGGGGCGGTCGATGATCGTTACCAAGATGGGCATCGTCGCCGCGCCGCAGTTTCTTGCATCGCAGGCGGGCGCGCACATCCTGGAGCAGGGTGGCAACGCCATCGATGCGGCCATCGCGGCCAACGCCGTCATGGGCGTCACGCAGCCCTATGTGAACGGCATCGGCGGCGACCTGTTCCTGCTGTACTACGAGGCCAAGACGGGCAAGGTCTACGGCCTCAACTCCAGTGGATGGACGCCCAAGGCGCTCACCATCGAGTACATGAAGTCAAAAGGCATCACCGAGATTGATCCCCTCAGCGTCTACACCGTGGACGTGCCGGGCGCCGTCGCCGGGTGGGATGCGATGCGCGTCCGCTTTGGCCGGCTGCCCTTCAAGCAGACGCTGGCACCCGCGATCTACTACGCGCAAAACGGCTTCCCGCTGGCCGAGCGCAATGCGCGGTACTGGTTCAGCAAGCGCCTCTTAACGCAGCCCGGCTGGAGGGAGACATACGCTCCCACGGGCCAGCCGCCAAAATTGGGCGACCTGTTCCGCAACCCGGCGCTGGCGCACTCCCTGCAAGCCATTGCGG
>CAXUBG010000195.1:1207-5683 GCA_964249285.1 uncultured Terriglobus sp. | reverse complement strand
CGCTCGCGCTCAGCCGGGGCAGAGGGAGGCTTGCACATGTGTTTGCGTCGGCACCGCTGCAGATGGTCGGCAAACGCAGCTTCTGTATCTATCTGGTGCACATTCCGGTATGGATTGCGGTCGCGGCGGTACTGCACCGGGCGCATGTGGAGGCGCAACCTGGAAGTGCCGCCGCCTTGGGGGCCGCTGGTCTTACGTTTGTTGCGACGGTCGCGGTGGCCGCGCTGTCCTGGAGATTCTTCGAAGAACCTATCCTTCTGTACAAGCGGCGCTTCGAGTACGCGGTGCCTCGTCAGCTGTCTGCCGCACGGGCGTAATCCTTCCGAGCTTCACGGTGGCCAAGCTGTTCGGGTTGCTTACGGCACGGCTGGCAGGTCGCAGAGGTTCGGACAAATGCGGACCCATGTGTATCAGCAAAGGATGACAAGCTGCCTATAATGAGCGGAGACTCTCAACGCCACGGCCTGCGCGCCCCGAGGAACCCTGACACATGCCCATCCAAACGACCGAGAACATCTGGCACAATGGCGAACTGATTCCCTGGGCTGGTGCCACCATTCACGTCATGTCCCACGTGGTGCACTACGGCTCGTCGATCTTCGAGGGCATCCGGTGCTACACCCAGGGTGAGCCGGGCACACCGGCGGCGGGGGCGGGTATCTTCCGGCTGCGCGAGCATATGCAACGCTTTATTGACTCGGGAAAGATTTACCGGATGCCGCTGCCGTACTCGCTGGACGAGCTGTGTGACGCGGTGGTGGAGGTGGTGGAGAGCAATGGAGTTGCGCCCTGCTACATCCGGCCGGTTGCCTTCCGCGGCTATGGTGAGATTGGCGTCAACCCGCTGAAGTCGCCGGTCGAGATCTACATTGCGAATTTCCCCTGGGGCAAATACATGCCGCACCATGGCGGCTCGGACGTGTGCGTGTCCAGCTGGAGCAGGCTTGCACCGAACACAATGCCGTCGCTGGCCAAGGCGGGCGCGAATTACATGAACTCGCAATTAATCCGCATGGAAGCGGAGATCAACGGGTACGCCGAAGGCATCGCCCTGGACACAAACGGCTACCTCTCGGAAGGATCAGGCGAGAACCTGTTCCTGATCCGTGAGGGCAAGCTGTACACCTCGCCGCTGGCGAACTCGGTGCTGAACGGCATCACGCGCGCGTCAGTGATCCAGCTGGCGCGAGAGATGGGCATTGAAGTGGTGGAGCAGGCACTGCCACGCGAGCTCCTCTACATCTGCGACGAGGCATTCTTCACGGGCACGGCGGCTGAAGTTTCGCACCTGCGCTCCGTCGACCGGATCCTGATTGGAGACGGAACAATGGGACCTGTAACCAAGCTGCTGCACGACGAATTCTTCGCTCTGGTGAACGGAACAAAAGCGGATCGCTTTGGGTGGTTGACGCCGGTGCAGGTCAAGAGCGAAGTGGCTGAGACCGTCGGCGTCTAGCTTTCAGTCATTCGGCCCAGCCAAGCTTTGGCGCTCGCTCTTTTTTGGGACTGGCGTGCGACATTGCGGGTCGCCGTTGCCTGCGTGGCCTTCCGCGCGCGCTTGCAAGGCGGTTGTCGAAGTGTCTGGTCACAAGGGGAGAACTATTGCAGGCAATAACGGCGACGCTGCTGGCCGTGACTACGGGGTCGATGTGCCAGATCGTGTAGGCAAGGTGTACGGAAGTTTTCTAGACCACATTCCCGCCGCTGCCGGTGGTAATCGCGCGCAAGCCGGAAGCGCAGGGCCGCTTGTTCGGGCCCTTGCGCTCCGTTAGTTCTTTGGCTCTTTGTCTTTGCCTTTCGCCGGACTTTCTGCGTGTACCAGGTCCGGCGTGGACACCGCGCCCAGCTTCACCACCTGCTTGTCAGGGTCGATCCGCTTGGAGCGCGTAAAGGGTTCCAACCTGACACTGGCCCCGGTCTTGAGCGCTTCCAGAATACCCTCCAGCACGCGGACGTCAGCGTAACCTTCTTCCCCGTCGGGTTCGACTTCCTTGCCGTTCAAGATGCAATCAGAAAAGTACTGCAGCTCGCCGCCGAAGTGGTCGGTGTTCTTGAAACTGTTTTTCTCCTCTTCGCCATTTTTTGAGATCGTCTGTTCCAGGGACTTGCCGAACATGTATGCGGGGTTCATCGTGATGGCAGCTTCGGTCCCGACCGCGGTGAAGGAGTTGGTTGCATTGCCGTAATACGAAACACAGAACTGCGCTAACTTGTCGCCGGGGAAGCGGACGGTAGCACTAACGGTGTCGTAGAAATCCTGGTCGAACCCTGATGCTGGATGTTTTGTACCCACGGCGCTGACGATTTCGGTCGGTTCGTCGCTGAAGACGTAGCGGCTGGCGTTAACGGGATATGGACCCATGTCAAGGACCGGCCCCGCCAGTTCGCCCGAGTGGGCGCGATGATTCTTGGGATCGACCATCTGGGCAAATGTAGAGGTAAAAAGATGGACGGTGCCGAGTTCGTGATTGCGGATACGCTTGACGGTATCCAGCGTCGCCGGTTCAAAGTGGAGGCGGTACGCGACCATCAGCTTCGCGGTGCTGGATCTGGCGGCGTCAAGGATCTCTTTGCACTTTGCGGTTGAGATCTCAAGCGGCTTCTCGGTAAGGACGTGTATGCCAGCCTGCAACGCTGGGATGATGAACTCCGCATGGCGCCAGTTGGGCGTGGCGAGATAGATCGCGTCAAAGGTGCTGGAGTGAATGGCCTCGTCGAACTGCTCGTAGGTGTAGGTGGCTTCTACCTTGTATTGCTTGCCGAGCTCTTGTGCTTTCGTTGGGTCACCGGTGACGATCGCGGTGAGGGTGGAGTTGCCGGTGTGGTTCACGCCCGGCATCATATCTTCCTGGGCGATGTCGCCTGCGCCAACAATGGCGTACCGCACCTTCTTCTCTGATCCCAGACCAAGCATTTCCTTGATACTCATCATGTCTCCTCATCGCGATGGGACGGTAGCATGCCTGCCTGACGACGTACGAGCGGAGTGGCTGGCGCGAACCCGCGCGGCACCAGCCGGACCAGCGCTCAAAAAATCAGAGTGCGTTCAGGCCATCCATTACGGTGCTGGCTTTCGTTTGTGCGCGGCGATGCGTCTTGTTGGCATTGCCAAGTAAGCGGTTGAACCTTTTGTTTAGACCTTGACCCTGCTTGCCGGATTCCTTCACCTTCGCCGCTTCCACGGCAATCCAGGCACCCGGATCATCCACCTGCTCGCCTATCCATGACGCATCCGATCCATACTGCCCCTCGAGCGATTTCACATGGGATTCCGTCAGGTATATTTCGTTCGCATGTCTTCCATTTTCCATTGCAAGGGAGTCGTTAACATTCCAGCCGAAATACTGGTACAGGCAGTTCTCCATCATTCCCGGTCCTGATGTCTGAACGGTTCCCTGAAGCTTTTCACCTTCCTCATTCACTCTCCGCTTCTGCAACGTAAGGGTGTCCTGCAAGAGCTGGCTATAGCCGTGCGTCAGCATCGCGGCGTACAGTTGGAAAAAATTGTGCTTTTTGCGGTCCGCATACATTGCGTCGTTTGCGACCGATCCCTTCTTGATCTTATGGACCAGAAATCCTTGAGGTGCCTTCAGCTTACCAAGTGGGTCACCCGGATCCACGTCGGTGTCCAGGTAAAGTCCGCCTTCCTCGCATAAGATCGCGACACGCAGGATGTCGCTGGCCGCACCCCAATTGTTGCGATACTTCTCCGCACCCGCATGCCGGACTTCACTGGCAAAAGCCTGAATCAGGTTTTGGTTCACAATGAGCTGTTGGTTGGCCTGAATGCCACGTATGCGGATGTTGGCGGACTCATACATCATCATCCAATGCTGCAATTCAGCTACCGGGTCAAGAAATGCTTCGAGAACCCACAGGTTCACTGTCCAGTCACGATTCAGCTTGGCCCATTTGATCACGCGCTTCTGGTATTTGGCGGGAAGCGCACATCCCATCCAGATGAAGTGAATGCGTTTCATAGCCTTATTATGCATCCGTTGGTCAGGGCATCATAGGCATTGCGGTGCCTGTCCCGGCGATCTGTTTTCATCTCGCTTCCACTCCTAGGCTTCTGTTACGGGCGTGATGGGACGAGTCGTCAGCCGGCCGTGAGGGTCGTCGGTCATGCCCCACCCTGGCAGGTTCTGATATACGGTGATGAGACGCGAACCTTCCTTAAAGAAGGCGTAGGTGTAAGCCCAATTGCGGAAGACGGCAAAGCGGTTACGAAAGCCGATCAGAAAGAAGATATGCACGCTGAGCCACGCTACCCATGCGGGAAACCCGCTCAGGTGCGCCTTGAAGGGCCACTTCACATCGGCAACCGCCGCGGAACGGCCAATGGTCGCCATATCGCCCTTGTCAAAATAGTGGAAGGGCTTGTTCATGCGCTGTCCCTTGATCTCCAAGGCGATGCTCTTGCCCGCGTAGGTGCCCATCTGCATGGCGGGCTGAGCGACGCCCGGGACATGCTTG
>CAXUBG010000195.1:0-1197 GCA_964249285.1 uncultured Terriglobus sp. | reverse complement strand
GGATGGAGGTGGTCGTCGACCACAACCATGCCTTTCTTGTTGACTTCGACGCCCAGCGCTTTGCCGAGGGGTGACGCCTGCACGCCCGCGCCCCACAGCGTCACGACCGCATCAATGCGTTCGTTTCCAACCATCACGTAACCGGGCTGGACATCGGTGACGTGCGTATTGACGCGCACCTTTACGCCGAGCCGGGTCAGCTGCTTGACTGCGCTGTCCTGAAGATCCTTGGGGTAGGCGCCAAGGATCACCGGCGATCCTTCGAGGATAAGGACTTGCGCCTGCGACGGATCGATCTGCTTGAAATCATGACGGATGTAGAGCTTGGCAATATCCGAGATGGCTCCAGCCAGTTCCACGCCAGTGGCACCGCCGCCGATGATGACGAAGTTGAGCGCGGGGTGTGTGCCGGTCTCCTGCATCTGGCGCTCCGCGAGCTCAAACGCAAGCAGGACGCGGCGGCGGATCTCAACGGCGTCCTCAATCGATTTGAGGCCGGGTGCGAGCTTTGCCCATTCATCGTGGCCGAAGTAGGAGTGCGTGGACCCGGTGGCAAGGATGAGGTAGTCGTATTCGAGAATGGCACCGCTTTGCAGGGTAGCGCGGTTCTGCGCAGTGTCAAACCCGGTGACCTCGTCCATGAGGACCTGCGTATTCGGTGCGCGGACGATGGTGCGTATCGGTTGCGCGATCTCGTTCTCTGGAAGCACCGCCAGGGCGACCTGATAGAGCAGTGGCTGAAAAGTGTGGTGATTGCGCCGGTCCACCAGCGTGACGTTCACCTCGGCATGGGCCAGCGCCTCCGCTGCATTCAGGCCGGCAAAACCGCCGCCTACGATCAACACACGCTTACGCTCACCACCTGCAATAGCACCGGGCATCAAGGACTCCGTTTAGACTTTGATGCGGAAACGCGGTGCCCTTGTCACGTGGACGCAAGTTGGCTGAACGTTAAGCGGCTAAGGCGTTTTCTGTAACGTGGCTGTAACTACGCCTGCGATGCCGGTTGCCGCAGTGATTCTGGTGACGGCAGCGGTGCTGGTGTACTGCAGCGGGGTGACGGTTACGATACCGTCGTCATCACTGATAGCCGCACTGGTGAAGGTGCCGTAGACCGGTGCCGGGGCGCAGCGTCCTGTTGTGGCGCACGGCGGCTGCCAGCCGGTGACCTCCTGATGTATTGCGACGGTGGCACCC
>CAXUBG010000194.1:0-5709 GCA_964249285.1 uncultured Terriglobus sp. | reverse complement strand
ATTTAACCCACGCGATGAACGCTGCCGCATTGCGAGCATCACGCATGGCTGAGGTCGCGACTACGCGCACCACATCCACCACCTGCGCCTGCACTGCCTTCTGAAAACGCTTCAAGGCGCGAATGGTGACCGCCATGGCATCCGGTGAGATTTCACCGGTTTGGAAGACGCTTTCGCCCAGGCGCACCACTTCGCGGTCCTCATGAAAGACCTTCGCCTCATGCTGCTGGACGGTGGCAATGGCAAGACGACAGGAGTTGGACCCGATGTCAATCGCGGCAAAGGTGGGCATGGCGCTCCTGCGGGTGCGTCTGGTGCGTGGCGGTTACTTCGCACTGTACACGACCCGTACGAGGGTGAGCACCGGGACGTGCCTTCGCCGGAACCTCCGGGCGTAACCGTATCATCAGGGAGAGCCGCACGGAAACGGGAGAGAGAACATCAGGATGTTTCAGCAGGATGACTCTGTTCGCAGGCCGGTGCTTGTGCTGGTGCTGCTCTGGGTAGCGATCTACGCGGCTTCGCTCTTCTCGCCGCCGCTGCTGGACGATGCCGATGCGACGCACGCCAACGCCGCGCGCGGCATTCTGCTGACCCACGACTTCGTCACGCTTCACGTAAACGGCATCCGGTATCTGGAGAAGGCGCCCCTGCCCTACTGGCTGGCCGCGGGCAGCTTCGCAATTTTTGGCGTGAACACGTTTGCGGCCCACCTGCCTCAGGCGCTTGGCGTGCTTGCATTGGCGCTGCTTGCGTTCCACTGGGGGCGGCGCACGTGGGATACGCGCTCCGGGCTCTACAGCGGACTCGCGGTTCTCACCTCTGCGGGTGTCTTTCTGTTCACGCGCATCTTTATTCCAGAGGTTCTGCTCTCACTGTTTCTCGCCGGAGCGCTCTATGCATTCGAGCGCGCCTTCACAGCGCGGCAAAGCTCACGGAGAATCTACGCGGCGTATGTGCTGCTTGCTCTCGCAGTTCTGACAAAGGGCCTGATCGCCATCGTGTTCCTCGCAGGCACGGTCGCGGTATATCTGCTGCTGACAGGCGAGTGGCGGCGCTGGAGAGAGCTGCGCCTTCTCCGCGGCACAGCAGTTTTCCTGCTGATTGCCGCGCCTTGGCACATCCTCGCCGGTCTGCGGAATACGGGCGGCTACGCAGGCCACGGGTTCTTCTGGTTCTACTTTGTCAACGAGCACTTCATGCGTTTCCTTGGGCTGCGCATTCCGCACGATTACAACAAGCTCCCCGGCTCGCTGTTCTGGCTGCTGCACCTTGCATGGATCTTTCCCTGGTCCCTGTTTTTTCCGGCGGCAATCGCCGTGGCGTGGCGCAAGCGGGAACGGTTCCGGCGCATACGCGACGGCGAGCGCGACCGCACGGTGGTTTTGCTGGGCATCTTCGCCGCACTCGAGTTGGGCTTCTTTTCGTTGTCAACCAACCAGGAGTACTACACCTTTCCGGCTTACCTTCCCATCTGCATGCTGACGGCCGCGGCCATCACATACGCGGAACGAACGCCGGAAGTGCGCGGGTGGCTTACTGGTGCGCACGCGGCGTTTGCTGTCCTTGGTGCGGTGATCGCGGCGCTCTTGTTCTCTGGCCTGTGGACTTCGCGTCACCTGCCGTATCAGCCAGACATCGGTGCCCTGCTGGCGCATCGCGGGGTGGGCGGCTACACCCTTTCCATGTCGCATTTCTTTGACCTCACCGGGCCGTCGTTCGCGGCTCTGCGATTGCCTGCAGGATTGGCGGCAGTGGCCTTCGCCGCCGGTCCAGCAGCGGCGTGGGTGCTGCGGCATCGCGGCAGGGCATCGGCGAGCACTCTCACGGTCGCGTTCACGTCCGCGGTGTTCCTTGTCGCCGCACACATCGCTTTGACCCGGTTCGCTCCCATGCTGTCCTCGGCGGCACTCGCACAAACCCTCCTTGCGGACAGCCGCAACGGTCGCATCGAGCCAGACACGCAGCTAATGCTCTACGGCGACCAGGCCTACGGCTCATCCATCCCGTTCTATACGTGGCGCGATGTGCCCCTGGTAGAGGGCCGCTCGACTTCCATGTGGTTCGGATCGACCTTCCCGGACGCGCCACATCTCTTTCTGACGGACGCTGACCTGCTTGCGGGATGGGGAAAGGGACCGCGCAAAATCCTGTTTGTACCAGAGGAGAAACGCGCCGCTGTGAATGCGTTGCTTGGATCGCGTGGCATGGTGGTCGCCGAGGTGTCCGGCAAGGCATTGCTTACGGATCGAAATCTGCTTCCATGAGGGCGAAAGGGCCAGAACGGCGCTTGCAACGTGTGGTCCAGTTGCCTTACAGATGATGAGGATGGCGTCCACGGCAGCGATTTCAGAACAGGCATTGGCACCGGTGCAGGCCGCCCCGCGCCTGCGCGCGAGATCCGCTGGCGTTCTCGTGCTGCTGTGGTGCGTGCTCCACCTGGGTTGCCTTTTCACGCCGGGCCTGCTGGACGATGTGGATTCCATTTACATTGAAGTCGCGCGCGAAATGCTGCAACGGCATGAGTACGTGACACCCTATGTCGACGGCATCCGCTTCTTCGACAAACCTCCCCTGATGTACTGGGCAGCCGCGGGCGGCATGAAGCTTTTCGGCGAGTATGACTGGGCAGCACGATTCCCCCTATCGCTCATGGTGCTGGCGCTATTTCTGGCCGTGTACGCCCTCGGTAGCCGGTTGTTTGGGGAACGCGGCGGCTTCTATGGCGCGCTTGCCATGGCCACCAGCCTCGGCCCCTATCTGTTTACGCGCTTTTACATTCCGGACATCATGAATGCCTTGTGGATGACCTTTGGCATTCACCTGTTCCTCATCGCATTGGACCGGGTACGAAATAGTCAGTCCGCCCGCTGGCCCGCGTGGGGCTTTGCCGCGGTCATGGCCTTGAACCTGCTCACAAAAGGGCTGATCGGCATCGTCTTTCCCATCGGATTTGCCCTGCTCTACAGCCTGCTTACCCGGCAGGTGCGCAGCCTGCTTCGGATGCCGCTCGTCTCAAGCGCCCTGCTGTTCGCATTGATCGCGATGCCATGGCATGTGCTTGCGGCGTTGCGAAATCCTGCCATTCCGATGCCGCCGGGAACCGGCCTGCCCGCGCGCGCGGGATGGTTCTGGTTCTACATCGTCAACGAACACTTCCTGCGATTTCGCGGATTGCGCATCCCGCATGACTACGGGCAAGTGCCGGTTCCCCTCTTCTGGACGATGTTTTTTCTGTGGCTAATGCCGTGGGCGGCGTTCCTGCCGGGAGCGCTGACGCAGTACACACGCATGTGGCGCAACCGGCCGCTTGAGAGCTCACGCCGCAAACAGGCAGCTCTCACGCTTTTGCTATGGAGCGGCATGGTACTCGTCTTCTTCACGCTTTCATCGCGTCAGGAATATTACTCGCTGCCAGCACTGCCCGCACTCGCCTTGATGGCGGGCGGTGTCATGGCGGGAGCAGAGCGCGGAGACCCGCACCTGCGGCGGTCTGTCGCGCGCGCCAGCACGTGGTTTCTCCTGCCGCTCGGCCTGCTCATCGCGATCCTTTGCGGAACACTCGGCGCGATCTCGCCTTCCGCACCGCCCAGCGCGGACATCGCCCAGGTGCTCACCAGCAATCCGGATCAGTACAATCTCGCACTCGGACACTTGCACGATCTGACGACGCGGGCAATGGGATTTTTCCGGCCGCCACTGTTTGGGATGATGGTGAGTATGCTCGGCGTGGGTCCGCTGGCATGGTGGTTGCGCGGACGGCGGTCCGGGGCGCTCGCACGCAATCAGCAGGCCGCGAATGCTGTACTCACGGCGAGCATGTGCGGTGTTCTGCTGTGTGTACACGCGGGGCTGTCTCGCTTCTACCCCATCATCGGCTCGAAAAGTTTGGCTACGGAGATGGCGCAAGTTCTGAAGCAGGAGGACGCAGTGATGCTGGATGGCGAGTTGACCAGCGGGTCAACGTTGCTTTTTTATACGCGTCATCCGCTGATCTTCGTCAATGGACGGGTGAATGGCCCGTGGTTTGGATCGTTCTGGCCGGACGCACCCGGCGTCTTTACAGACGAAGCCGGTCTGCATCGTGCGTGGGCGAGCGCGCAACAGGTGTACCTGCTGACCTACGAGCCGGCGCGCATGAATGACTTACGGCGAGTTGCGCCGGTACGCGTCTTTGCTGCATCCAGCGGCAAGATGATCCTGACAAACCGCTAGCCTGTCCCTTGCGATTCGGCTTCCAGCCGGCCGTCTGCCATGATGCGAAAGCGTGTTCCATGGTACCGCGTGTCGGCTGGAAGATAGCTGCAGCACCACACAGCGCAGCCAAGCAGATCGCGCAGCGGGTATAGCAACGTGTACAGCCACACGCGGTCTGACTCAAGCACGCGCAGCAGCACAGACGCCTGAAGCATACGGTTTAGGATGGCGGTCCCCAGGAAGATCAAAGCCAAGGCCCACCGTCCGCGCGCGGCCTCCAGAACAAAGCCAAGCAAGCCGAAGGGCATCGCGAACGTCAGTCCCGTTCCCAGGTGTCCCCAGGGACGGGAACGCCGCGTGCTTTGCATCCAGCGCAACTGGTCACGGAACGAATGCATGAACCCCTGGTCGTCCACGAGCAGGCGAATAATGTGCGTGGAGATCTCCACGCGCTCACCAGACGCAGCCAGCCGGTTGCCAAGCACGAAATCCTCTGCCCAGTAGCCGCCCAGATCCTGGTAGCCGCCAGCGCTTTGGTATGTACTCTTGCTGAGAGCCATGGCTACGCCTAAGGCGAAGTCTGTCCCGCTCAGCATGTCCGCGACCAGCACTCCCGATCCCATTTCGACCGTCTTGCCCGCGGCATCCAGATGGGCAGACAAGCCGCCGCAGTCGACATGCCCGGAATACATGCACCACACGAGCAAAGCGGCTTTTTCTTCCGGCGCAAGCGCGCTGACGATGCTCGTGAGGAAGTCGCTGCGGACGCGAGCATCAGCATCCGTCGTCACCAGATGCGTGTACGTTGCGTCTTCCGCCATGACGCTCAGCGAATACATTTTCGGATTGGGAAACTGCGGCTCTCCGCAGGCAATAAAGCGTGCTCTCTGCCCAGGGTAGTTTGCCGCCACATCGCGCGCGATCTGGAGCCCTGCGTCATTCTCTTGCCGTGCGCAGAACAAGAGTTCGTACGGTGCCGCGTAGCTCTGCTGAAAATGACTTTCGATACTCTTCCGCAGGCCGGGCTGGGCGCCGTGCAGCGGCTTCAGCACGCTGAGCGGCGGGGTGTACTGCTGCCCCGTTAATGCTTCGGCCCGTTTGCGGCGGGCAAACCGCCATGCCGCAATCACCGCGAGTCCACAGAAGATTGCGGATGTAACAGTGCCGGTCCGGGCCGTCCAGAGGAGCAACTCTCTGCTCTGATGACGCAAGCCTAAGAAACCGCGCCGCGCTTTTTGGCCGGCTTGCCAAGCACAACGGCCCGCTGTGTGGATAGCACCGTTCGTTGCATGGGCACCAGCCCGGCTTCGGTACGCGGGGCCTGCATATGGCTGAGCATCTCGTTACGCACGTAGTTTACGAAGTTTTGCATGTCCGCGTTCATCTGCTCCATGCGTTCGCGCATCTGCAGAATGATGGCGATCCCCGCGATGTTGACGCCGAGATCGCGCGCCAGGTTGAGGATGAACTCCAGCCGTTCCAGGTCTTCGTCGGTGTACAGGCGCGTATTGC
>CAXUBG010000193.1:0-5718 GCA_964249285.1 uncultured Terriglobus sp. | reverse complement strand
GACCCTTGCGGGTGCGCGCGTTGGTGTGCGTGCGCTGGCCGCGCACCGGCAGGCTGCGGCGGTGACGCAAGCCGCGATAGCTCTGGATTTCAATCAGGCGCTTGATGTTCAGGCCGACTTCCTTACGAAGGTCGCCTTCGATGCCGCCTTCCTGCTCGATGACGCTGCGGATCTTGTTTAGCTCGTCCTCGTCCAGCGTGCTCATCTTGCGAAGGGGATCGATTTCAGCCTTCCCTAGGATATTGAGCGCGCGGCTCTGGCCGATGCCGTAGATGTAGGTGAGGCCGATCCGTGCCTGTTTATTATTTGGCAGATCGACACCAGCAATACGTGCCATGAATGTCTTCCCTCGTTGCTTCCTTGCCACGGGCGCTGTCGCCGGCGGCGGTTAGGCGGAGTTCCCGCGGGTTCATCGCAAGCCTTCACTTCGGCTAACTCGCCCTGAGGACTGCTCTGTGAAGAGCGTTGGGTTCCGCTGTTGGGGGTTGCTACATGCCAGAAACTATTATCCCTGACGCTGCTTGTGCTTCGCGATCTCGCAGATCACCCGGACGACACCTTTGCGGTGGACGATCTGGCACTTATCGCAAATCTTTTTGACACTCGCTCTTACCTTCATTTTGTTCCCCTGCTTACTGCTACTTGTAGCGGTACACGATCCGTCCGCGATTCAGATCATACGGACTCAATTCGATGGCTACCCGGTCTCCGGGCAGAATGCGGATAAAGTTCTTGCGCATGCGGCCCGAGACGTGGGCCAGCACCTGGTGCTTATTCTCCATCTCTACCTTAAACATGGCATTGGGCAGCGTCTCAACGACTACCGCCATTACCTCAATCGCGTCTTCCTTCGCCAAACCGTCTCCTTGTACCTTCTACAGCGTCCGAAGCGTTTACCTGGTTAAGACCAGCGGACCTTCCTTGGTGACTGCGACCGTGTGCTCAAAATGAGCGCTGATACTGCCATCCACTGTGACCGCGGTCCAGCCATCCTTCAGTACCCGTACATCCGCGCCACCAGCGTTGATCATGGGTTCAATCGCCAGAACCATGCCGGCCTTCAATTTCGTTCCCTTGCCGCGGCGGCCGAAGTTTGGCACCTGCGGGTCTTCGTGCATGCTTTTGCCGATACCATGGCCTACAAAGTCACGGACGATGCCGTAACCCTCAGCCTCACACATCTCCTGCACCGCCGCGCCAATGTCGCCAACAGTTTTACCAACCTTTGCTTCACTGATGGCGCGCTCCAGTGAGGCCTTGGTTACGTCCAGCAACTTGCGAGTCGCGGCGCTTGGCTCGCCGACGGCGTAGGTCACGGCCGCATCCGAGTAGTAGCCGTTCAGGATCACGCCACAATCCACCGACACGATGTCGCCCTCTTTTAAGGTGCGCCGCGCGGAGGGGATGCCATGAATCACCTCGTTGTTGACCGATGTGCACAGGCACGCCGGGTAGTCGTTGTAGCCCTTAAAGGCGGATTTCGCGCCAAGGTCCCTGATCTTTGCGTCAGCAACCTTTTCGAGATCCATGGTGGTTGCACCTGGCCGGACCACCGCGCCCACTGCTTCATGCACCTGCCGCAGAATCGTACCGCTTGCGCGCATCTTTTCGATCTCCTGCGCTGTCTTGATCGCGATAGCCATCGTGCTGCTTATAATTCCTTGTGCCGCAGGCGCTGTAACGCCGCGACGATAGTGCCCGTGACTGCATCCACGGGCTGCTCTCCGTTAATGACCTCAAACCGGTCGAGGCCCCGGTAATGCTCGATGACTGGAGCGGTCATCTCCCGAAACGCTTTCATGCGCTCGTGAAAGACCTCTTCTGTGTCGTCCGGCCGCTGCACCAGGGGTTCGCCATCCACATCGCATACGCCTGGACTGAGTGGCGGATTCGTGTACACGTTATAGATTCGTTTTGAGGCTGGCCCTGTCCGCCGCCCCGTGATGCGACGTAACAACTCATCATAACGAACTTCGAGAGAGACTGCAATGACCGGAAGCGCCGCGTCTGCTGATCGCTCGCGAGAGGCGCGATGAAAGCCCTCACTCGCCAGTTGTGCGTCCAGCCATTCAGCCTGACCCAAGGTGCGGGGATAGCCGTCAAGAATGTATCCACGCGCAGCGTCCGGCTGGGCAAGGCGTTCCGCCACCATGCGGTTGACGAGTTCGTCGGGCACAAGAATGCCCTTTGAGACTGTCTCCTGAAAGTTGCGCCCGACCAGGGTCTCGTGCCGGATGTTATCGCGGATCAAATCCCCGGTCGAGACTTGGGGAATACGCCAGCGCTCCATCAGGATTTGCGCCTGCGTTCCTTTACCAACACCGGGAGCACCCAGGAGCAGAACGGGGCCTGGCACGAACTGTTGCGGGACGGCTTCAGACACTACGGGCTACCAGCTCCGGCGGCCGCGTGTGCGTCCGCTCTTGGGGGTGAACCCGTCGTAGTGCCGCATGATGAGTTGTGATTCGACCTGCTGCACGGTGTCCATCGCGACGCCGACAACGATGAGCAGCGACGTTCCGCCGAAGTAGAAGTTGACGCCGAGACCGTTTGTCAGCCAGTTGGGCAGGCGGTCAAAGACCGGGCCGATAAGCCAGAGATGGTTGAGGTGAATGCCCGAGATAAGCATCTGCGGGATGAGCTGAATGATGATGAGATAGATTGCCCCGACCAGCGTAATGCGGGTAAGAATGTCGTTGATGTAGTCGCTGGTGCGGCGTCCGGGGCGAATGCCGGGGATAAATCCGCCATACTTACGCAGATTGTCGGCGATGTCATCCGGGCGGAAGACGATGGAAATATAGAAATAGGCGAAGAAGATGATGGCGGCGGCGGAGAGCAGCTGATACCACGGCTCACCGGGCTTGAGGCCGTCGGCAATCTTTCGTAGAAACATCGTGTTCTGGACCAGTTGGGTGTTCGCGAACAGCAGCGGGGCCGAAAGGATCGAACTGGCAAAAATGACGGGCATCACACCGCCGGAGTTCACCTTGAGCGGCAAGTGCGTGGACTGGCCACCCATCATTTTGCGGCCAACAATGCGCTTGGCATACTGGACGGGGATGCGGCGGTCAGAGCGCTCGACAAAGACGATGAAGCCAACCACGGCCACCATGGCGGCAATGAGGATGGCGATGGCCAGCGGGGTGAAGCCGCCCCACGCGCCGTCGCGTGCCTTCTGGTAGAGGTCGTTGATGCCATTTGGCAGGCCCGCGACGATGCCGGTAAAGATGAGCAGGGACATGCCGTTGCCGATGCCGCGCTCTGTAATCTGCTCACCGAGCCACATGATGAAGGCGGTGCCGGTGGGCAGCGTGAGTACGCACAGCATGATGAACTTCGTGGACCCCATGGTGACCATGGGCGCGCCGGTTTGGGATTTGGTGAGCGTCAACGCGATCGCGAAAGACTGCACAATGGCGAGCAGAACAGTGACGTAGCGGGTCCACTGCGTAATCTTTCTGCGGCCGACTTCACCTTCCTTTTGCAGCTTCGCCAGCGGCTCATAGATGACAGTGAGCAACTGAAAGATGATCGATGCAGTGATGTACGGCATGATGCCGAGCGCGAAAATGGTCAGGCGCCGGAGGGAGCCGCCGGTGAACAGATCCACCAGCCCGAGGGACGATCCTGCATTCTGCGCGAAGTATTGTGCGAGCAGGTCAGCATTGATGCCGGGCGTGGGAATGTGTCCGCCCAGACGGTAGACAGCGAGCAGGCCGAGTGTAAAGAGCACACGGGTGCGCAACTCAGGGATGCGGAAGATGTTGGCGATCTTATCGAACATCGGGGCTTGGTCCATCCGGGACTGCCGTGTCCCTGCGGCTGTTCAGCAGATTGGTGCGGAGCGGGTTTACGGAGACGGTCGAGCCCTTCGGCTCAACCGTCTCGATCTGTTGGCGTGAGATGATTCTATGCTGCTGAGGCCCCGGCGGAAACAGGGGCACCGAGAAGAACCGCCTTCCCACCCGCCTTCTCAATCTTCTCCTGCGCCTGCCTGGAGAACTTGTGCGCGTGCACGGTAACAGCAGTGTTGATTTCGCCATTTGCCAACACCTTGACTAGGCCCTTTTTCTTCTTGAGCAGGCCGATGGACCGCATTGTCTCGAGCGTCAGTTCCGTTTCGTTCTTTGTCGCGGCGAACAACTCAATCGTGTCGAGACTGAGGACCTGATACTCCTGCCGGAAGATATTTGTGAAGCCGCGCTTTGGCAGACGGCGGTGCAGCGGCATCTGGCCGCCCTCAAAGCCGCGCATCATGCGCGATCCGGAGCGGGAACGCTGGCCCTTGTGACCGCGAGTAGACGTCTTGCCCATACCCGAGCCCATACCACGGCCCACGCGTTTCTTATTGCTGTTTGCTCCCTTGGGTGCGCCAAGGTTGGATAAGTTCAGTGCCATGTTTCCTCGCTCACGCCGGACGCTCAGGTCCGACTCGCAATATGCTGAATGCGTACTTCAGCGGTGATTCGCCTGTAGCCACGGCGATGTTAGTCGACGATGCGCACCAGATGCGGTATGACCGCAACCATGCCACGGATTGACGGCGTGTCCTCGCGCTCAACAATCTGGTTTAGCCGCGTGAAGCCAAGACCCTTGACGACGAGCTTGTGCTTAACGGGTGTCGCGATCTTCGAGCGGAAGTACTGGATTTTGATTTTGCCTGTGTTCTCTGCCATTGCCATACTCTCCAAGTTTCTAACTCTCTTGTTCCAGTGGCTAAACCCTAGCAACAGAAACTAAGAAACAGGTTTGCTACAGTTCCTGAATATCCTTACCGCGCAACGTCGCGACGGTCTGCTTGTCGCGCAACTGGGTCAGCGCGTCGAAAGTTGCTTTGATGACGTTGTGCGGGTTCGCCGTTCCAAGCGACTTGGTAAGCACGTTCTGCACGCCTGCCGATGTCATAACGGCGCGGACCGCGCCGCCGGCGATGACACCGGTGCCTTCGGGGGCAGGCTTCAGCAGCACCTGGCCGGAACCGTAGCGGCCCAGCACCTGATGCGGGATGGTCGTCTGCGTCAGATTGACGCGCTGCAGATTTTTCTTTGCCGCTTCAATGCCCTTGCGAATGGCCTGCGGCACCTCTTTGGCTTTGCCGCTGCCGTAACCCACTATGCCCTGGTCGGGATCGCCGATGACGACGAGCGCGGCGAAGGACATATTCTTGCCGCCCTTGACGACCTTCGTGACACGGTTGATGGCGACGACCTGATCCTTCAGGTTGAGCCGGTTTGCGTCGATCTTCTTGCGAATCACCATGTAAATCCCTCTGGGCCTGCGGCCCTTCTCAACCCTTGTTAAAACTGGAGTCCGGCTTCACGCGCGGCATCGGCGAGCGCCTTGACGCGGCCGTGGTAGAGATAGCCGCCGCGGTCAAAGACAACCCGGTTGACACCCTTGTCCTTTGCCCGTTCGGCAATCAGCTTGCCGACTTCCGCTGCCGCGAGGACGTTGCCGCCAGCCTTCTTGTCCTCACCCTTTTTGCTAATCGTTGAAGCGGAAGCGAGAGTGGTTGCAGAGGCGTCATCGATCAGTTGCGCGTAGATGTGATTGAGGGAACGGAAGACGTTGAGACGCGGACGCTCCGCCGTGCCGGCCACCTTGGCGCGAACACGCGCGTGCACCCGCTTGCGGATAACATTGCGCTGGGTTGCTGTGATCATTCTTTTGTCCTTCCCTATCGGCGCGGGCACCCTGTGGCCGCGTTCGGTTTGG
>CAXUBG010000192.1:4798-5764 GCA_964249285.1 uncultured Terriglobus sp. | reverse complement strand
GGGTCCTTGGCCGCTACCTCTTCGATTTCCATGCCGCCCGCCTGCGAGGCCATGAAGGTCAGCTTCGACGTGGCACGGTCCAACACAATGCCGAGGTAGAGTTCGCGATCGATAGCGGAGCCGGCCTCGATCAGCAGGCGCTGCACGCGCTGGCCGTGCGGACCGGTCTGATGTGTGACGAGGTTCATGCCGAGGATGGCTTTGGAGGCGGTGTTGGCATCGGCGAGGGATTTGGTGACTTTCACGCCACCGCCCTTGCCGCGACCGCCGGCGTGAATCTGAGCTTTGACCACGACGACGGGGTTGCCGGCGGAGAAGAGCTGTTTCGCCGCGTGGTCCGCCTCTTCCAGGGAAGTAACCATCTCGCCTTCCGGGACGGGCACGCCGTACTTCCGTAGGATGTCCTTAGCCTGGTACTCGTGAATTTTCATTGCGGATCAAACTCCGGGTGCGAGGGTGTGGCTGCATGGGCATGGTAGCGGAGTGCGGCAAGCAAGGTAAAGCCGCGCCGGGTCAGGGTGCGTTGGGTGTGCGCGCGGGGCACATGCTGCGATGATGAGAGGCATGGACCCTGTTGCGTTGCTGCAGCGTGTGATCGACGGTGGTGACGCGCTCGCCTGGGAGGATGCGCGTGCCCTGATGCAGGTGCTGCTGGAGGGAGCGTTTAGCGAAGGGGAGATGTCTGCGCTGCTGAGCGCGCTGCATGAGCGCGGCGAGACGGCGGCTGAACTGGCGGGCTTCGCGGACGCGATGCGGTCGGCTGCGGTGACGCTGCCGCTGACGGACGCCGAGCGCGACACGCTGGTGGACACGTGCGGTACGGGCGGCGATGGCAGCGGGACCTTCAACATTTCGACGGCGGTGGCGCTGGTGGGGTGCGCGGCGGGGGCGAAGATTGCGATGCTGCGGAGTAGCGGAGAGTGCTCGGCGGGCGGGTGTCCGGATGTTGTGCTGGTCCGCGGCGAG
>CAXUBG010000192.1:0-4788 GCA_964249285.1 uncultured Terriglobus sp. | reverse complement strand
GCCGTGACCTCCGCGTGCGGTTCTGCGGATGTGCTGCATGCCCTCGGCATACCCACGGAACACACGCCGGAGTCGGCTGTTGCCGCGCTGCGGCAGTATGGCTTTGCCTTCCTGCTGGCACCCAAGATGCATCCCGCGATGAAGATCGTGACGCCGGTCCGCCGCGCGCTGCCGTTCCGGACGGTGTTCAATGTGCTGGGGCCGATGACAAATCCGGCGGGGGCGCGACGGCAGGTGATTGGGGTGTATGCGCCGCAGCTGGTGCCGCTGGTAGCGGAGGCGTTGGCGTTCTCGGGCCATACGCATCATGCGCTGGTGGTGCATGGCTCGGGCGGGCTGGACGAGCTGTCACTGTCCGGGGAAAGCATCGTTGCGGAGGTGAAGGGCAGTGATGTGCGGCAGTATTCCATTACGCCGGAAGATGCTGGTTTGCGGCGGTCTCAGGATGCGCTGCTGGGCGGCGATGCGGAGGCGAACGCGGCGATACTGCGCGGCATCTTTGCGGGTGAGGCGGGGCCGTGCCGGGATATCGTGCTGCTGAACGCGGCGGCTGTGCTGGTGGTGGCGGGTTTATGCACGGGTCTAAAAGACGGAACACGGATTTGCGCGAACGCAATTGACTCGGGGGCCGTACTCTCGCTGATGGACCGGTTGCGCAGCTAAGTAAGGCGGAAGTGGATGAGCAACGCGCAATCCATCCAGCAACAAGCGTTTGTTACCTGCTTTCCGGCACAATTATCTTGTGCTTGTTAACCAAGGCATTTTCGCCGTTCGTGAGTTTTAGGACGGGATAGTTCGGTGAAGAGGCATGACCCTTGAAGTTATGAATTTCTACGCCGTCGAAACCATCGATGGCCAATGCAGAGAGGTAGAAGGGCGGAAACGATCCCTGCCAGCGCACGGCAAGCCGGTCAAAGGTTATATTTTGGACTCCATGCGCGAGCACGGCGGCAAGATCGTGCTTGAAAAGACCGAGGGATCGTGGCGTTACCGGCTGCAGGTCAATGTTGCCACCGAGCAGCTCTTGCAACTCGCTTGAGCGCATGGTCAGACGTACGTTGGTGAAGCTGATGTCTTCGATGTGGTTGGGTTCGACACTGTACATGACCACCGGAGACTGGCTTTGTGCGGTAACGTCGCTGAAGCTGATGTGCCGCACGTAGCCGCTCTTGCCGGAAGGCGGCCATGGGGCATATGCCCAGTGGGCTGCGGTGATTGAGATCGGCTCGCCTGCGCCCCACCAAGACCCATCCACGAGACGCGTGTCGCTTACGATGCCTGAAAAGGAAATATTTTCTACCGTTTCTCCGCTACGTGCCTGGAGGTTTATGCCGCGGTTGCTGTCGCGGATGACGATGTTGTGCAAGGTGAAGTTCCGAACGTCTTTTGCAGCGGGGCCGATGCGGATTGCCGCAGAGCGGCTGTGAAGAGTGACGTTGTTAGCGGTCATATTCTCGGCTGGCCTCTGGCACCAGCCGTCCGCGGTGGGGCCGCCAAAGACGAGCGCGTCGTCTCCAGCCTCCGCCAGGAGGTCCGAGACGATAGCGTTGCTTGATGCGGAGACATCCAAGCCATCACTATTTGGGATCAGCATGCTGTTGCGTATGTCGAGCCCGTGAACGGTAATGTGATTGCTGCAGGCTACGTGAATGCTCCAGTTTGGGCTGTCCCGTACATGGAAGTCACGCAGGGCAATGATATCTGTGTCAAGAAAAAGAATGAGAACCCCAGGACGCGAAGCCATCTTCACGGGTCCCTCCCGTGCTTCTCGCATCCTCTGTTCAAGGTTTGCGCCCTGACGTGTTTCCAAGGTTACAAAGAAGGGACTCCAGTGACGTTCCTGATGGTCAATAAATGCGCGACCATTACCATCAATGGTTCCAGGACCGGTGATACTGACATTGTGCGCATGTTCCGCCACGATCAGAGATGTATCTCGTTCCTCAGAGGCACGTGCTAGCTTTGGGTAGTCGAGCAGGTTTTCGCTGCCAAGCAGCGTGGCTCCGGGCGAAAGGAACAGCTTAATGTTGTCGAGCAGATAAATGGTTCCGGTGCGGTAAATTCCTGGGTCGACGGCCACGGTTCCGCCGCCGTGCGTATGGCAATCGGCGATAGCGGCGTTGATCGCGCTCGTGTTTAAGGTGACGCCGTCTCCAACAGCGCCGTAGGCGTTGACGTGACACTCGCGCGCGACCTGCGCCAGTGCGACCGTAACTACAGCTTGGAAAAATAGCAGACTTAGAGCAGGTAAGTGGGCCGCCCGTCGAATTTGCCGCCATCTGGATACACGGAGAGTTACAGAATTGTGTGTCATGTGCTGTGCGCCACTTCTATTTCAACTTACGCCCTGTTACAACGAACCCCGATCTGTTGATCTGCTTGTAACGATGCCAACGGTATCGCTGTGGTCAGGGTGGAGCGCCCTTTGCGCGGCGTCTGGAAGTGGCTTGTCGGCGTTTTTGAGAAGGTTGGCGATCTCCCACATTTGCGTGTCGGACATGAGCTTGACGTAGGAGGGCATGGCGGAGAGGCGGATGCCGTTCTTGATTTTCCAGTAGGTCTCGCCGGCTTCATCGTCGGAGACGCCGACCACCTGGCCATTGTGGTGGCGCTCCCATAGCTGGGGCGCGCCTGGGAACATGCTCGCGGCCAGTGCGGCGGGGTGGTCCGGCAGGCCATGGCAGAAGGCGCACTGCTGCTTGTACAGCGTGGCGGCTTCCGTCATAGTCTGCTCATTGACCGGCACCGGTGAGGCTTTCGGCATCTCGCGGTCGATGCGGGCGTGCAGGGGATTGTGCACGATGGCTGCTTCCGCCGGGAACGACGGATCGGCGACGGCAACCGGCGGATGTCCGTAGGAGAGATATAGGTAGGCCGCCGCCGGAACGGCAAGTACGCCGAGAATGAAACACAGCACCGAAACGCCTACTCGATTCCACACGGACCTCCATGGACGCCTGACGACAGGCCGGTACGCCAGATTCTATCTCGACTGTTAAGACACCGGTCGCTGGGCGTTCGCTACACTTGGATTGCAGACACATGCTGATTCCATCCATTGACCTGATGAACGGGCAGATCGTGCAACTAGTGCGGGGCGAGACGCTCAAGCTGGCATTTGACAACTTTGACTACTGGATTGACCGTTTTGCGAAGTACCCGTTGGTGCAGCTGATCGATTTGGATGCGGCCATGCGACAGGGCGATAACCGCGGACTCATTCGGCAGTTCACTTCGCGGCTGCCCTGCCAGGTGGGCGGTGGCCTGCGCTCGGCGGATCACGGCAAAGCCATGCTAGACCTCGGGGCCAAGCGCGTCATTTATGGCTCAACGCTCTTCGGCGGCAGCAACGAGGCGGACCGTAGGCGGCATCCGGTGCTGAACCTTGATTTTGCGACGAGTCTGAACAAAGCGCTGGGTGAGGAGCAGCTTGTCTTCTCTGTCGATACCAAGGGCGGCAAGGTGGCCGTGAAGGGCTGGAAGGAGCAGGTGGACTTAACGCCCGAAGAAGCCATGACATGGCTGGAGAACGACTGCGCTGGTTTCCTCTATACACATGTCGACGCGGAGGGAATGATGAGCGGATTTCCCATGGAAATCGCCGCGATCCTCCGCGCTTGCACGGCGAAGCAGCTGATTGTGGCGGGCGGCATCAAGGAGCAGCGTGAAGTGGACGAACTTGACGCCATGGGCGTGGATGCCGTGGCGGGCATGGCGGTCTACAGCGGCTCGATGGACGCGTGATTTGCTTCCTTTTCTTCCGCAGACTGGCTTCAGACTTGTTATCCCGTAACGAAGTGAAGGAATCTGCACTACTGCCGTGACAGGCTCAAACGGAGATCCCTTCGGGCGCTGCGGGACGACAAATGAAAGCGTAAGCTGCGAGCTTAGAAGGCAAAAGCCGCAGCCGGAAAACCTCACTCCGTATTTGAATCCGCCACGGCGTAGTAGCCTTTGCGCGCCTGAACCTTTACGTCCTTGCCACATGAGATGTTGATGGACCGGAAGGTGCCGTCGAGAGTCGCGTTCTTGGGCGTATAGCTGACCAGATATTGCGTCCGCAGTTCGTCGCTGATCTGCGCGAAGGCCTCATCCAGCTTCTTAGCATTGTGACCGATGTTGATGACGCGGCCGCCGGTCTCGCGCGCCAGCCTGTCCATCTCATACGACGGATTGAAGCCCATGTACTGCTGCAAGAAGCCCTGATCGCTGATGAGAATGACGTAGATGATCGCGTTGGCTTTCTCGGCCGACTCGATGGCTTCCTTCAGCTTCGTATTGCTGCCCTGGTCGCCGCCGTCCGTTAGGAGGACCAGCACCTTGCGGCCGGCCTCGCCGTGCAGCTTCTCATGTGTGGCGAGGTAGACGGCGTCGTAGAGCCCTTCGGCGTGATGTTGCCGGTCACGGACCCGGTGCCCGCGCCGGTGTTGATTTGGGCCTTGTCGATGGCGCGGCGCAGTTCCTTCGCGCTGGTGGTGTAGTCGGCCAGCAGATCGACATTGATGTCGAACGAGATCACAAAAGCCTCGTCCTTTGGCGTCAACATGTCCTTCAGGAACTGCGCGCCGCTCTCCTTTTCCAGTGGAAGCACATTCTCTTGCGATCCGCTCGTGTCCAGCAGGATACCGATGGTCAGCGGCAGCTTCTTCTCTTGGGTAAAGTTCTTGATGGTGTGCTCTTCCTTGTTCTCGAAGACCTGGCAATCGTCTTTATGCAGGCCGCTCAGGAAGCCGCCCTTGTCGCGCGCGGAGAAGTAGGTATTTACCAGGTTGACGCGAACTTTTAATG
>CAXUBG010000191.1:3629-5795 GCA_964249285.1 uncultured Terriglobus sp. | reverse complement strand
TATAACTACCGTTCGATTTACGGTATGAATTACCGCGTGAAGGAACGCATCACGATGGCGGATCTTGCCTTCCGGGTGCAGCACGTGATTAAGACCGAGATCGATGTGACGGAAGCGCAGTTGAGCCGCAACAACATTGAAATGCTGGTTGGGACAGCGTCGTTTGAGGATCCGACGCATCTGCGGGTGACGAACTCGCGCGGGTCGAATGTGTATGAGTCAGAGCACATCATCATTGCGACGGGGACCAAGCCGGCGGCGAGCGATACGGTGCCGATCAACGGTACGAGCATCATCAACAGCGATCTGGTGCTGGACCTGAAGGCGCTGCCGAAGACAATGATCGTGGTGGGCGGCGGCGTGATTGGCGTGGAGTACACCTGCATGTTCGCGGCGCTGGGTGTGCGGGTGACGCTGATTGAGCGGCGGCCGCGGCTGCTGGAGTTTGCGGACCAGGAGATTGTGGAAGCGCTGAGCTACCACCTGCGCGACAGCCGCGTGACCATGCGGCTGAATGAAGAGGTCGAGTCGGTCAGCGAGAACCCTGATGGAACAGTGACGGCGAATCTGGAGAGCCGGAAAAAGATACAGGGCGACGCGCTGTTGTACGCTGTGGGCCGGCAGGGCAACGTGGATGAACTGCAGCTGGACAGGATTGGCGTGGAAGCGGACTCGCGCGGGCGGATTCCGGTGGACAAGGATTTCCGTACGAAGTGCGCGCATGTCTTCGCGGTTGGCGACGTGATCGGGTTTCCGTCGCTGGCGTCCGTGTCCATGGAGCAGGGCCGGATCGCGGGAGCGCGGGCTTTTGGCGATGAATCGATTTTGTCGAACCCGAGCTATTACCCATACGGCATCTGGACGATTCCAGAAATCAGCTTTCTGGGCAAGACAGAGGAGCAGCTGACCGAGGAAGACGTTCCCTATGAAGTGGGCGTGGCGTACTACCGCGAAATCGCGCGCGGGCAGATTCGCGGCGATACCACGGGCCGCTTGAAGCTGATCTTCCACCGTGAGAACCGGTCGATCCTGGGCGTGCACATCATTGGTGAGGGTGCCAGCGAGCTGCTGCACATCGGTCAGGCAGTCATGGCGCTGGGCGGAACCGTGGATTACTTCGTGGAGACGGTGTTTAACTATCCGACGCTGGCGGAGTGTTACAAGGTGGCCGCGTTTAATGGCTTGAACCGGCTGCGCCGCGGGGATTAGATTTCGCCCGGCATGTTATCAATTTGAGATATGACCGGACCGTCTCCTGAACACTCGATTTGCGCCGTACACGCAGGTCAATGATGGTGGCCTGCGTGGGAGTGGGTTTCCATGCGGCAGAAGAGGGCTTCGGTGTCTGCCATGCGGCAGAGGCCGTCTTCTTCGGGCTGGATGGTTGCGTGTTCGATGCCGAAGTCGTCGTGGAGCATCCTGCTGATGCGCATGACAATCGCCGTCGTCTCCAGCAGGGTTTGAGCGGGTGGCAGTGCGACGTGGCAGCTGAGCAGGTTGCGGCCCTCGCCCATCGTCCACACATGTACGTCATGCACGCCGCAGACCGGGTCCATTGCTCCGATGGACTGTGCCAGTTGAACGGGGTCCAGGCCGCGGGGTGCCTTTTCCATCAGCACGTCGGATGCTTCGCGCAGGATGCCCAGCGCGGACCAGAAGATGAACGCTGCGATGAGCAGCGAGACGGCCGGGTCAGCGTAGGTCCAGCCGGACGTGCGCACGACGATGCCAGCGATGACGACGGCCAGCGCCGAGAGCGCGTCGCCGCTCATGTGGATGAATGCCGCGCGGCTGTTCAGGCTGTGCTTGGCGTCTCCCGCCAGCAACAGGGCGATTACGGTGTTCATCAGGACGGAGACGGCGGCGACCGCGATCATCAGATTGCCCGCAACCGGCTCCGGATGGCGGAAGCGGCCGATCGCTTCCACCGCGATGAAGAGTGCAATCACGACCAGGGTGCTGCTGTTGAACAGCGCGGTCAGCGTGGAGACGCGCACGAAGCCGTAGGTGTGTCGGCCCGTTGCAGGCTTTCGGATGGCGGCGACGGCGTAGGCGGCAAGGCCGAGCGCGACGGCGTCGCTCAGGTTGTGCCCCGCGTCGGACATCAGGGCCAGGGAGTGCGCGATCCATCCGGCGGCTGCTTCACCCGCGCAGAAGAGCAGCGTG
>CAXUBG010000191.1:1128-3529 GCA_964249285.1 uncultured Terriglobus sp. | reverse complement strand
CCAGAATGGCTCGCCGGGCAGCAGGTATTTGTGCAGGTAGTCCTGATTCAGGTCTAAGCCGAGGCCCACGCCGGAGGGGATCGCCATCTCGCCGTTGCGGACGACCGGGCCATTGCTGGCGGCCATGGCTTCCACGTACCGGCCCTGATGGGCGAGAGCGCTTTCCACCTTGAAGAGGTTCTGAATGGTGCTGGCAAACTGCGCATTCGCATACGTCATCACCAGCGAGCCGACGTTGTGCAGCGCCACCGGCGTGCGTGACAGCGCGGCGTAGTCGGCGATCTTCTTCGTCCCGGTAATGCCGCCCGCGAAGGCCAGGTCAGGGTGCGGGATGTCGATGGCACCGCTGTCCAGGAAGGGCCGGAACTGCCGCACCATCTCCAGCTTTTCGCCGGTCAGGATGCGGATGTTTGTGCTGCGGCGCAAGTCAAGCCATCCCTGGTGAAAGACGGGGTTCATCGGGTCCTCAAACCACAGCGGATTCATCGCCTCGATGGCCTTCGCCACCTGGATGGAACTAACCGCGTCCAGTTCGCCGTGGGCGTGCACCGCGATGTCGATGCCGTCACCCACAGCTTCGCGTGCATTCTCGTACGCCGTGCGGACCATGCGCAATTGCTGCGTGGTCAGTGTCTGCGCAAAGACGCCGGAGGGCACGCCGAGCACCTCATGCAGGTTGTTCTTGTAGACGGTGAAGCCCTCGGGCCGCGCGCGGATGCGTTCTGCCCAGTCCTGGCAGCTCGCCTTGTCCAGCATGTTCACGTTCTCGCCATGCGAGTACATGGGGATCGTCTCGCGAAAGCGGCCGCCCAGCAACACGGACACGGGCTGCTGCAGCAGCTTGCCCGCCAGATCCCAGAGCGCAATGTCGATGCCGCTGATGGTGGGGATGTGGCCGACGTAGTTGTACATCAGCGAGGTCATGCGCTCCCAGTGCACGCCGATGTCGAGCGGGTCCTTGCCCAGGAGCAGCGGCTTCATCGTCTCGATGCGCGCGCGTGCGATGGGTCCGGTTGCGCCCGCTTCGCCAATGCCGCTCACGCCCGCATCGGTGTCCACGCGGATGAGGCAGTTGCCGGCCATGTGGTCCAGCGCCATCGCCTTGACTGCGGTAATTTTCACCTTGCCCTGCAGCGGCGCCGCAAACGCCCGCAAGTGGCCAAGGCAGCCTGCCAATGGTGCCATCGCCATCAGCCGAACCACATCCCGCCGCGTCCATTTTTTTGGCTGCATATGTATCCGCCCTCAACGGCAGCATCATAGCGGAGCCACGTAACAACGCGCGCCGGCCTGTTCTCAAACTTGCGTCAATGTCTCTGGCGGCCCGCTCTGCAAGTGATTACCGAAAGGGACTATGAGTACCTGGGCGGCCGCTGGCGCGGCCACTTATTGCACGCGTCTCAAGTCAGATCTAAGAGTCGCCAAGGTGTGCGAGATACTCCGCTGGTGAGATGACCTTGACGCCTTGCCTGAAACTCTCTGGAAAATGCCTTAAATTACCCGTCACAAGCCAGGCTCCCGCCAATCTTGCAAGAGCAAGAAAGGGAAAATCTTTCGCATCCGGCCCGCGTTCCATCGAGGCTGCAGGATCTGGAAGCTGAAGACTCTCGTCAATCAGGAACTCCAGCCATTGCGGGGGAAAGCCGTAGGGTTGGAATTTGGGACGGCGGACGACCTCGCGATACTCAGCCACAATCCACGGGCTGGTTACGATCTGGAGCCGTCCTTCAAGTACCCAATCCATGACCAGTGTTGCGGGAGCGCTTCCAGGTTTAATCCCGGCCGATACGATGACGTTCGTATCCAGGACGGCCAGCCTCATCCATCAGTCCGGCGTTGGCGAGCGGCTCGCACCTGATTGATTTCCTGTTCAATCTCCTCGTCACTCAGAGCTTCACCGGCAATCTCAGCAGCGGTCCAGTTCTTCCGCAAACTCGCCTTCGCCATGGCCCGCCGCAGTTCACGGTCTTCCAGCACAACATCTCCGACGACGGGAACCAAAAAGTACGCAGGCCCTTTCTGACCGGCCAGCAACACGGTCTCTCCATTCGGCACGGCACCCAGGGCTTTGGAACCGCGGGTTCTGAACTCTCGTAACGAAACCTGACGCATTATCGCTCCACTTACAGTGTAGCCGCCTTGGCTACGTCCCCGCAATCCTGCTCTGCAACGGTGCCTCGAAGGCGCGGAGTTAGGTTGACGCCAGCGGAGCCATCGGCATCAGCCGAACCACATTCCGCCGCGTCCATCGTCCTGTCTGCATATGCACCCTCGACAGCCGCAATCATAGGCGGAGCAGGACAACGCCGCATTTTGTCACTATCTCGGAATTCGACACGAAACGTCACAGTCCAAGCGACTCGCTCCGTACGTCACCATCGACAATCCGGCTCTTCGTACT
>CAXUBG010000191.1:0-1118 GCA_964249285.1 uncultured Terriglobus sp. | reverse complement strand
GGTCTCTCCATTCGGCACGGCACCCAGGGCTTTGGAACCGCGGGTTCTGAACTCACGTAAAGAAATTTGACGCATCATCGCTCCGCTTACAGTGTAGCCGTTTTGGCTACGTCCGACTGCCCCGACGGTCAGCATCATAGCGGAACATAGCAACAATACGCTCCGGCAGGTGCGAGGTGCTTCGGTCGAAAGATTCAGGCATTGGTAAATGCGATGCAATCTTGTATATCACTTCCCACAATGCGGCTTCAACGACTGGAATTCATCTGCACACTTGTCCATAAGCGTTTGCTTATGTAGTCTTCTCCTATGACTTCGACCGATGTTGTGTTCAAGGCTATCGCGCATCCGGCACGACGCAAGATCATCTCGCTCCTTTCGAAATCCGACTGCTCTGTGAAACAGCTGACAACTGCTTTTGCGATGACGCAACCAGCCGTCTCTCAGCACCTGCGAGAGCTGAAGGAAGCCGAGCTAGTGTCCTCTGAGAAGGTTGGAATGGAGCAGATCTACAGACTGACGGGTCAGCCCTTGCGGATGGTCTTCGATTGGTCGAACGGCCTCAAGCGTTTCTTCGATCCTGCGGGGCATGCCTGGGCCTTCATCGGAGAGCAGCAAAACACGGCGAAGCCGGTTAGAGCAAAAGGTGAACGACATGGCCGTTAGAGGGTCTGTACCGCAGCTAGGGATAATTGTGCCGCACTTGGTTGTACGCGATACAGCCGAGGCACTTGCCTTTTACGAGCGAGCCTTCGGAGCCACTGTTCTATACCGGTCGCCTTCACCGAGCGGTGATGGGGAGCATCTGCACTTGAAGCTCTGGGATTCCCTCGTACAGGTCTCTTCAGAAGAGCCTGCTTATCAGCAGCGCCGCGTCGAGGGTGCCCTGCTGGCTGCTCCTGAGACTCTACGAGGGTCAACCTGCGTCTTTCAGGTCTCAGTTCCGGACGTGGACGCGGCGTATAAGAAGGCCGTTGATGAAGGAGGCAGTCCAGCCCTGCCTCCCACGACGATGTTCTGGGGAGATCGCTATGGATGGCTCCGCGATCCGTTCGGCCACGTGTGGGCGCTCAATCAGGTTCAGGAAGTTTTAAGCCCTGAAGACGTCGAAGAAAGGA
>CAXUBG010000190.1:0-5857 GCA_964249285.1 uncultured Terriglobus sp. | reverse complement strand
AGTGGGCGACACAGTCCAGCGCGACGAGCCGATCTTCGAGATCTCGACCGACAAGGTGGAGGCGGAAATCCCGGCTCCAGCGACAGGAACGGTGACGGAGATCAAGGCCAATGAAGGCGATACGGTCTCGATCAACACCGTTGTGGCGGTCATCGGCGGTGTTTCCGCAGGTCCGGCGCAGACCAGTGCCGCACCTGCCGCGCCGCCGCAGATGCAGGCGGCAACCGCTCCGGCGCAAACAGGCGACGCGCCACGCTCCTCGCCGCTTGTGCGCAAGATGGCCAAGGACAATGGCATTGATCTGGCGTCGGCGGGCATTAACGGCAGCGGGTCTGCGGGCCGCGTCACCAAGAACGACATCCTGGGCTACATGCAGAATGGCGGACGCTCCGGTTCCGCAGCCCCGCTCGCGCCAGCCGCCGTCAGCTCCAGCGCGCAGCCCTCGAAGCCTGGCACGCCGTCGCACTCCATCGGCTCGGTCACGGCCGGACCGGCGGTGCCGGTCAGCAGCGTCAAGCCGGAGTCCTCGGCGGCGCAATCCGCACCCGCAACCACCGCGCCGCAGAAAGCGGCAACGGCTCCGACGCCCATGCCCGGCGAAGTGGTGCCCATGTCGAAGATGCGCTCCATTATCGCCAAGCGCATGGTCGAGTCGAAGCACACCTCCGCGCACGTCCACACCGTCTTCAAGGTGGACATGACACGGATCGTACGGCTGCGCGAGAAGGAAAAGACCAAGTACGAGCAGCGCAACGGGGTCAAGCTCACCTTTATGCCGTTTATTACGCGGGCGACGGTGGAGGCACTGCGCAAACATCCCATCGTGAATGCAGCCGTGGACGGCGAGAACATCCGGTACAACCGCAGCATCAACATCGGGATCGCCGTTGCGCTGGAGTGGGGTTTGATCGTGCCTGTGCTGAAGCAGCTTGAAGAGAAGAACTTCCTCGGCATCGCGCGTGGCATTGTGGACGTGGCCGATCGCGCCCGGAATAAGAAGCTGGCACCGGACGAGGTCGCTGGCGGCACCTTCACCCTGACAAACTCCGGCATTTTTGGCGAGCAGTTCGGCACGCCCGTCATTAATCAGCCGCAGGTAGCCATTCTCGGCATCGGCGGATTGAATAAAGAGCCGCTCGTGATTCAGGACAAGGACGGCGGCGATGTGATTGCGATCCGTTCCATCCAGCGGTTCACGCTGGGCTTCGATCACCGCATCATCGACGGCTCCGACGCGGGCAAGTTCATGACCGATTTCAAGAACGCTCTGGAGAACTGGTCCGAAGACATCAGTTAAGCTGGCAAGCAAGTCCGTCGTGCCGCTCTACACGCTGGTTTGAGCGCAGCAAGCGGGTTTTCTCTTTGTTCGGGTACGGTGGCGCAGCTTCATGCTCATGCCCGTTCCGGAACAGACGCCTCGTCATCGCTGGCGTGTCAGCTTGCGTCAGGCAACTGGGCCAGAAGTTCGCGGAGCGCGTCCTTTTGCTGACGCGTTGGTGTGACCACGTTTCCGCTTCGTGCGATGTATTGCAGATTCAGGTTCAGCACTTCGCTGCCAACGATCAGGAAAAGATCGCCAGGGATCGTTCTCCAGAACGTCTCTGCATCGGCTGTGCCGTGCTTTTCACGAGCCGCGAGATACTGCTCTCGCTGAAAGCGGCGTGGTTCGCCCAGTGTAATGGAGCGCAAACCTCCATCGGGTCCAAGAACTTTATCCTGCACCAAGCCTCGGTAAAGGCCTGATCTCGTCAGTATGTCCGCAAACAGTGAGAGATCGCGCGTGGGCAGCAGCATATCCGACAGCAGGACGTGCCACTCAGCGACACGGGGCAGCACCAAACGCGCAAGAAAGTCACGCGGAAAGCCGTAGGGAAGACCGTGGCGAATCGTTGCGTACTTGCGTGTTAGCAGCATCAGCGCAAGCGATGCCGCGATCACGACGGCATACATCCAGAACAGCACGGCAAGGTTCATGTGAAGAATGGCGGATGCGCTCTGAAACCAGCGGTTCGGATCATTGCGAAACATAGCCTCGCTGTAGAGGCCAGCGAAGAACGTTTTGAGCATGGCAGTGCCGCCGTAACGAGGAAAAATACCCTGTAATTGTGTCAGGCGTAAAGCGATAAGCAGAGGACATGCGGACCAAATGGCCGCTCGCGTGATCTCTTCGCTACGGCTTTGCACCACAGCTTTGCGCGGCACAACAAACCCGAGCAGCCAGCGCGCAAGAAGGTCAGGACCGAGCAAATACAGCGCGAGCAGAACGCTGAAGAGGAGCGCGATCACTTACGCCGCTGCTTGCCGCAGCTCCTGCAATGAAAATCGCATGCGGCCAAAAGTGGTGGGTACAGTGACCCCGCCCGTCGAGCGCAACTCCGCCACAGCATCAGCTTTGTGTTTTTCCAGATAGCGAAAGAACTCCTCACTCAGTGAGGCACGGTTTGCCGCGATGTTTTGATCGATCAGTGTCAGCAGGTGTTCGATCTCTTTTCCGTTCATACAGCCTTTCAGAGACGCAACGCAGTGCACTTACTTTTCACATATTAGACGCACTGTGTGCATCCGCGAACTATCGCCCGGAAGAAAGTTGCGCCTTGGCAGCCAGCACGCGTTCGCGCGCTTCGTCCGCGGTTGCGCCGACCGCACTCAGGTGTCCCATCTTGCGGCCCTTGCGCGGCTTCAGCTTTTCGTACAACGTCAGCTTTACCGTGGGTAATGCAAGGGCCAAGTCGAAGGCCGGCTCGCGTTCCGTGCCGCCGTCGTCCAGCCATATGTCTCCCAGCAGGTTTGCGATGGCGGCGGGCTGCACCAGGGAGACATCGCCCAGCGGCAGGTCGCACGCGGCGCGGACTGCCTGCTCAAACTGGCCGGTGACGCAGGCCCGTTCGCTGCCGTGATAGCTGTTGTGGGGCCGTGGTGCCAGTTCGTTCACGAGCAGTTCGCCATCCGTTGTGACAAACATCTCCACCGCCAGAAGGCCTTCTAAACCAAAGGTGTCCGCGATCTCACCTGCGATCTTCGCAGCCGCAGCCGCCGTCGCGCCGGGAACATTTGCCGGAATGACACTCCAGCTGAGGATCTGGTTTTCATGGAAGTTTTCAGCGGGCGGGTACACCTTGACCTCGCCACGGGGAGAGCGCGCCACCATGACACTGATTTCTTGTGCCAGGTCCAGCGCACGCTCCACCACACAGGCTGACGATCCCACGTCCTCCCACGCCTGTGCAATGGAAGCACTGGTCACAGGAGCGCCGTCAAAGCCGAGTTTGGCTTGACCACGCCCATCGTAGCCGCCTGTTGCAGATTTCACGAACACAGGCCCGCCCAGGTCATGAATCGCAGCGTCAAGCTGTCCGGGCGAACGCGCGGCCCGGTACGGCCCGGCCGGGAATCCATGCTTTTGCAGCCAGTCCTTCTGCTCGATGCGGTCCTGAATGACAGCAAGAATGGCTGCGCCAGGACGGACGGGTGCCCATCGCGCGGCCTCATCCAGGCTGACGATGGAGATCTGCTCGATTTCCAGCGTGACGGCCGCGCATTCCCGCGCAAGATTGGCCGCCGACCAGCGGTCGTTCCAACCCGCCTCAATCACGACATCGGCAATGTATCCAGCCGGACAGGCTGGATCAGGGTCCAGCACATGGACCTTGTAGCCCATGGACCGCGCGGCAATGCCCATCATGCGGCCCAGCTGCCCGCCGCCAAAGATGCCAATGGCAGCCCCCGGCAGCACGGGACGGCTGTGTTTCGCAAGCAGATCGGCGGGCATCGCGCTCACGGTAACGGGTTCTCGCCGAGCGTCTCCGCCAAGACGGCGCGCTCGCGTTCATCGCGCCAGGACTGGAGCTTGCCGGCCAATGCGGCGTCCGTCGTGCCCAGGATCGCAATCACCAGCAGTGCGGCGTTCAAAGCGCCCGCCTCACCAATGGCAAGGGTGCCGACAGGAACGCCCTTTGGCATCTGCACGATCGAGAGCAAAGCGTCCATGCCTTGCAATGCGGTGGATGGAATGGGTACGCCAAATACGGGAACGATCGTCTTGGCCGCCAGCATTCCTGGTAGATGCGCAGCCCCGCCAGCGCCGGCGATGATGGCGCGCAGGCCCCGGCCGCGTGCTTCGCTGGCATACTGCCACAGGAGGTCGGGCGTGCGGTGCGCGGAGACGATGCGCGCTTCAGAGGGCACGCCGAATTCGTCCAGCATCTGAACAGCAGCAGACATGCACGTCCAGTCGCTCCTGGACCCCATCACCACGCCCACAAGGGGTCCCGCTGCCATGAGGCCGATTATACGGCGCGAACGGCAGCGGGCAGCCCCCGCTAGAAAGCTACTTGGCCCAGATACTGGCGTTCAGGCAGGCCACCACGCCGTCGATAACCATGCTCAGCCCCGTGGTGAAACCGTCCGAGTTCAGGATGGTTTTGTTCGCCACCGCATCCGTCATCTTGATGGCGGAGCTCACGACATCCAGCGCGGCAGACTTCTTCTGCTCACCTGTCTTGGCTCCATAAATCGATTCCACGCCTTGGATCAGGCTCGGAAGAATGGCAATACCGCGTAGAAACAGTTTCAAAAAATTCATCCTCTCTCCTCAAGAGTGCTGAGCCGCGCTCGTCGCGCAGCTTCGTCAATGGAGCACCTCACCTGTACTGAAACGCTTACTTTTTCAGCAGGTCCATCGCGACATGAAAGACGGTAAAGAGCACGCTGAAACCGCCTCCCACGCCTTTCATGCGCTGCACGGTACGCTCGTGCTTGGCGACGCGCTCCTCCAACTGGTGCAGCCGCCCGGGCTGCCCCACTCCGAGAAGCGCATGCATCTGGCTCTTCAGCGCGCTCAAGTCGCCGAGCACCTGCGCTTCAAAGTCCGTCATGTTTGTCTCCTTTTTGTTTCGCCTTAACTCAGCGGCAGATTGGTCAGCACCACGCTCGACGCCGGTGAGTATTTGGGCGAAGCCGAGCCGTCGTACACCCGCACAAAGAAGCGTTCCGCAAACGCCTGCCGCGGGATGGTGAAGTGCCGCACCGGGCTTTGCAGTACCAGGTCGTCCGCCACATTCGAGCCGAAGTTTGCATCACTGCGGCGCACCTCGAACCCACCGCCGGACGGAGCGTCCGTGCCGCTGTCAATCTGCAGAGCCGCCGCGGTCGCGGTTGTCACCTGAAGTCCGGCCAGAACTGCCGGCAGACCGGTCTCATCCGCCGTGTATGCCACGTTCGCGGGCACGTCCGCCGGAACCGTGGAGGACACCGCGAAGGACAGAGCCTCCGAACGGCGCTGTGAGTATTCGGCCTTGTAGCGCAGTAACTCCGGTGAGGCATTGCCGTCCGTGACGGTGACGGCCTGCACCGGCAATTGCTGCGTGCCGTCCGTGGATTGCAGCAGCAGCGTGTCTCCTGGGAAAACGTCTTCCTGCAGCGCCCCTCCTCGTGTCCACGTGATTTCACCCTGCAGGGAAGCGGCGGGTGCGGTGGCCAGTGCCAGCAGCGCCTGCGCGGCGGCTTCGCAGTCCGCGGTGGTGCGCGGCTTTGGTTTGGAAACGCTCCCCCGCCACGCTGGCAAGCCGGGAAGAGCCAGTTGCAGCCGGTACTGATCGGCAACCGCGTCCTTCAGGCGAGCCACAGCGCGCCGGCTCGTGCGGTATGTCACCGTGACCAGTTCACCGGGCTGCGGCGCGCGGCCTGTGTCAAACCGCAAGACGCCGGTCGTGCCCAGCGCATAATCCGCTCCAGTGCCGGCAGCGCCTTGCCGCCGCGTCATCATGGTGCCGTCCGGCAGAGTGCTCACCACCCAGGCAGAGCCGGTCTGCATCAGGCTGATCTTCGCGATGCTGCCGTTCAGCTGCACGCTGTTGAC
>CAXUBG010000189.1:0-5953 GCA_964249285.1 uncultured Terriglobus sp. | reverse complement strand
CGATCACCCCCACCTACTCCCGCCAGTTGCAGTTCGCGCTAAACTCCGAGTTCTAAGCAGGGCGGCAGCACAACAGGGCATGGCGGGAGCCGTGCCCTTTTTCTTCGGAACCTGTTTCCCCGGCGGGTGACGGGCGCGGTCGGTGTCAGTCAGCGCGAGCGGCTGGTTGGAGCGGCTTCTTCGCTGGGCCGGTAGCTTTCTTTCTGCTTCTTGCCGGTGGGGTCCAGCGGTTCGTCGTCCGGTTGTTGCTGATCGCTGTCCCTCACCGTTCGCTTCGGAGCAGCAAAGGGTTGGCGAAGCCCCGCTTCCGCGGCGGCACGCACATCCGGCTGGATGCCAGGCGTGGCCAACGCAGCCTGGTACTCGGCGACAGCCTTCAAACGGCTGTTCTGCGTCTGCGCATCGTACAGGCGGCCCAGGTAGATGTGCGACCAGCCCACGGTGCGCGGGTCCGTGCTGGCGGCCAGCACCTGCGTAAAGCGGTCAAAGGCGGCCTGCGGGTCGCCTTCCATCAGCTTGACCCGCGCAAGAACGTATAGAGCTTCGCCTGACGACGGTTTCGCCCGCAATTCTCTGTCCGCAAGCTCCTCGGCTGCAAGCTTGTCGCCCTTTTGCAATTTCAGCTCCGCCTGATCCATCGCCGTCAGCACGGCCCGGGGCGCGCGCGCGCGGTTTACACCACCGCCGCCGACCAGTTCCGGACTGCCCGGCTGAAAGAACGGAATCTTCTTCGCCTGGTCCACCTCATGCGGTACGTCCATGCCATAGACCATCTCGCCGATACTCTCCCGCAGGCTCACGCCCTCGCGGTCCACCAGCGCCAGCTTGTTGTAGAACGACTCCGTCAGCACCCAGCCGGACTCCATGTCCAGCACAACCTGCCGGCGGCGGATGGCTTCCGCGCGCTTCTCATACTCCGCCATGGCTTGCAGATAGCCGTTGTCCTCGGTACGCTGCTTTCCACCGCCCGGCTTGGCAGGCCGCCCAATGCCCACGTCCATGGTGCGTGCTTCGATTGCCTTGATGAGGCACTCCGTCGTCAGCGCCACGATATCGCTCTTGTACAAGAAATCGATGGGCGCATCCGAGACCGTTTTCAGCAGCGGCAGGAGGCGGTTGGTGGCGCCAGCGCGCGCATAAATGATGGGATCGATGTTGTACAGCAGATACACGTGCCGAATCTGGTCCATCTGCAAGCCACTTGCGTGCGCCCCCACGCTCATGCGGGAACCGGGCGACACACGCGGCGGTGACGCTGGATCGATCACGGCAGGCGAGGTGACGACGAAGTAGTCAGTGCCATAAATGCGTGCGTTGACAGCCTGCGGACTCAGCAGCGGCTCCAGAAGCACCAGGAAGCGTCGTCCATCGTAACTGGAAACGGGCTGATGGAGGTACAGATTCGTCTCCAGCAACATGCGGGTCATGCTGTCGTGCACCTGCTCTACAGCTGCCTCATGCGCGGCGCGGTGCCGGATATAGATGCCGTGCAGATCCACCTTCGCCGCGAAGTCGCGCAAGAGCGGCAGGACGCCCACGACCTGCAATGAATCAGGCGGCATCTCGCTCTCTGGCACGGAGAGTTGCAGCGCCGGCGGTGGTCCCAGGAAGAGCGCCAGCGAGACGTATTGCGCCAGATTCTGCGCGCTGCCAAGGGTGTGGCTCTGGATGTACCCGCAAAGTGCCTGCTGACTGGCGCCGGCTTCCGGCGACTCCGCCAACGCCTTCATGATGTCCGCGCGGACAGCAGCGCGAACGGGTAAGGAAGTCTCCAGGCCATTGCTGTAGCCGCAGGTGTTCAGTGCGGCCGCGATCTGGAAAAGGCTCTCACTCGTTTCCAGGGACACGGCAGAGCCCGTCGCCTCTACCCCGCGGCGCGGCCCGGCAGATGACGTGGGCTGCTGTTCCGGAGCTGGGCTGTCCGATGACGATGAACTGCGCTGGGCCAGCAGAGAACCTGCAAGCAGTACAAAAATCGCAAGAGGCACGGACCGGGGAAATTGACGCACAGGAGTTCGACGAACCTCAGCGAAGGGTGTATCAGAGGCTCAGTCTAGTGCATCGGATGACCGCCTGTCCCATTCCGAAAATCTACCTGTGTACCGCGTGGAGCACCGCGCCAGCCCTGTTGAACGTAATCACTGTGAAGGAATAGCGCAGACCGCCGCGCTCAACCATGAACAACGATGTCGGCAAACGTAAGCACCACATGACCGCGTACGGCTTCGCCGAAGACCTCCCCAGGTTCGAAGACGCCGGTCAACATACGTTGCCGCAGCGCCGCATCCGACCGCGCGTCCAGCATTCCGGACAGAATACGGTAGTCATACACGCGGCCTGAGCTATCAATGTCGGCCTCCACCACCAGCGGTTGATCGCTCGTGCCGCCCACGGGCTGTTCCCCCGCGATGCTGTAGAGATAGCGCGGCGCGGAGAAGCCCGCCAGTGGGACATCGTGCGCCTGCACCGTCTGCTGGGGCGTTACAGCACCCAACATCAGCATCCCACCCGTAATGGCGATCACCGCCACAGCAGCGACCGCAACGTGCAGCGCAACGGGCCGCAGCGAATTTTCACGGAAAAGAACCCAGCGGTGTTGCAACCGGCCCAAAAGACGCCGTTCCGCACGGACCCGCTCGTGCGACAGCGCGAGACGGATGCGCAGCGAGAGGTCGGGCGGTGCCTGCACAGGTGCCAGTGTGCTCAAAGCACTATCCAGCGCTTTGCGTTCGAAGCTGAGTTCCTCCGGCTCGTGGAGGCGCGACGTAGCCAGGCCAGCGTGCTCTAGTAAATTGTTCAGGCGAGTGCGTGTGAAGCTCATCGTGCCTCCTTATACGCGGAAGGCAATGCCGGCGCTTCGCCGGGCGTGGGACGCCGGGGACCGATCCGTGCGGATTCGGGAAGAGTGTGCGCGGCAAACTCCGGCAGTCGCGCTTCCAGCAGTGTGCGCAGGACCGCGCGGCCACGCATCAAGCGGCTCTTGACTGTCCCTATATGGATGCCGAGGATGTCCGCAATTTCGTCATACGCCATTCCTTCCACTTCCCGCAGGATCACCACCGTACGGAACCCCTCGGGAATTTCGCGCAGCGCACTTTCAACCGTGGCGCGAAGCTGCGCCTGGCAGGCACTCTCGTAGGGCGACTCGCGGCCGTCGGCCAGCGTGTCCGCCAGTGAAAAGTTCAGGCCACCATCGTCTTCGGCGACTGGTTCATCGATGGTCAGCTCCGCGCGCTTGTGGCGCATCCACCATCGCCGGCTATTGGACGCCTCATGCATCGCGATGCGGTAAATCCAGGTCTTCAGGCTGCTGTTTCCGTGAAAGCTGCCCACCGACCGGAAGACCTTGACGAAGACGTCCTGCGTCACATCCGCGGCATCACCCGGATCGGCCAGCGAGCGCAACAGAAGCGAATACAAGGGTCCGCTGTATTGCGCGATCAGCTGGCGGAAGGCGTCGTCTGAACCAGCCTGGAGGGCACTGACCAGAACGGCTTCGTCCGCACGCAGCTCGATGCGAGTGGCTGTGTAAGGCTCCGCTTCGCCAAAGCCGATTGCGCCCGCCGATGGATCGATCACCGCAATCCCGCCCATCTCCATCCTCTTCCACGTTACGTCCGGCAAGAGCCGCTTGCAAGTTGTGTCATCCGCCGGCGGATGCGAGTGCTCTCGCTCACTCTGATGACTTAGACACCGGAGGAGGCCTTGTTTGTTCCCGCCGGGGCAATGCTGAAAGCAGGAGGAACACAATTGCCGCCACGGATGCCCGAACCGAGGCGGCACCACGTAGAGCGCACCGTCGAGCGTTTACCTCGTCCGTAAAAGCGGGTATGCTCTATCCAGTGGGCCTGTGGCGCAGCTGGGAGCGCGCTTCCATGGCATGGAAGAGGTCATCGGTTCGATCCCGATCAGGTCCACCAAACCGACCTCTAAAAGCAAGCACTTACAAGAAGCGGGCTCACTCCTGAGGACTTCTAAGGCCACCCCGGTAGCAGAGATGAGATCTTCATCGACGCGGTCTCTCCAGGCTCCGGGAAATTGGGACACACTTGAGCCGGCGGAGCAGGTGCCTTGCCAAAGTGCTGCCGCTGGCATCACCGGCGCGCATTCGAGAGCATGGGTCACATTCGCCATCCCGAGACTTGGTGCGTGTTTGGCATCTCTGTCCGCTGACATTGGCAGTATGCCTGCGTCCCGACCGGAATGGGTCCCACCCCAAATCTGAACAACGGCCTGGAAGGTCGCATGGATCGACTCCCGCCTTTGCACCTAATAGCGCCGTTGACGCGGTCGCAGGCGCACCGCTGCTCTTGCGCTCAAATGCGAACTCCGAATCTGAAAGCTCGCTCATCCAATGGAGATGTACTGCTAGCAAGGAGCCACGACCAGCATGAGCGAACAACAAAGACTTGCAGGAACCTTTACCTTTCCGTACACCTCCATGACGGTCCACCGCATGGGCTACGGCGCGATGCAGCTTGCAGGACCGCACGTCTTTGGACCGCCCAAAGACCGGAACGCGGCGCTTGCCGTCCTGCGCGAGGCCGTGGCAAGCGGCATCGACCACATCGACACGGGCGATTTCTACGGGCCGCACATTACCAACCAGATCATCAAGGAAGCGCTGCACCCCTACCCGGAAAACCTGACTATCGTGACCAAGGTTGGTGCCAGGCGCGATGACAAGGGCGCGTGGCTGCCCGCGCAAAGCCCGGCGGAACTGGAGTCAGCCGTCCACGACAACCTGCGCAATCTCGGTCTGGACGTGCTGGATGTGGTGAACTACCGCGCCTGGACAGGCTTTGGCGGTCCCATTGACCAGCCCTTGGAAGAGCAATTTACCACGTTGGCAAAGCTGCGGGAGCAGGGTCTGATCCGGCACCTTGGTGTCAGCACCGTTACCGCAGGCCAGATCAAGGAGGCACAGGCGATTGCTCCCGTGGTCTGTGTGCAGAATGAATACAACCTCGTGCAGCGGCGGGATGACGCGCTGGTTGAGCAGCTTGCGGCCGAGGGCATTGCGTACGTTTCGTATTTCCCGCTTGGCGGGACCATCAGCCCGCTCCAGTCGTCCACGCTGAATGAAGTTGCCGCATCACTGGGCAGCACGCCGCTGGCTGTGGCGCAGGCCTGGATGCTGCACCGGTCGTCCAACATCCTGATGATTCCCGGCACATCCTCCGTTGCGCACCTGCGGGAGAATATCGCCGCCGCATCGCTTGAGTTGCCGCCCGCAGCAGTTGAAAAACTTAACAGCATCGCAACAGCAGCTTGAACACGGCCCGGGGTGCCCCGTTCATGCGTTCGCGCGTGAGTGGGGCCACCCTGCTAGCCTGAACGAACAATGGATGCGCACTTCTTCCGGTTGGAGCTTCGCCTGCTCGGCATGACGCTGTGGCTGGGCGCAGACCCGGCCGACAGCACGCTGGGCAGCGACCACTCTCTGCGGCACCTTCGCCCGGTACGCTTCCGCACGGAAAGCGAGGCGCTGCGCTCCCTGGCTGAAGCGCATGTCGGACACTGGACCAGCTTTCCGCACGAAGGCATTCAGGCGACGCTCTCCCGCTCGCAACTTCGCACCCTTGGCTTTCGCGGCAACTTCTAGGTGGGATCGTTTTTCGCCGCGTGAAGCAGCATGGCTTCCGCTGCTAACGGTCCGGTGGGCTCATCCTCATGCTTGTAGTACACGTAAACCTCGCGCGTTTCACTCAGCGCGCGAAACTTCGCTGCATGATCCGTGACCGCGACGGAGCTGTATCCACCGGCTATGCGTAAGCGGTAACAGGCAAAGTCCGCTGCGGTCTGCACCTCTGGCGTTTGCAGGCCATCGCTTTCGGCGATGCATACCGCCGCGCCACGTTCGCGCAATAGTGCCCAAGTGGCCTCGTTAAACCAGCTCTCATGCCGGAACTCAAACGCCGTCCGACCCGCACTCGCCATCTGCGGCAGCGCG
>CAXUBG010000188.1:0-6049 GCA_964249285.1 uncultured Terriglobus sp. | reverse complement strand
AACTCGACACCGTCGCCTACATCCGCTTTGCCTCCGTCTATCGCGACTTCAAGGATGTGCGCGAGTTCAAGGAAGAGCTGGAGCAACTGTTGGCGGCACAGCGTCCTCGCAAGCTGCCGCCCGAACGCGGTTAACACCCTGCGCCCTGCAAACCGTCCCGGCACACATCGCATCTCACGGTCGATTTGCTCAAGGGGTGTTTCCCATGCATGCACTCGGCCTGCCCTTCTGGTTCCTCGTTCTCAGTCTGTTTCTGCCGCGCATCTCCCTGCTGGTGCTGTACCTGGGCGCGCACCCGGGCGGCGCTTACGTCATCAGCCTGGTGCCGCTGCTGGCAGCCGTTCTGGTGCCGCGCCTCCTCATCCTGTTCATGATCTACACCGCGCAGGGTCTCAGCGTGTGGTTTCTGGTCCACGCGGTGGCTTTGCTGCTGACCTGGGGTGGCATCGGCCGCTCGCAATACCGCCGCCGGTACCGCGACGACTACTAAGGCGAACCGTCACATTCACGTATCCTTGTTAGAGATTTCAGCGGCAGGGACGGAACAACGATGGAACGTCGCAACGTAGGGATCCTGGGCGCGACCGGCACCGTGGGTCAGCGATTTATTCAACTGCTCAGCGGACACCCGTGGTTCCAGATTACGTGGCTCGCGGCCAGCGAACGCTCCGTCGGCAAACGCTTTGCCGACGCCTGCGCCTGGAAGCTGGACACGCCGCTGCCGCCTCGCATCAGCGACATGATCTTGCAGCCGAACACCCCCGCCAGCAACTCCGGCGATCTGCCCAGGATCATCTTCGCGGCATTGGACGCCGAGGTCGCCCGCGACCTGGAGCCCCAATTCGTCGACGCAGGATGCGCCGTCATCTCCAACTCCAGCGCCTTCCGCATGGCGCCCGATGTTCCGCTCGTCGTCCCGGAGGTCAACGCGGATCATCTTCCATTGCTCACTCAGCAAGCGGCCTTTCGCAGCAAAAGCGGCGGCTACCTGGTTACGAATCCGAACTGCTCCGCCATCGGTCTCGTCCTCGCCCTCAAGCCTCTTGAGGAGCGCTTCGGCATCGAAAGCCTCTTTGTCAGCACCATGCAGGCAGTCAGCGGCGCAGGATACCCCGGCGTGCCGTCGCTTGACATCCTGGGCAACGTGGTTCCCTTCATCAAGAACGAAGAAGAAAAGCTGCAGGAAGAAGTCGGCAAGCTGCTGGGCCGCTACACCGGCACCGGCATCGATCCGTTGCCCGCGAAAGTAAGCGCGCACTGCAACCGCGTCCCCGTAGTGGACGGCCACACCGAGTGCGTTTCCATCAAGCTCAAGAATCCCGCCACGCGCGAACAAATCCTTGCAGCATGGGCGGAGTTCCAGCCGCTCCGCGCCCACCACCTGCCCTCCGCGCCGGAGCATCCCGTCGTCTACAACGACCAGGTGAACCGTCCGCAACCGCGCCTCGACGTGATGAACGGCAATGGCATGAGCACGACCGTCGGACGCCTCCGCCCCTGCTCGCTGCTGGACTGGAAGTTTGTTCTTCTGACCCACAACATCCTGCGCGGCGCGGCCGGAGCGGCAGTCCTCAACGCCGAAGTGCTGGCCAAACTGAACAAGCTGCCCGGCGATGTCTTGCACACGCAGACTGGCAGTGGGCGGCCGGAGCTGGCGCACGCATGACCACGCCTCGCCCGCAGCTTGTGGTGATGAAGTTCGGCGGAACGTCGGTCGAGGATGCCATCGCGATCCGGCGCACGGCATCCATCGTGCAGAGCCGTCATGACCGTGGCCTGCAGCCGCTCGTCGTCGTCTCCGCCATGGCGAAGGTAACGGACCAACTCCTGGCTGGCGGCAACGCCGCGGGCACCGGCGACAAGGCTGGCGCGCTTGCCCTCAGTGCCCGCCTGCGCACACGGCATCTCGATGTTGCGCACGATCTGCTGAAAGGCTCTGCCCTCGCCGGGACGCTCAGGACCGTCCAGCATGACTTTGATGCGCTCGACGACCTGCTGCGCGGCATCAGCGCCGTCGGCGAACTCACCGCCCGCACATCCGACCTGGTCGTGAGCTTCGGCGAGCGGCTGTCCAGCCAGATCGTCGCCGCCGCGTTTGAAGCCACCGGCCTGCACGGTGCGCACCTGGACGCCCGCACTTGCATCATCACCGATGAACAGTTCGGCAAGGCCATCCCGCTGGAACCGCACATCCAGGAACGCCTGCAGCTCCACGCCCTTCCGCTGATCGAACAACGCAAAACACCAGTGATGGGAGGCTTCATCGGCGCGACCCTGAGCGGCGTCACCACAACCCTGGGCCGCGGCGGCAGCGACTTTTCCGCCGCGCTGGTGGGCGGCGCACTGCACGCTGGGGCCATCGAGATCTGGACCGATGTGAACGGCATCATGACCACCGATCCACGCATCTGCCCGGACGCCCTCCGCGTCAAGACCATCTCCTTCGAGGAAGCCGCGGAACTCGCCTATTTCGGTGCGAAGGTGCTGCACCCCGCCACCATCCTGCCCTCCGTGCAGAAAAACATTCCCGTCTTCGTGCTCAACTCGCGCAACCCGGCAAACGAGGGCACACGCATCAGCGCCGTCGCGCCGCCTTGCCGGTCACCCTTCAAGAGCATCGCGGTCAAAAAGCGTCTCACCATCGTGGACATCGTTGCCAGCCGCATGTTGATGTCCCACGGCTACCTGAAGGCCGTCTTCGATGTCTTTGACAAGCATCGCGTCGCCATCGACATGGTCTCCACCAGCGAAGTCTCCATCTCTGTCACCGTGGACACCAGCGACCGTCTGCCCGCCATCGCGGAAGACTTGTCCAAGATCGCGGACGTCAAATACGAGAGCAACAAAGCGCTCGTCTGCCTGGTGGGCGAGGACATTCGCGGCCACGCCGGTATCGCTGGCAAGGTCTTTACCGCCATCGGCCACGTCAACGTCCGCATGATCTCGCAGGGTGCAAGCGAAATCAACATGAGTTTCATGATCGAGGAAGACGACGCCGCCGAGGCCATCCGGTCCCTGCACCGCACCTTCTTCGCCGATCCCGACGGAGAAATCTTTGATCTGGATGCCCGCGAGAACACCATGGGAACGCCACCCGTCACTGCACCCGCCGCGGTCGTCCTGCAATAAACCATAGGAGCAACACAGATGCGAATCCTGGTCTTGGGCCACGGAAAAACAGGCAAGCTCGTGGCGGATGTCGCGCACGAACACGGCCACGGCGTTCACGTGCTGGACGCAAAGGAAAACCCGCGCGGCGCAGCCTTGACCGCACCCTTTATCGCCGGTTTCGATGTGGTCATTGACTTCACGACACCCGAAGCCGTGGTCCCAAATCTTCGCGCCTGCCTCGCGGTTGGTTCCAAAGTCGTCGTAGGCACCACCGGTTGGTACGCGCAGTTGGCTGACATGACCGATCTTGCCACGCGTAAGGGCGCGGCATTGCTGCATGGAACAAACTTTTCCATCGGCGTCCAAGTCATGCTTCAGGTCGCAAAGCAGATGGCCGAACCGCTGGCACGCGCAGGCTACACCTTTTCCATCGAGGAGACCCACCACGCCTCCAAACTCGACGCTCCCTCCGGCACAGCCCTCACCCTTCAGCAGGCGCTCTCCGCGGTCGGTCAAGTGCCCATTACATCGCATCGCGAGGGCGACATCGCTGGCCTGCACACCATCGAGGCACGCAGCGACGCCGACCGCATCAGCCTTACCCACGAGTCCTTCTCACGCCGTGGCTTTGCTGAAGGTGCCGTGCGCGCTGCCGAGTGGCTCAGCAGCCGCACCGGCGTCTACGACTTCCGCGACATCTTTGCGCAGCTATAACTCGGCGTACACTCACAGAGAACCCTGCCGTCACATAGAAGAGGGACTCACGATGCACGATGTTCTTTCCGTTGCGATCACGATTGCAACCATCCTGATCGCCACGTTCTTCAGCAACTCGGCAATCAACACGCTGCGAAGCGAGATGCACTCGTCGCGCTCGGAACTCCTCGCCAAGATGGATTCCATCCAGCGCGACATGCGCGAGTTTTACGCGGAGCAGGCGCGGCACGACACCCGCATCCACGCGCTCGAACGCGCCTCGGAGCAGCGTTAAGCACGCCCGATGCCGGACTCGAACTTCACCAATCTCACCTTCGAACAAAAGCTCGACCGCCTGGCGCTCGTCGCCGTTCGCGTCGGCCTTAACCTGCAGCCAGACCAGGAAGTCGTCCTTACCGCCTCCATTGAGCAGGCAGTGTTCGCCCGGCGCGTCGTCGAGCAGGCCTACCGCGCGGGTGCATCCATCGTAACAGTGCTCTATGCGGACGACGAGAACACCCTGTCCCGCTTCCGCCATGCGCCGGACAGCAGCTTCGACCATGCGGCCAAGTGGCTGGCCGACGGCATCGCCGAGGCATACCGCGGCGGCGTCGCGCGCATCGGCATCACGGGAACAAATCCCGCGCTCCTGAAAGACCAAGACCCGGCCAAAGTCAGCCGCGCCAACGTCGCCATGTCCAAAGTCTCGAAGCCAGCCATGGAACTGGTCACGCGCCACGCCATGAACTGGACCATCCTGGCCGCCGCCACACCCGCCTGGGCAAAGCTCGTCTTCCCCACATTGCCAGAGAATGAAGCCGTCCCCGCACTCTGGGAAGCCATTTTCCATGCCTCGCGCATCACCGGGGCAGACCCGGTACAGGATTGGAAGCAGCATGGCGCGCACCTCGCCAGCCGCGTCGCCCTCCTGAACAAAAAACGTTTTCACGCGCTCCGCTTCCGTGGTCCGGGCACAGACCTGACCGTCGGCCTCGCAGACGATCACCTTTGGGCAGGCGGCGGCAGCACCGCAGGCAACGGCATCTTCGGCAATCCCAACATCCCCACGGAAGAGTGCTTCACCACACCGCATAAAGACCGTGTGGAGGGGACCGTGTGCGCAAGCAAACCACTCTCGCACCTGGGCACGCTCATTGAAAACATCCGCGTGCGCTTCGAACATGGCCGCATCGTGGAGGCAACCGCAACCGCCGGTGAGGATGCCCTGCGCAAGCTGATCGCCACAGACGACGGTGCCAGCCGCCTGGGCGAGGTCGCCCTCGTGCCCCACTCGTCACCCATCGCGCAGAGCGGCCTGCTCTTCTGGAACACGCTCTTTGACGAAAACGCCGCCAGCCACATCGCGCTGGGCCAGGCCTACTCTACGTGCCTGCTCAACGGCGAAACCATGGACGAGACCACCCTTGCCTCCAAAGGCGCAAACAGCAGCCTCATCCACGTCGACTGGATGATCGGCTCCGGTGCCATGGACGTGGACGGCGTGCACGCGGATGGCACGGCGGAACCGCTGATGCGGCAAGGTGAATGGGTGTAGGGAGTACCCGCGCATGAGATGAAAACATCCCGTCTGGAAGCCTTCTCCGATGGTGTCATCGCTGTCATCATCACCATCATGGTGCTGGAACTACACGTACCGGAAGCGAACGGTCCGAGCGGTTTGTGGCACATCGCATCCAGGCTGGGTGTGTACGCTTTGAGTTTCATGATGACGGGCATCTACTGGATCAATCATCACGAACTGCTCCGTCGGACAGAGACAGCTAACTATCACATGCTGTGGACGAACCTGCTGTTTCTGTTCTCCCTGTCGCTGATTCCGTTCTTCACGGACTATGTTGGGGAGAAGCATTTTGACGCGTTCTCCACCATGCTGTACACCACCGTGATGGAGCTTGCCGGACTCGGCTTCCTGTTTCTTCGGCTGACGGTCAATGCATTGCACCGCCGCACAGGTCTACCGCTTTCCAGGCAAGAACGCGCGGAAACCCGGAAGCACCTGACAAGCCTTGGCCTTTATCTCATCGCCATCCCGGTCGCACTCTACCGCCCATACCTTTCCTTTGCAGTGATCCTGTTGGTTACGCTCATCTGGTTCGTGCCGGAGATCGGCATCCGCCGTCCTCACGAAGTCAACGGATCAGAACGCGCCTGATGCGGTAAGCGCATCAGGCTCTCCCGCGATACACTCGAACCCGGCATGGAACCTGCAATTCTTACTGGC
>CAXUBG010000187.1:0-6126 GCA_964249285.1 uncultured Terriglobus sp. | reverse complement strand
GCTGAGACCCGCCACTCGCTTCCTCCTGTTCAAGCATAACGCTCAACGATCACCCTGCGTATAGAGCAGGAACACGGCGCTACGTGGTGACTCGCAGGACATACGCATACGGATTCGGCTTATCTGGCGGCATGGTCACTTCCAGCGCCTCAGCCGTTTGCGTATAGCGCAGCGGTGTGGAGCCGCCAATCATCTCCACCCGCTGAACCGCCGCGGGCGCGTGTTCGCCGCCTTTGCGGAAGGTCTTCACGCGCACCTTGCCATCCGCAGGCCACCCCAGCACAAACGCGTAGACCACGTTGCCCTTGCGCGTGAAGCGGATGTCTTCCGCCGTGTGCGGGCGCGTCTTTTCGCTGAAGTTCTTTTCAATGGGCTCCGGCGGACCCTCCCCGTACACCGTGTAGGGCCGCGTGCCGTAGATGGCTTCGCTATGCTTTGGGATCCAGGACGCAAGCTCTTGCAAAAAGGCGTGCTCGTCCTCGTCAATGGCACCGTTGCCGCGCACCGGCACGGAGAGCAACAGATTGCCGTTCTTGCTGATAATGTCGATCAGCAGCGGAATGACGGTATCGGCGGTCTTGTATTTGTGCTGCTCAAAGATGGAGCGCTTGTAGTGCCAGTCGCCGATGCAGGTGTCGGTCTGCCACGGCTCTGCGAGTATCTCCGTCGAGCGGCTCCGCTCGATATCCAGCGTAAAGGCGCCCATTGCCTGCGGACGCGGCTTCTTCGCAAACACCACCATCTGCTGCGAGCCGTGCCGCCGGATGCTGTTGTTGTACATGTGCGCGGTGACGCGCAGCCCCTTGTCCCCCAGCGGTAATTCCTCGTCATCGAAATAGAGAAGGTCGGGGTCGTATTTATCGACGAGCTCCTTGCAGCGCAGATACCACTGCTCGGCAAACCGCGGATTCTGTAGCGGATCTTCCTCGTGCCACGTTCCGTCATGTGTTTTGTGCCAGGCTTGCTGTTCGGCAATAGTGTTCAGGCCGTCCGGAATCACGAGGTTGCGCCCGGTGTACAGTCCCTGCGGGTCGTAGCCCTCCCACCATTGCCCTTTACCATCCGCCTTTGTCAGTGTGTACGCGTCATAGCGGACGTTGGCCATCGGTCCCACCGCGTCGTACCCGTAGGCCACCTGAAGCCAGTGCCACGCGTGGGAGCTGTGATTGGACACGCCAAACTTCATGCCGTGCGCGCGCACAATCGGTGCCCACGTGCCGATGATGTCGCGCATGGGGCCAATCCGCGTTGAGTTCCATGGATTGTAGGTCGATGCGTAAGTGTCGAAGTTGTCATGGTGGTTCGCCAGCGCGAAAAAGTACTTGGCACCCGCGGCCTGGTAGAGGCCCATCAACTGCTCAGGCTGCCATTGGTCCGGCTTCCACAGGTGGTCGATCTGCATGAAGCCGAACTTCGATGGGTGGCCGTAATGCTCGGTGTGCCAGTCATGGACGGGATCGCCCTGCATGTACATGCGGCGTGCGTACCAATCGCCCTGCTCGGGCACGCACTGCGCGCTCCAGTGCGCCCAGATGCCGAACTTCGCATCGCGAAACCACTCCGGCGTCTTGTAGTTTGCCTTCAGCGAGTCGTACGACGGCTGAAACGGCCCGGGCGCGATGGCGGGCTCCTGCGCATACGCACCGCGCATCCGGGCAAGCGCGGCAGTTGCGGCGGTAGTACGAAGGAAGGCACGGCGGCTGAAGGGCGAAGACATGCGCAACATCCTACGCCTGGAGATTCAAACCTGACTACAGCTGCGCAGGTACGGATCATTCGCCAGCGGCACATACCAGGCAATGGTGCGATTACTGCTGGATCTCGCCGAAGCTCAGCGTGACACATAGACGGGTACATCATGCGTCTGCTGGTACAGGTCGATGCCATGCAGGAACTCTCGCCAGACACCGGTGGTGTCCACGGCGGTGATGTTATCCAGCGTGGAGGTCGCAGGTCCCGGCTGAAAACGAACATCATCGGTCAGTACAGGACGTGGAATGGTTTCAACGGTGGCGAGTCCGCGCACGTAGGCCAGAGTAATGACGTCCCAGATGACCCAGTTTTTGCTGAAATCCGGGCGCCGGAGGGGTTTGACATGGCTGAAGTACCAATACCGGTACTCATCCCAAAGCCAGGCTCCGAGCGGGCCATGTCCTCGAAGCAGCGCTTCCGCCTGAGCATAATCTAACGAGAGCGCAGCGCGGCAAGCCGAACCTGTCCCAACTACAACCGGCACGCGCGACCGGAGGATCACCTGCCATGCGCGAGGATCATTTTCCGCGTTGAACTCTTTTGCCCCGTCTGGCTGTAGCGTGGTAAAGGCCATGGCGACCACGCGAACGCGGTCCGCGAACGATGGATCAAGAAGCAGCGCAGAAGCAACGTCCGTTGCAGCACCAATCGTGAGTACCGTCAGGCGGTGTTGCGGTGTAAACAGCCGTGACTGCTCAATCAGAAAACGGGCTGCATCGCTTGGCTGCGGCGTGGCTGCGTCCGGCAAAGGCAGGCTCGCGCCTTCAATCAGTGGCGGGTGCGCTTTCATGCCCATGCGCTGCTCAACGATGGTTCGGAGCAAGAGATAGCTGCTGTGCGCAGCCGGGTCCGGAAGTGAGGGAGCGTGGGCTGACATAACCCCGCGCACATCGAACGCAGGCTCGGAGAGCAGCCAAGCAATTGCCCACTGGTCATCGATCTCATTGCCCACATCTGTCGAGAGCACAACCGGGACCGGCTCTTGTGGATGAACGGCGGTCTGTGCTGGCGCTCGCGGGGTACATGCCCATACCAGAAGAACAAGAGTGACGCGCAGCTGAAGCAGGAGACGTCCGTTTCGAAGGGAGGCAGGATGCACACGGGAAGTCGTCATACCTCCAAACGGTAACGCGTTCTTCACTTGTATGCTGCGCACCACTGGAGCAAGCCGCTGCGCGCCACGGAATAATCCCGCGAATCTTTCTGCATCGAAGTATCGGTCTGCGATGTCTTACCTGAGACCGTGCCACTGCGCGGCTGGAGAATGCCGATGAGAATTGCTGCGACGATTGCGCGTTACCTCTTGGGGCTGATGTTTACCGTCTTCGGCCTGAATGGGTTCTTGAACTTTATCAAACAGCCCCCGCCCACCAATCCGCTGGCGATTCATTACTTCACGGCGCTCGCTGGATCGCACTATCTCGTGCCGGTTTTTGCATTGCAACTGATCGCGGGAATCCTGCTTTTGGCGGGCTGGTATGTACCGCTGGCGCTGGCGATCCTCGCGCCCATCCTGGTCAACATTCTGCTCTACCACTTCACAATGAACCCGGAAGGTGTGCCGCCCGGATTGCTGGCAACCGTTCTTTGGATACTGGTCTTCATCGCCTACCGGAACAGCTTCGCAGGCATCTTCCAGGCGAAGCCCGCTCCGGCGGTTTAGTGCAGCCCAGGCGTGCTCAGCGTGTCTGGAGCTGCACTTCCAGAGGTGTGTTTTTTCCAAAGGCCACAGGCTGGCCGCGCACCAGAAAACGGAAATAGATCGATTTAGCGAAGGCATAGGCCCCGAAACCGGTGGCGACATTGCGGTCATTCACGGTAAGGGCGATGACGCGGGCAAGGAGGCCGAAGCCGTTGGACGCAACCGTCTGACGGCCCAGGCCACCGCCTTCCCCGCCATCCCGGTCGCGGTCGTGGCCAGCCGCCGCTAACGCTCCCAGCAGCAACGGAGCGATGAAGCGATTCTGATCGGGGTTGGCCTTCACGCCGCCTTCCGAGTCGACGAATAAATTCTGCTGACTCGCACCGGCGGCTCCCTGCACCACGCCGAACGCCTTCTGCGGTTCCTCCGCCGGACGCTGCACCTGCTGGAAAACAAAGCGCAATGCCCCGTTTCGTCCCAGACTGCGTGACGCCCTGGCACTGACGACCCGGCCGGTGAGGTGCGCACCCTCACCCAGCAGAAGACGGTGTTGCTGGTCAAAGATGGGCTGCGTCACGATTGCATCCACCGCATCGCCTTTTTTCGCGGAGTCGCTGCTGATCTGATCCGTCAGGCGCGCCATGACGTGCACGTCGTTCAGCAACGCCGGATCGTTCGGTGCCAGCTCGGGCTGCGGTGCGCCGTCTGCGGGAAACGCTGCGGGCGTGGTCACATCGGCGACAAAAGTGGTTCCGGCCCAAACACGCTGCGGATGGTACGGCAACTGGCTATACAGCAGGCGTAACACTCGATCCTGCTTGCCGGGGCCGAAGACCGCCTCTCTTGTGCTGTCGATGCGTTCCTTCGCCATGGACTTAGCCTGCGAGATCAGGCTTGGACGCTTGCCACTCGCTACGAACCGTACCGGCTTGATGTCTCGCTCTGTGCCCTCCGCTACGAATGGCACTTCCCCAGATGGCGTGAGTACGCGGTCAAAGCGCACCAAAGGCGTCTTCAAAGGTGTCACGTCACCATTCAGCAAGGCTTTTGCACGCGGAATCCCGTGTACAGGGACCGTTCCTGAAACAGTGCCTCGCACGACTGATCCGGCCGGCAGCACCAGCCGGTCATACACGTACAACGGTTCGATCAGCGTTCCTTCAATGATCTGGCCCTGAGCCAAGCCGGTGGTTCGTGTGCTGCGCACCGCAATGGGAACGCCCACCGGGACGGTGAGGCCGGCTCCAGCAGTATGATCTGGCGCGGGGAATCGGATGGCCAGATTCGGATTGGCAGAGTCCGCACTCCGAAGCACCTGCGCGGCTCCAGAAAGGTTCAGGAGAAGCATCGTGTTCAGCACACAAACCGGTGGGAACAGACGTGAGGGAACGCGACTCTGCATACGCCATTGTAAGGACAGGCCCCTTAAAGCCCGCTGAAGAGCGGCGCAGTCTGCTGCGAACTTGATGAACAAAGATGAACGGCGGCGGTTTCGCTCCCCCTTTGCGCGTCGTCAGCCGGCGTTCTTGGATTTGTACGCGGTAATCGATTTCTCGATAATCTCGTGGGCATAGCGGACATCGCGCCAACCTTCAATCTTCACCGTCTTACCCTCAAGGTCCTTGTACGTGGAGAAGAAATGGACGATCTCGCGCAATTTATGCGGATGAATCTGCTCGTAACTTGTGATGTCGAAGAAGCGAGGGTTCGCGCAGCCGACCGCGAGCACCTTTTCATCGCCCTCGCCGTTGTCGATCATCTCCATCAGACCGATGGGGCGGACCTCCTGCAGGCAACCTGGAAAGCTCGGTTCATCGACCAGAACCAGCCCCTCCAGCGGGTCGCCGTCGTCGCCCAACGGTGAGGGCAGCAATCCGTAGTCGCCGGGATAGTGCACCGGGCTGTACAGGTTGCGGTCCAGCTTGAAGACGTGAAGCTTTTTGTCGTATTCAAACTTCATGCGTCCCTGGTACGGGATCTCAATGACGGCATTCACGACCTCTGGCGACTTGGCGCCAACCGGCAATTCCATGTAATTGGGCATATATGTTGTCTGCTTCTGACCGTCCTTGGGGAATGCGCTGCGGCGTAACAGTACGCCTCCGCGAGGGTTACGGCAACCTGCCCATCTTACCCGCCGGGCGCGGCGGCTGCAAAGCAGACCGTTACACGAGGCTCCCCGTCCGTTGAAGGCACTCTATAATCAAGCGGTGCGCGCCCACATCTACGTCACGCTGAAGCCCACGGTGCTGGACGCCCAGGGACAAACCATCGCCAACGCGCTCCGCCGCCTGCACCACCCACAGGTCGAATCCGTGCGGCAGGGCAAGTACTTCGTTCTCACGTTGGCCGACTCGCTCTCTGGCCCGTCTGCCAAGGCCGAGGTGGAACGCATTGCCAGCGAAGTGCTCACCAACCCCGTCATCGAGGAGTTCACGTACACCCTGGATGCGTAACGCAGCACACTCCACACGTTTCTCCCCGCTCCTCACGTTTAAGAGAGATTGTGTTGCGGCACGCCCAGTGTGCTCACGGGGATGAGTTCCGGTCCGCATTCCCACCTTCGACCATAAGTTCTCGCAAATCACGATGGATCTTAGCTTGGTGCCCACTGGTTAATACGTCTATGTTTGCCAACGCAGCTTAGGGGGTATTCATCGCCTGATTCGCGGGTAAATACCGGTGACCGGGACCGTACTGTGTGATGGAGATGAAGGCTGCGTGTTTAGGTA
>CAXUBG010000186.1:5723-6178 GCA_964249285.1 uncultured Terriglobus sp. | reverse complement strand
CAAGGTTGGAGAACCAGGTCGAGTGCCTGTTTCTCCTTCTTGTTTTTCTGCTTGCCGCTGCGATCGGCATGTACCCGCTGACGCATACCTTAATTCTTCTCTGGCGATCAGATCCGCTGCGCAGTTTCGGCGTTCTCATACCGTTCGTCAGTTGCTCTCTGATTGCTCGAAACTGGTCAGACATTCGTTGGGAGCGCTGTGGCACCTCTTGGGGCTTGCTGCCTCTTGCGGCGAGCGTCCTCTTCAGCCGCTTCGCCGATGACCTTCGCGTAAGCCTTCAGATCCGCGGCACGCAAATCGACCCGGTGCAGCCAGGACTTATTCTCTTCGCCTCTGTCTCTGGCGTAGTGCTGCTGCTCGGTGGTGGCCGTCTTTGGAAGCAGTCGCTCTTTCCACTTTGTCTGCTCCTCGCAGTCGATCCGATCCCACACGCCTTCACCCGCTTTATCGATCTG
>CAXUBG010000186.1:0-5713 GCA_964249285.1 uncultured Terriglobus sp. | reverse complement strand
GTCCGCGTTCGTAGGGGACCAGGACGTGATGGAGGCGCAGGGAGACGGGTTCTCGACGTTCGTTGCGAGCTTCCAGGGTCCGTGCGTCTTCGACGAGGAGATCTTCGAGCGGCTGCTTTGGGCACAACTCCAGGCGCTGCACGAACTGGACCACGCGCACCACGGCTGGGACCCGAAGGTGAGCGCCGACCCGGAGGAAAAGACGTTCGCGTTCAGCTTCGGCGGACGGGCGTTCTACCTCATCGGCCTGCACCCCACGGGCAAGCAACTCGACCTGCTTTTTACGCCGGTACTCGGCATGACCATCGTCCCCGGCTGCGACGGTATGCGCGGCTCTGCAACCATGGCATATGGTGCGTTGCTCATCGGATATGTCCGCCGCTACACGCCCTTGCGTCTCACGCTGCTGGTCGCCGCTGCCTCCCTGCTTGGTTATTTGCTCAATTTCGCGAGGCTCTGCATTCTGGTCGCATACTACTGGGTAGCATTCCATTTTCCAGGTTTGAGCGCTGACGGCGTCACCGTCGATTACATTATTGGAGCGAGTATCTTTCTGCTGGTCGGCCTGGTTGCTGGTGCGCTCTGGCTTGGCGGCTCCGGCGTCAAGTCTTCGCTCATGCCTCAGAGCCGGGTAGCGTGGCCTGCGATTCTGCGGCAGCCTCGCATCATCATCGCTGCGGGCCTGCTCAGTTCGGCAGTCATCACCGCGGTTCCACCCACGTATGCCCTGCTGCGACGTTCAGACGGTTTCGTTGACGCTTCAATTGCGGCAAAGGCGATTCCTATGTCCGCCGGGCCGTGGCGGCAAGTGCGGCAATTTACCCAGCAACTTTATGGCCGCACTGCTTGGCAGTGGAGCGAATTTAGCCGGCCCGACGGAACCACGGTGCAGGCAGCCGTGTGGCTCAGGCCGACGCAGCACCGTGTCCTCGACAGCCTGGATGTGCGGGGAGAAACTCCGCTGTGGCAAGGCGCATTTGACAGCCATGCGGCAAACGCCGTTCCCGTGCATTTTGCTGTGACAACCGCATTAGACCATCAGTCCACGGGTGAAGCCATACCCACCTATCTTGCGGAGACGACCTGTCACGTGGACGACTGCGGGCAACCCGCCAGCCGTGGTGACGCGTTCGTTTCAATCAGGAGGGGGTATCAGCAGACACTTTCCTTTCTGCTGCGTGTTCAGCATGCGGCCGGAACCGGAAAGGTCACGCCGGAGCAGCGCGCCTTCGACCAGGCTGCAGTTTCGGACCTGATGCACTCGCTCGACACGCGCAGCTTGACAGAGCAGCTCGGTCATCCCGAGCCGAAATAACCTGCATGCGCAGGTGGCACCGCATGTACACTCAGTATTCCAGCAGCGAGGCGGAGCGGGAGCATGACGAAAGCTGACTTGGTGGATCAGATCACCGCAAAGGGCGACCTGACGCGCCGCGATGGCGAGGTCATCATTGAAACGTTCTTCGGATCCATCATTGACGCCCTGCGTTCCGGGGACAAGATCGAGATCCGTGGCTTTGGCTCCTTTCGCACGCGCCAGCGAAACTCGCGCACCGGCCGCAATCCAAAAACCGGCAGCAAGGTAGAAGTACCCGCCAAACGTGTGCCCTTCTTCAAGCCGTCCAAGGAACTGCGGGACATGGTCAATCGATCAAAGAAGATCGACGACGCTGCTCTTCAGGATCAGGACTAGCCGCTGCGACGTCCGCGCTTCGCTCCTGCAGCAAACTCCGAAACACGCTTTCGTACTCCCGAGGAAGCAGCCGCTTTTCCATCTTTCTGTTGACCACGACGTGGGTCGTCTTGCCCTCGCACAGCAGCATTCCAGTTTCGGCGCGTACGACGTGATATCCAATCTTGATCACTGGCCCGCGCAGTGCGAGTAAACGCGTCTGTATGGCGATCTCGTCATCGTAGCGCGCGGGAAAGCGATAGCGAGCCTCGACTCCAGCCACGGCAATCAAGCAGTCGAACTCCTCCTCCAATCGCCGGTAAGGCACACCAAGCGACCGCAGCAGTTCCACCCGGCCTACCTCAAACCACACCAGGTAGTTCGCGTGATACACGATGCCCATCTGGTCGGTTTCGGCGTAGCGCACGCGCAGATGCGCTTCAGCATGGAATAAAACTGGCATTCGCTTGAGTGTACGCGGATGCGGCGTTACCGCCTGGTGTGCGGCACCTTCCGCATCCAATGGAAAGGGAGACAAGCGCTTAGATGAAAGACGAAGCATTGCTGGTGATCGACATGCAGCAGGATTTTCTGCCGGGTGGCAACCTTGCCGTACCTGATGCAGATGCCATCGTTCCGCTGATCAATCGGCTCGGCGCCGCGTTTGAGGAGATCATTCTTACCCAGGATTGGCATCCGCGTGGGCATATTTCTTTCGCCAGCACGCACGGTAAACGGCCCTTTACCGACACTGTAGAGGCAGGCTACGGAAACCAATCACTTTGGCCAGACCACACGCTTCAAGGCGAGCCGGGTGCGGCCTTTCCATCTGAGCTGGACCTGAACCATGCCAGTCTCATCGTGCGCAAAGGCTTTCGCGAGCACATGGATTCTTACTCAGCTTTTCTGGAGAATGATCACGTAACCTCGACGGGCCTGGGTGGCTATCTGCGGGACCGAGGCCTAACCACGTTGTACCTCTGCGGCGTCGCGTGGGACTACTGCGTCGGCTACTCCGCGCTTGACGGTCACGGCCTCGGCTTTCGTGTGGCTGTCATTGAGGACGCGGTGCGAGGCATTGCGCCTGCGACGACTGCCGCCATGTCAGAGCGGTGGCAGGAAAACGGCATACGGCGCCTGCAGAGCGCTGCTGTCCTTCATTCGCGGAGAACCGGGTAACTAGCTTGGTTCTGTCTTAGGGTTTTGTACCTGTTTTGCAGGTATTAAGGCGGATTCTCCCTTGACTCCTCAGTTACCCCGTATCACAGTAAGAACATCGCGATGCTTTTTTATCGGACATCGCGCCATGGGGCCCTGCTCTGGCACCCATCCGCAAGACACAAACTATGGCAACCATGATGGCACCCGTCGAGCAGCGCGAAGTCCTGCGCTGTGATCACTGTAGTTTGGTGCAGTTCCGCACCACCAGCGCGCTGTGCCGGAAATGCCGCAAATCCCTCGACGTCGAGGAGCCGGAGCCGCTTGCGGCGCCAGCGCTAACCCTGGTTCCGTCAACACCTGCAGCGGAAGACAGCGGTATCCAGGTGGCGTCCGCGGTGCGTGATCTGCGCCATGTTCGCAACCTGAGCCAGCGCCAGCTCGCCGGCCGCATGAACGTGCCCCGTACCTACATCTCCAAAATCGAGAACGGCAAGGCGATGCCGACACTCGCCTCATTGGAGCGCCTGGCGCGGGCGCTGCAGGTGGACATTAGCGCGCTCTTGCGCGACGGGAAGACTCGCCAGCGGGACGAGGCCTCTGTCCTGATGACGGATCCGTTCCTGGCTGAGATTGCTCACTACTGCTCACAACTGGATGCGTTGCAGAAGTCCATCTTCCTCAATCAAGTCCGCGAGCTAGCTGCCGGTCGCCGTCGCATGGCCTGACCGGGCGGCATTCCGTATTCGCTCCACTTCTCCGCTCCTCTGCCACTCGGGCCGGTACAATTCATTGCGCCGGCCCGAGTGGACGTGCTACGGTCGAGCGGGCGACCTTACGGGTCGGGGGAGTGTTCATCTGTGCCATTGCAGCAACCCTTGCGTCTCCACGAGCTCTCCCCCGAGGAGTTTGCGATCTACCGGACGCTGGACCCGGGCCGCTTGCCGGAACACGTTGCCATCATTATGGACGGCAATGGCCGGTGGGCGGGTAAGCGTGCGCTGAAACGCTTTCTTGGCCATCAGCAAGGGGCGGAAAGCGTTCGTTTTGTCGTTGAAACCGCCAGCCGCATCAATCTGCCGTATATCACCCTGTACGCCTTCTCGCTTGAGAACAACCTCCGCCGCCCCAAGGCCGAAGTCAGCTTCCTGATGAAGCTGCTCAGGAATTTTTTGGTCGGCAATGTGAAGCGTATGAACGACAACAACGTGCGGATCGCATACATTGGCCGAACGTACGAGTTGCCACCGGAAATCCAGGACACCATGCGCTGGGCCGAAACCGAGACCGCCCGCAATACCGGGACGGTGCTGACGCTTGCGCTCCATTACGGCTCCCGCGCGGAGATCGTCGATGCCACACGGGGCGTGCTCGCGTCCGTGGCCGCCGAAGCGCGCCGGCAGGGATGCGACGTGGAAAGCCTGCTGAACACCATTGACGAAGAGTCGTTATCGCGGCATATGTACACCCGCCACATGCCTGACCCTGACCTGCTGATCCGCACCAGCGGCGAGATGCGCGTGTCCAACTACCTGCTCTGGCAGATTGCTTACGCCGAGCTCTACGTGACGGACCGCCTCTGGCCCGACTTCCGCGGCATTCATCTGCTGGAAGGCATCGCCGCCTTTCAGCAGCGCAGCCGCCGCTTCGGCGGTCTTGACACCGAGTTCACCGACGAAGCCTTGCCCGACCCGCTCATGCCGGAACTCCTGCACAAATAGCCTTTCCCACGGGTCAAACGTGCGCTAGCGGTATGCTCATCAAGAACCCATGAAGCGCATTGCTACTGCCGCCGTTCTTATCGTTGTTGTCTTCGGCCTCATCTTCTGGGGCAATCAGCTGGCGCTCATCATCGTTTCTGCAGCCGTTGCGTTGCTGGCCGCCTATGAATACATCGCGCTGACGCGCTTAGGCGATGAGGCCGTTCCCGCATGGTGGCTGCTGCCCGCCGTGGCCGTCCTCTTCCTGGTCACATATCTTCGCCCGCTGGAAGCAGCACTGCCCGTTCTCAGCGCGCTTGGGTTAAGTTTGTTAACCATCCTGGCGTTTCGCGAGGCCAGGAGCGGCCATCTTGAGCGTGTCCTGCCCATCACCGCCGCCGGATTCTTCGGTCTTATCTATGTCGCGTACCCTTTGACCCTGCTGCCGTTGATGATCGCCCGTGAGAACGGCCCCACGCTGCTTGTCTTTCTGATGCTCGTGGTCTGGACGGGCGACATCGCCGCGCTCTACATCGGCCGTGCCTTCGGCAAACGCAAACTGGCCACCGCGCTCAGCCCCAACAAGACGCAGGAGGGCGCGCTCGCCTCGCTCACGGGATCCGTGATCATCGCCGCGATTCTCGCAGCCGTATGCCAAGCGGTGGGCCGGCACGGCAGCACCGTCCTGCACATCAGCCAGCCACTCTGGCAGACGCTGCTGCTGGCCGCCATCGTCAACATTGCCGCACAGGTGGGCGACCTGCTGGAGAGTGCCTTGAAGCGCGGCGTCGGCGTCAAAGACAGTGGCTCCATGCTGCCCGGCCACGGCGGCATCCTCGACCGCATCGACGCCCTCCTCGTCGCCGCCCCCGTGCTGTGGTACCTGCTGCTGCTCAAAGAAGCCGCCGGCCTCGGCACCTTTTAACCGTGAAAGCATGTGCCTCTAAGCAAATGCGCCTGTGAACCCTCACTTTGCCGTCAGGCAACGTCGCGCACCCGGACAGGACTGAGCTCATCCAGCAGCGTACGCAGGTACAGGCATGATGCCCGTCACAAGGCACAGCCCTAAGATTCCGTGTTTCCAAGCAGGCTGTAGGCCTGCGTTGTAATAGCCTAGGGCGACAGCCCTAGGTAAGCGGTCCCAACATGAGTTTGCGGGCTGAAGGCCCGCGCTGTAATAGCC
>CAXUBG010000185.1:811-6196 GCA_964249285.1 uncultured Terriglobus sp. | reverse complement strand
AATGTAGTCGATCCCGGCGGGAACAAGGTCAGCGAGTTGGAGCTTGCGGACGAGGTGTTCGGCGTCGAGGTGAACGAGGCCCTGTTGTGGGAAGCGGTCAAACACTACCGTGCTTCCATCCGGCAGGGAACAGCAGCAACCAAGAATAAGAAGCTGGTCTCCGGTTCTGGCAAAAAGCTTTGGAAGCAAAAGGGAACTGGCCGCGCCCGTGTGGGTTCCGTGCGTTCGCCGATCTGGCGCCATGGCGGCACGGTGCACGGACCGCAGCCCCGCTCGTACGACTACCAATTTCCGAAAAAGAAGCTGCTCGGCGCGTTGAGTTCTGCCTTGGCTAGCAAGCTGCAGGACGTCAAGCTGACGGTCGTTTCCACGCTGGATGTGGCCGAGCCCAAGACAAAGCTCTACCGCAAGATGCTGGACACGCTCGATGCAAAGAAGACAGCGCTGCTGGTGGAGAGCGGCCAAAAGCTCACCGAGAATCTCTTCCTGGGCTCGCGCAACCTGGACGGCGTCGAGCTGGTGTTGAGCTCCGAGGTCCATCCCTACGACTTGCTGCGCTACGAGCACGCCATCTTTTCGCAGGATGCGATTGAGGCTCTACAGGAAACGCTGAAGAAGAATGTGTCACGGCGCAAGCTTGCCGCCAAGCTGGACACCACACAGGAGGCTGCGTAATGCCGACACTCTACACCGTCATCCGCCGCCCGCTCATCACCGAAAAGAGCATGGGCACGAAAGAAACCGAGGGAACGCTGGTCTTTGAGGTTGCGCACAACGCGACCAAGGTCGAGGTCAAGCAGGCCGTCGAGAATCTCTTCAAAGTGAAAGTGTCTGGCGTACGCACCGCAAACTTTTTAGGTAAGGAGCGCCGCCGTGGTAAGTTCACCGGCTTCCGTCCTGACTGGAAAAAGGCGTACGTGCGCCTGCAGCCCGGTGAGAAAATGCCGGAGTATGTCAACTCGATCTAGGCATCAAACGCCAGTCATCTACGCAACCCTATCTAGCCGCCTTCAGCACCAGTCGCAAGGCTAGGAGAATCAAAGTATGCCGATCAAGACATTCCGACCCATTACCCCTTCGCTGCGCTTTCAGTCGAAGCTTGTCACGTCCGATATCACGACCAGCGAGCCGTATAAGCCGTTGCTGGCGGTCAAGCAGCGCACCGGCGGACGTAACTCCGCCGGCCATCTGTCGATTCGTCACCAGGGCGGCGGGCACAAGCAGAAGCTGCGCATCATCGATTTCAAGCGCGATAAATTCGGAGTTCCCGGTACCGTCGCGACCATCGAATACGATCCGAACCGCACATCGCGTATCGCCCTCGTCAACTACAAGGATGGGGAAAAGCGTTACATTGTGCAGCCCGTCGGCCTAAAGGTCGGCATGCAGATCATGAGCGGCCCAGAGGCCGACATTCTCGTCGGTAACGCCCTGCCTCTCAAGAACATACCCGCGGGCACCACCGTGCACAACGTTGAGCTTCGCCCTGGTAAGGGAGCGCAAATGGTGCGGTCCGCTGGGTCTTCAGCGCAATTGGTCGCGAAAGAGGGCGACTACGCACTGCTGAAGCTTCCCTCCGGCGAGACGCGCCGCGTGCTGGTGGATTGCATGGCGACCATCGGCCAGGTCGGTAATACGGATCACGAAAACATCTCCATCGGCAAGGCTGGTGCCAACCGCTGGCGTGGTATCCGTCCGGCGAACCGCGGCGTTTCAATGAACCCGGTCGATCATCCCCACGGTGGCGGCGAAGGGAAGACATCGGGCGGACGTCATCCTGTCACCCCGTGGGGACAACCAACGCGCGGCTATAAAACCCGCAACAACAAGCGGACGGATGTCTTTATCGTCAACCGTCGCAGCAAGTAACGTCAGGGAGCGAGGGGAGTACATGGCACGTTCAACAAAGAAGGGCCCGTTCATTGACGCGCACCTGATGGTCAAGGTAGAGGCACTGAACCAGGCAAGCAAGAAAGAAGTAGTGAAGACCTGGTCGCGCCGGTCCACAATCTTTCCGGAGTTTGTCGGTCACACGATCGCGGTTCACAATGGCAGAAAGTTCATTCCCGTGTATGTCACCGAGAATATGGTCGGACATAAGCTGGGTGAGTTTTCGGCGACCCGCACCTTCAAAGGACACGCGGCAAAGGCTGAAACAGCCAAGGCGAAGTAAGTAAGTTGAGTACGTGAGCGGATTTACTCCGCGTTAAGGAAGAGTTATGGCGAAAACAGCCGAGAAGAGTGCGGTACGGGAGTTTCGGGCGGAAGCGCGCTTCCAGCGGACGAGTCCCCAAAAGGCAAAATTGGTGCTGGACACCATCAAGGGCCAGAGCGTCGAGCACGCCCTGAATACGCTCATGTTCACACGGAAGCGCATTGCCCCGGTGGTAGAGAAGGCTCTGCGCTCCGCGATTCAGAACGCAAATTATCTCAGCCAGGAGCAGGGGTTTGACCTGGACGTGGATCGCCTCGTCGTAAAACAGGCCGTGGCCAACGAAGGTCCTCGCATGAAGCGCATTCGCCCCGCCCCCATGGGCCGCGCCTTCCGCTATCAGCGCCGCATCGCGCACATCATCGTCACGGTGGCGGAAAAAGGTCACGGAACGCCGGGTGCCTCCGAGCAGAGCATCAATTCAACTTCCACCGGCAAGTTGAATGCCGGCAAGGCAACGACCAGGAACAAGTCAAACAAGAGTAAGGCCGGCATTTCGGCGTAGAGTTTTGAAGGGATTAGGCTATGGGTCAGAAAGTTCATCCGTACGGATTTCGCCTCGGCATTAACAAGCCGTGGAAATCGCGCTGGTTTGTGGAGCGCGGCTACGACAAGCTGCTGGTCGAAGACGTCAAGTTAAAGAACGAGTTACGCGAGAAGCTGAAGGCTGCTGGCGTTTCCTCGGTTGAGATTGAGCGCCCAGGCAACAAACTGCGCCTCATCATCCGCACCGCGCGGCCGGGTATCATCATCGGACGCAAAGGAGCGGAAATCGACAAACTGAAGGCCGACATCCAGAAGCGGACTAGCCGCGAGGTCTTCATTGACATCCTTGAGGTCAACAAGCCGGAGCTGGATGCCCAGCTGGTTTCAGAGAGCATCGCGCTCCAGCTTGAGAAGCGCGTCAGCTTTCGTCGCGCCATGCGGAAATCGGTCGATTCAGCCCTGCGCTTCGGCTGCAAGGGCATCAAGGTGCGGGTGTCCGGCCGCCTGAACGGCAACGAAATCGCCCGCTCCGAGTGGTATCTGCAGGGCCGTCTGCCGCTGCACACGTTGCGCGCTGACATAGATTATGGATTCTCCGAAGCAAAGACGACGTACGGCATCATCGGCGTCAAGACTTGGGTTTATCGCGGCGATATTTACGAGCAGAAGAAGCGGCGCGATACGCTTGCCACCACTGGTGCGTTTTAGGTAAGCCGGACGAATCAGGCTGGCATCGCCGGTCTGTAACCAATAAGAACAGAAGGCGCTCGGAGACTGGCCGAACGATGCCGGACCAAGGCCGCAGCGGGAGATTGCACTCATGTTAATGCCGAAGAAGGTAAAGTACCGCAAGCAGCAAAAAGGCAAAATGCGTGGCAAAGCATGGCGCGGATCGGAGCTTGCGTTTGGGGATTTCGGCCTGAAGGTCGTCGAGTGCGGCTACATCACGGACCGCCAGATTGAGGCCAGCCGTATTGCTATGACGCGCTACATCAAACGTGGCGGCAAGGTGTGGCTTCGTATCTTCCCGGACAAGCCAATTACCAAGAAGCCGGCGGAAGTCCGCATGGGCTCCGGTAAGGGTGCGCTCGATCATTGGGTCGCGGTCGTTCGCCCTGGCAAGTTGCTGTTTGAAATGGAGGGCGTCACGCCCGAGATTGCCAAGGAAGCAATGCGGCTTGCTTCAAACAAACTGCCGCTGCGCACCATCTTTGTCCAGCGCCCGGGCGCTGGCGCTCCCGACACCAAAGCTGCGGCTACAGCATAATTCCGGCCTGGCCGCGACTGAGAGAGATCATGGAAACCAGTAAGATCAGAGAACTTACCGATGGCGAACTTAAGACGCAGGAGTCCCAGGCGGGCGAGCAGTTATTCCGCGTGCGTTTTCAGAAGAGCCTTGGTAACACCGAAGGTATTAAGAAGCTGCGCGAGTTAAAGAAAGACATCGCGCGCATCAAGACAGTGGCCCGCCAGCGTGCGCTCGGCCACGCGACCGCTCCGACTGAGAGCGCCGCACCTGCGAAAAAATCGCGGAAAGCGAAGGCATAAGTTAATGGCAGACACAGCAGCCACCCCGGCCGGAACACCAGAGAAAACAGGGCACAGGACCGAGAAGATCGGTCTCGTGACCTCCACCAAGATGGACAAGACAATCGTCGTGTCCGTGGAAATGCGTAAAGCGCATCCCAAGTACAAGCGTGTCGTCAAATCCAACAAGAAGTTTTACGCGCACGACGAGCAGAACTCCGCGCGCATCGGCGACCAGGTGCGTATCCGCGAGAGCCGTCCGCTCAGCAAGCTGAAACGCTGGAATCTCGAAGAGATCGTCCGCCGCTCCTCGCTCTCGCTGAACGAAGCCGCACCCGCGCAGTCCGCAGCATAAGTGGGTGCCCCACCTTCACCGCGCAGCGGTTAAGGTGGGTTTTGAAGTAGTAAGAATCGGGTGCCCCGTTCATGACCAAAGGTCATGAACGAGTCCGAGACACCGTGCAGGAGTCGACGAACGCAGTAGAAGTCGTACCGCGATCCTCTCAGCCGCCGCGATACAAAGATTGACTGGATCGAATGATCCCCGGCCCGGGCGGAAGCCACTTAGGGTCAAGGAGAGAAAGCAATGTCCGTACAGATGCGTACCATCCTCGACGTGGCCGACAACTCCGGCGCGCGCCGCCTGCAGGTAATCCTGCCGCTTGGTGGCGGTTTAGGCAAGAAGGCCGGCTTGGGCGACGTCGTAACCGCTGCCGTTAAGGAAGCCTCGCCTGACGGCACAGTCAAAAAAGGTAAGGTCGTCAAGGCCGTCATCGTCCGGATGCGCAAGGAAGCGCGCCGCAAAGACGGCACTTACATCCGCTTTGACCAGAACGCCGCCGTCGTCATCAACGACGCAGGCGAGCCGGTCGGCACCCGCGTCTTCGGCCCCGTTGCCCGCGAACTCCGTGACAAGAAGTTCCTCAAGATCGTCTCGCTGGCCCCGGAAGTTATTTAGTTAAGTAAACAGATCACCACCTATTTGGCTCAATCCATGGAGCGAGTACAGACTTCACCTGATGTAGTTTCGACGGGACGTTATAGCCGGGAGCGACGAGCGAAAGTCGATGTCCCTACCCGGGCTGATGGCTTGCAGCTACCATCATCTTCGCGTAGGCTTAGTTAGTTGGGTGCTCTTAGAACACCCTCACCTGCTGAGG
>CAXUBG010000185.1:0-801 GCA_964249285.1 uncultured Terriglobus sp. | reverse complement strand
CTACCATCATTTTCGCGTAGCCTTTCTTAGTTAGGTGCTTTTTAGAACACCCTCACCTGCTGAGGCAAGAGCAGAGGCCCGCCGCCGACAACATCGGTCCGGGATAAGGAGCAACGAGTGGCACACATTCTGAAGAACGACACCGTGATTGTGATCGCGGGCAAGCACAAGGGTAAGACCGGGCGCGTGCTGCGCGTCATCTCGGACAAAGATCGCGTTCTGGTGCAGGGCGTCGGCCTGGTCAAGAAGCACGTCAAGCCCAACCCGCAGCGCAACATCAAGGGTGGCATCGCCGAGCAGGAATCCCCCGTCCACATCTCCAATGTGAGCCTGGTGGACGGCAACGGCAAGGCGACCCGCGTCGGCATCCGCGTGACGGACGGCAAGCGTGAGCGCTTCGCGAAGTCGACCGGCGAGACGCTATCGGGGCCGAAGCGGAAGTAGCAAAGACGTCATTCGTTAGTTGTTGCCCTCGTCATCGGGCGAGAGACGAGTTGACGAGAGTAGCGGCTCCGAGAAGCACGGCACCATAAGGAACACCTCACGAAACGGTACACGGACGTAGAGCGCCCACCCCGAGAACCGTGGGAGAAAGAAGAAACACAGTGGCACGGTTACGCGAGAAGTACACGAATGAGTTGAAGGCGGCGGTCCAGAAGGAGCTTGGCCTCGAGAACACGATGGCTGTTCCCCGGGTCGAGAAGGTCGTCATCAACATGGGCCTCGGCGAGGCGACGCAGAACAACAAGATACTCGACCCGCTGGTCAGTGACCTTGCGCAGATCACCGGTCAGAAGCCCG
>CAXUBG010000184.1:0-6232 GCA_964249285.1 uncultured Terriglobus sp. | reverse complement strand
GTTTGACCGCAAGACGCTGGAGACGGTCGCCAGCATTCCCGTCGGCACCAATCCGGACGGCATCGTGTATGAGCCGGTGACCAAAACGGTATGGGCATTCAACGGGCGCAGCAAGGATGTCAGCGTCGTGGACACGGCCAGCCGCACGGTCGTCGCCACCATCAAGCTCCCCGGCAAGCCGGAGTTCCCCCAGGCTGACGGCAAGGGCATGGTCTTCGACAACATCGAGGACAAGAACAGCATCGTCCGCCTGGATGCAAAGGCCAAGACGCTGGTGGACACCTGGCCGGTCGCCGGGTGCGAGTCACCCTCCGGCATGGCTATTGACCTGGAGCACTCCCGACTGTTCTCTGTGTGCGATGGCAAGAAGATGGTGATCGTGGACGCTAACAGCGGCAAGGAACTGGCTCTGGCAGACATCGGCGACGGTCCGGATGCGGCCGGGTACGACAACAAAAATCAGCTCGCCTTCAGTTCCAACGGTGAGGTCACATTGAGCGTAGTCGACGCGAAAAACGGCTACAAAACAGTCCAGACCGTGGCCACTCAGAAGGGTGCGCGCACCATGAGCTTTGATCCGGTCTCAGGCCGCGTATACCTGGTCACCGCAGAGTTCGGCCCCACTCCCGCTCCCACGGCGGAAGTCCCGCGCCCGCGGCCCATGATGGTGCCGGATACCTTCACCGTGCTGGTCGTTAGCCGCTAGGTGGCCGTTGTCACAGACCCGTCATGCGTCACCTTGACTCCAGCCAGCGGAGAGGACGCGGAGACGAGCGCCGCGCATGACTACACCACGTTGTAGTACGTGGAGTACGTCTCAAGCCCAAGCTGCGGAAACGGCACCAGACGCCGCGAACCATGCGTGCTCTCCGCGCGCCACTCGCGCGGTCCGGTACGCTCCGCTTTCAGGAGCGCGTCTCGCGTAAAGCTCAGGGGCGCCAGCAGGTCTCCGGGTTCCCGCAGGGCAAACAGGACAACTGGCCCGTACACAAGGGCGGTGACGTTCCAATGCGGCGTCCCGTTCGCAGGCAGCGGCTCCATGCGCAGCGGCATGGGCAGCGTTATCCCGATCAGATCGCCATTGCTCCACCGGCGGCGGATCGACGTAAATCCCTTCTCCGCAACCGCGCTCACAGGCCTGCCATTCACCGTCAGTTGCGCGCCAGTTCCCGCCCAGGCAGGGATGCGCAGCGTCACCGTGTAATCGGCGGGGCTGGAGGTGAAGAGTTGCAATGCAATGTGTCCGTCCTCCGGATACGCTCCTGTTTGCCGCAACTCCATGCGCAGGTCGCCATCGGTCCAGCGCACCTGTGATGGCTGATACAGCACCACCCACACCGCACCCGCCTCATGCAGGTAGCTGTTGATGCCGTAGTCCGCCACCACCTGCGGCAGCGTCCCGGAGCAGCACGGCCACTTGTGCACAGAGTAGATGCGCCGGGCCACGTTGTTGTAATCGGAACTGTAATAGGACGACCCGTCCGGCTGCAACGGCAACGCGCCCAGAACCGTGTTGAACAGGACGCGTTCCATGCTGTCGCCATACCGGCCATCGCGCGTGGCGCGCAGCAGATAGCGCGTCAGCTTCATGTGCGCGTAGCTGCCGCACGGCGTTTCAAAGCCGTTGTGCCCCGTGGCCAGGTGCTTGAACAGTTCGTCATATCCCGGTTTGCGCAGCAGTTCCTCTGGCCCCCATCCGCCGGTGGCCCAGCTCTGCCCCTCGAGGAAATCGAAGCCGTTCTGAGCCGCACGCAGATGCATCGCGCTGCCCCCGGTCAGGTACGCCTGCATCGCGGAGCAGAGGCTGTTCACATAGCTGTACGCATGGTGATCGCCCAGCACATTCTGCCCGGCTGCGAGCGGCTCGAAAAAGGTCCGGTTCAGCAGGTAGTCCTCGGCCATCCTGCGGTATCCATCGCCCGCGCCCATGCTGGACACCAGGTAGAGGTTCTCAGGAATCGTGTACGTCTCATCCCACAGCCACGATGCGTCGGCCCCGATCTTCCACTGGATTTCGCGGTCCACCGCATGGCCCGGCAGCGCAGGCATCGCGCACGCGCGCACACGCTCCAGCGTCTCCCACGCACTGCCGTCGCCCAGCAGGCGGTGCGCATCCATCAGCCCGCAGACAAGCTTGTCGAAGTCATACCCGGCGAAATGGTTTTCCGCAAAGTATTGTGGCGTCAAGTCGCGGTGGAGAAGCGTGTGGAGGCGCAGTGCGCGTTCGCGCAAGGCATCCTGCCGCGTGCTGCCGTCGAAGGTCGACGCAGCGTACAGCCGGGCCAGCGCCGAAGTCCACTGGCCGAAGTTCGCGCCGGGTGCCAGCCCTGCGTCGTCGTGGTGGTAGTCGTAGGTGGCGTTATAGCCGTACCATCCGCCCAGGTCGGCTCCCGGCGCGGGTTTGCCGCTCATCGCGCGAAAGGGCTTCAGGATGCTGTCCTCGTCCAGCCCCATCAGGATTGACGTAACGTTCTCCCGCTGGGCCTCCTGCAACGCGCCTGTCACACGCACCTGTGCGTGCGTAAACTCCTGCAACGGCGCGGCGGCGGTTTGCGCGCCAAGGCCATGACGCGGCAGGAGCGCGGCGGCGGAACCGGCTGCCATACTCTTCAACACATTCCGGCGTGTGACCCTGCCCCGCATGGAAACCTCTTCCGGATTCTAAGGCTCCGCCCTGATGCTGGGCCGGCGCGGCTCTTGCCGGATCAGGCGGCGCTGCGTACCTTTTCATAGCGGTACGCGCGCGTCTTGAAGATCTCATTCAAATACGTGCCCTTGGACGGCGCGGCCTGAAACGCGGTCCACTCCTCCGGCGGCACCTCGAAGTAGCGGTACACACCGCGACGGCCTTGGTAGATCATCGTCAGCACGCGGGAACTCGCGTCATAGTGCATCGCCGCGATGACGGAGGACAGCATACCTGTTCGATGCGAGTCCAGCGGCTACACTCAGGCCTATGCTTCGCCGTTCCGTTCCCGTACTCTGTCTTGCCATTGCGCTTCCCGGTGCCGCGCAGTTCACCTTGCAGCACAGCGGGACAGAGGCCAGCCTGCGCGGCATCGACGCCGTCGACAGCAACGTGGCATGGGCCAGCGGCAGCCAGGGCACGGTACTGCGCACAACCGATGGCGGTGCCCACTGGACCCGCTGCGCCACGCCTCCGGACGCGCAGCAGCTTGATTTCCGCGCGGTACAGGCGTTCGGCCCGCAGACCGCGCTCGTCATGTCCAGCGGCAAGGGCGGCCTTTCACGCGTGTACAAAACAGCGGACGGCTGTGCCACGTGGAAGCTGGTCCTCACAAATCCGGACGCGCCGGACGGCTTCTTCGACGCGCTGCAATTCACCAGCCCCGGCGAAGGCTGGATCCTGGGTGACCCGGTCAAAGGCCACTTCTTTCTCGCAGCCACGCAGGATAGCGGCGAAACGTGGCTGCAGAGCAAGGCCGACGGCCTTCACGCGGCGCTGGACGGCGGAGCGTTTGCCGCCAGCAATCAGTCGCTTGTCTTGTTGCCCTCTGGCCCGGTCTTTGGCGGCGCGGGCGGCCATGTGTTTCATGGCATATGGCCGCAGTGTTCGCAATCCACCGGCTACAACGATCCCGGCCAATGCCTCGACCGCATCTGGTTCACCCCCGCGGCAATGCCCGTCGGCACCGCCTCCCCCACGGCCGGCATCTTCGCCATCGCAGAGCACGATGGGGCACTCGTCGCCGTTGGCGGGGACTACGCAACACCAGACAGCGCAACAAACATCGCGGCGTACAGCATGGATGGAGGCGTGAGCTGGACGGCAAGCACCACGCAGCCGCACGGGTATCGCTCCTCGGTCGCCTTTCATCCGGCATCCGGTGCCTGGATCACCGTTGGCCCGAACGGCTCGGACATCTCCATCGACAACGGACGCAACTGGATGCCGCTGCAAGCCCATGCCGAAGCGGGTGACGCGCCGGACGCGAACAAAAACTGGAACGCACTGTCTCTGCCCTTTGCAGCCGGTCCAAAAGGCCGCATCGGCAGACTTCGAACCGGCACCCTCAAGCCGCAACCCTGAATCACTGCGTAAGGTGAAGAACAAGCGAAGTACGCATTACCAAAGCGTGCGAGAAGATTACCAGAGTTCACTGGCGCTATAAGCCGCATCTGGCTACTCTTCCCTCAGACGAACCAAGGCAATCGAACCTTCCTGCTTCACTTCTTCCAGGTCTGTAGTTCCCAACAGTAACAAACAAAGAGGCAGCCCCGAGAGGCTGCCGTTCTTATTTGCTGCACTTAGTCAGGTGAACGAACTAACTTACTGCGAAAGCGGCTTCAACGAGATCGTCTTACCCTGCCGGGCCGATTCCCTTGCGGCATCCAGAATCTGCACCACGATCATGTTCGTCTCCAATGACGACAGATCGCCCTTTGGGTCAATCTGCCCATGCAGCACGGCCGCAAGGTAGTCCAGCGAGTTGCTTTGATTCTGCGCAAGAACCGGCGCGGGATGTGCGGCTGACTCGGTCTTTTCGCCCTTGTAGCGCGTCACGATGTCCTTGCCCGCCACCGTGAAGAACTCGCCCTGTGTACCGTACACCTCCATATTCTTTACCGCGAAGCTCCAGTCCCACGATGGCATCAGGATCACCTGCGCGCCCGGATACGCCACGATCACCGTCGCATCGTCCTCCGTCCGCGAGTAGATGTCCGGCTTGTGCGTCTGCGCCACCGCCGTGACGCTCTGCGGCGTCGCGCCCTTGAAGATGACGGTGCCCAGGTCCGCGCCGTAGCAGCCAAAGTCAAAGAGCGCGCCCGCGCCATTCTGCTTCGGATCGGTCAGCCAGGGCAGCCACTCCGGCCCCACCCCGATCTCCTTCGGTCCCTCATGGCCGTCGCGCACCAGCACCTTGCGCACCGTGCCCAGCTTGCCGCTCTGTAACTCGTTCAGCGCCTCGGCATTGCTGGCATACCATGTGGTTTCGTAGTTCACCAGCACCTGCACATGGTGCTCTCGCGCCGCCTTGCGAATGGCCAGCGCATCCTCCACGCTGACGGCCAGCGGCTTCTCCACCATGCTGCTGACACCATGCCTTGCCGCAATCTCAATCACCTTGCGATGCTCCGCAATGGTCCCGTAGCCCAGCACCGCGTCGGGATGCTCCTTGTTCAGCATCGTCTCTTCATCGGCGTAGAACAGGCTCTGGTCTAGGTGGTACTGGTCCGCATACTGTTTCGCCAACGCCGCGTTCGGCTCCACGATTGCGACAAGCTTCGCACTGGTACTGCTCGGTAAGTTATGCAGAAAGCCCTTGATGTGCCCATGCGTCAATCCCACGATAGCGACCTTAATCGGCGCGCCTGCGGCGGGAGTTTGTGCTGTTAACGGAAGGGCTGCAGTGAACAAGGCGAGCAACGTGGAGCGAAGGAGTCCGGTCATGCGTTCACCATACTCTTCTGTTTCAGGGTGCGATAGCTTGCGTATCGTGCAAGCACCGGAAGCATGGTGCCGGGCCGCGAATCAAACCGAATTGCCTGCTCCACTGACAAGGAGCGTCGCATGCATTCAACATCGCGGAGCACTGACCGATAAGTCTTTTTGAAGCAATGTTCCGCTTCTGGGGGAGCAAAGGCGAATGGAGTTGATGACAGTGCCGGCCGGGAACGCCGGGGCGGGTCCGGTGCGTGCGTCGGGAGTGATCTCCGCGTTGTCGTATGCGCTGGACCTGACGGAAGGCCAGTCCATGGGACACGCGCTGCGGTCTTGCATCATCGGCATGCGGCTGGCCCAGGCCATTGGCATGACGCCAGCGCAACAGGCGGACCTGTACTACGCGCTGCTGTTGAAGGACGCCGGCTGCAGCAGCAATGCTTCAAAGCTCTTCCACTTATTGCGAAGCGATGAGATCAAGGCCAAGGGCGATCTCAAAGACAAGGACTGGACGGGCAACCGCTGGGAAAGCCTGAAGTACGCTATCGACCACATTGCCACTGGCAAGCCGTTCCTTGAGCGCGTATATGCCCTGTGCCGCGCGGCGTCCAGCGAGCAGCCGACCTCGCGAGACCTGATCACCATACGCTGTGAGCGCGGTGCGTCAATTGCCCGGCGCATCGGCTTTTCCGTCGCTGTTGCCGAGGGCATTGCCAGTCTGGATGAGCATTGGAATGGGCGTGGTCATCCGATGGGAAGCACCGGTGAAGCGATACCGCTTCTGTCGCGCATCATGAATCTGGCGCAAACCCTGGCGGTGTTCTGGAC
>CAXUBG010000183.1:2208-6275 GCA_964249285.1 uncultured Terriglobus sp. | reverse complement strand
AAGTACTGCGCCCTGAATAACTCGGGCAAACAAATCAGTTCCGCACCATGTGCCGCGGCTTCCGCGATGCGCTCTGCCGCTTCTTCCAGATTCTTCTGCGTGTCCGGCTCACAACGCATCTGAACCAGCGCAACATTCGTCTTCTTCATACTGTCCTCAATCAGCCACGCCGAAGAATTGCAGGCAGACTCCCGAAGGCACAATCATGTGAAATTCGCGGCGGCCCCAAAACTTCATCTCTAGCCGTCCCATAGGAACCCCGCGTTGCATGTACTCCCGGTGCAGGGCATCCAGATCGGCGACACCGATGCTGAAGCTGGCATTGTCGGCCCACTCACGGTTGTTGTTAGGAACGAGCATGAAGCTGACACTGCCCCTCTGAATAACAGCGCCACCGTCCCATTGGGATGCAATCTCAAACCCAAGCTTCTCCACGTAGTATGTGATCGCGTCAGCAAGTGCGCCGCCGGTTGGGATCAGCGGCATCACTGACTGAAAGGTGTTCTTGTCTGCCATGGTCACCCCATCACCTCGCGCACATCACGCGCCAACGCATCCACACGCGCAGGCACCGTATCCCACGCAAACATAAACCGCGCCCCGCCCCCAATAAATGTATAGAAACGCCAGCCACGCTCCCGCAGCAACTCCAACCGTTCCTCGCTCGCCAGCAGAAACACAGCATTTGCCTCCACGGGAAACATCACCTCGGCGTGCCGCAAGCCCTGGATCGCGAGGCAAAGCCGCTTCGCGCACGCATTTGCGTGTTCCGCATGGCGCTTCCCCGCGCCCGTCTCCACCCGGCCACCCCATGGCGCGCGCAGGAACCGCATCTTGGACGCAAGCTGTCCCGCCTGCTTGCACCGGTAGTCAAAGTCAAGCGCCAGCGCGTGATCGAAGAACACGATGGCTTCCCCAATCGCCATGCCATTCTTCGTGCCACCAAAGCACAGCACATCTACGCCGGCTTTCCACGTCATCTCCGCCGGCGTGCAGCCCGCGCTCACCACCGCATTGCTGAAGCGCGCACCATCCATGTGCAGATGCAATCCAAGCTCGCGGCACGTGCTGCTCAGCGCCAGCACCTCGTTCACGGTGTACACCCGCCCGGTCTCCGTGGACTGCGTAACCGTCACGGCACGCGGTTTGGGAAAGTGGATGTCCTTACGTGAGGTTGCCAGCGCACGAATGCCCTCCGGCGTCAGCTTGCCATCCTTGGTCTGCGCCGTCAGCAGCTTTGACCCGTTGGAGAAGAACTCTGGCGCGCCGCACTCGTCCGTCTCCACATGCGCGCTCTGCGTGCAAATCACCGAGTGGTAACTCTGGCAAAGCGACGCCAGAGCCAGCGAGTTTGCCGCCGTCCCATTGAACGCGAAAAACACCTCGCATTCCGTCTCGAACAACTCACGAAACAGATCAGACGCGCGTTGCGTCCACGGGTCATCGCCGTACGCCGTGGCGTGCCCCTGATTGGCCTCAGCCGTCGCCGCCCAGGCCTCCGGACAAATCCCGGAGTAGTTATCGCTGGCAAACTGCTGCGAGTTGTCCTTGCTGATATGCGACTGCAACAGAACTCCTAGATTCGCTCAGCGCGAAAAACGCCCCGGGCCGCTGACTTCAGTAAAGCGCTGTCGCGTGTCAGCAGCGTCAAGCCCTGTACACGGCATGTAGAAGCAAGAATGCGGTCCACTGGGTCGCCGTGAAATGCAGGAGGTAGTTCAGCGCACTCTACAGCCACCTGCATATCAAAGTCTGCCATCCAAACACCTGATGCCCGCACACTCAATTTCAGCCATTCGCGAATAGGTGCTGGTATCTGGAGGCGTCCACGACTGGCCTTCATCGCAATCTCCCACAGGCTTATGGGTGATAGGCAAAGCTCATCGTTCCGCCGGGCCTCGTCGAACACGTTCTGCACCCTGACCGGCAGATTCTGTCCTCGCACAAACCACAACCACGCGTGCGTATCCAGCAGGTACTTCACCGCATCGCATCCCAAACGTCGGGTTCGGGACTCATGATGTCTCCCGTAATTTCAAATGTCCCCGCCATGCAGCCGTATGCGCTCTCCGTGCGCTTGCCCTGGCGGAATGGAATGAGCTCTGCTACAGGTTTGCCACGTTTCGTGATAACGAAACCGCTCCCACTCTCGCCTACAGTGCTGATAAGCTCCAGAAAATGCGCCTTGGCCTTCGCGGCAGCAACGGGTTCTGAGGAAGACCAACTCTGTTGTTCGCGTTTTGCTCCAGCCATGTGGTCACCTCAAATGACTACTTCAGTGTAGCATTCACCGGCTCAGCAAGAAAAAACGGCACCAGCTAAATGCCAGCGTCCGTCGGTCGTCCTTTGCCCGGCCTACACCTTTTCCTCGTCATCAAAGATCAGAATCGCAGCCGCAATCGTCGTGGTCCACAACCCCTTCTTGTCACCCACCGCACTCTGCGTTACATTCGCCGTCCGCACGATCTTGTTGGAGATGCGGTAAATCTCCTTCTTCTCATCCCAGCTCGTATCCGGGTCGAAGTCCACATCCAGCGTCGTCGCCAGCATCTCCGCGGCAAGCTCCTCGGCGTAGTCCCCGGCCTGCTCCTCCGTCTCGCCAAAGCTGTGGTGCTCTGACAGGTAGCCATACGTGTTCCGGTCCGTCGGAATCGCCACCCCGATCGACGACACCACCAGCCGGTGCGGCTCGCGCGTACTGTTCTCCGCCACCACTGCAAACACCACCTCGCCCGGATTCAAGTACTTCAAACCCTCTTTGCGTGTGATCATCTTGCATTTCGGCGGAAAAATTGAAGACACCCGCACTAGATTCTGTGCCGCAATGCCTGCGTCGCGCAGCGCCATCTCAAACGACGTAAGCCGCTCCTTGTGGCGGCCAACACCCTTCGTAAAAAACAGGCGCTTGGGAACCATGCTCATGCCCAACGTTGATACTCCTCAAATACAGTGGATTGTGCGGGATACAGTGATGCACGAACGGTGATATGCCCTGCTATCGATAATGCGCTGCGATTCAAGGCACCCGATTGAAAATATCACATCCAGCCAGTGCCAATGAGCGCACGAATGTTAAAAGACGCTGCGGTGCATCGCGCCATCTTCTGATATTTTGTACGCAGGGAACATGCTTCGTTCCTTTCACCACACTTGCAACCCATTCAGGTCCAGGCCCGCGGGAAATCCGGCCAGCGCCGCCCGCATCGTGCGCGTACATAAGGAGTCGTATGTCAGGCAATTACCGCGATTTTCTCGAACTGTCGTATGAGGAGCTCACCGAAAAGAACCTGGCCGCCAAGGACCAGCGCAAGCAGCGCGTCGCCCTCGGCACTATCCAGGAGGAGCGCCTGAAATATCTGACCGACACCAAGGGCATCAAGGCCGTCACTGTCGTCTTCAGCGACCTCGAAGGCCGCCTGCACATGCTCGACTACGACAAGAACTTCCTCGTGGGTTCGTACGACAATCTGACGTTTGACGGCTCCTCCATTCGCGGCTTTACCGCACAGAAAGAGAGCGATCTCCGCCTCGGCCTCGACTGGAACGCCTTTTACTGGACGCCCGCCGACGTCTTCGGCGCGGGTAAGGTGCTCGTCTTCGGCGAAGTCATCGACAAAAACGGCCAGCCCTACAGCGCCGACCTGCGAGGCATCCTCAAGCAATACGCCAACCAGCTGTACAGCGATCAGGGCTACACCCTCAACGCCGCGAACGAAGTCGAAGGGTTCCTCTTCGAGGGTGTCGACGCCGAACGCAACTTCCATAAAACCGGCAGCTTCGAGTACGTCAACGCGGGCGGCTACTATCACTCCCTGCCAGGCGATCCGCTGCGCGAATTCATCGACACCGCCGCCGAAGTGCAGCGCGCCATGGGCTTCGAAAATGAGAAGGACCACCCCGAAGTTGCGCCGTCGCAGTTCGAGATCAACTACAGCTACGGCGATGTCGTCTCCGCCGCAGACCAGATCCAGCTCTACAAGCTCATCTGCCGCCAGGTCGCAACGCAGCTTGGCATGTCCGCCTCCTTACTGCCCAAGCCCGTTACCGGCGTCAACGGCAGCGGCATG
>CAXUBG010000183.1:332-2198 GCA_964249285.1 uncultured Terriglobus sp. | reverse complement strand
CCTGACCCACGGCAATGATATTTGCCTCCTGCTCACTGCCAGCTTCAACGCCTACCGCCGCCTCGATCCGCACTTTGAAGCGCCCAACCAGATCAAGGCATCCGCCACCGACCGCGGCTCCATGGTCCGCATCCCCATCGGTAATGAGAAGTCCGCCCGCGTCGAGGTCCGCTCCGTCGGCCCCGACGCCAACCCCTACGCTGTCCTCTACTCCATCTTCAAAACCGGCCTCGACGGCGAGACCGCCAAGATCGAGAACCTGCGCCAGGCGCAGCGTTACCTGCCCGATAACATCTACACCGCGCTCGAAAACTTCCGCAACGCGGAGTGGACCACCAAACTCCTGGGCGAAGACGTAAAAGCTCGCTACGCCGACCTCAAACAGGCCTCAGCCGACCGCTGCCCCCGCCTCCTCGGCACCATCGTGAAGGGGGCCGAAGTGCAGTTCCACCACGACGTCTACAACCAACTCCTCTGGGGCCAGTTCTGACCAGTACAAGCGAAATCAACACATGAGGGCACCCACAAGGGTGCCCTTTAAGTTGCGCTGAAGGCGCAAAATATAACAGCCTAGGGCGAAGCCCTAGGTCATAGTAGTAAAGAACAACTGAGCGCTGAAGGCGCGCAACATAAGCAGCACACAGGAAGTGTCATGCTCTATCCACTGAACTTAACCCCAGCAGAAGAAGGCGGCTTCGTGGCTACCTTCCCAGACATCCCTGGAGCCATCACGCAAGGCGATGACCGCGACCAGCGCACTCGCCATGGCACTCGACGCCCTCATCACCTCGCTCGACTTCTACTTCGAAGACAAGCGCATGGTTCCCAAGCCATCGCGCGTTAAACGCGGCGGCGACTCTGTGGAACTGCCGCTGAGCGTCGTCGCAAAAGTTCTGCTGTTAAACGAAATGCTGACTGAAAAAGTCCGCCCCACCGGCCTCGCAGAGCGCCTCGGAGTTACCAAGCAGGAAGTAAACCGCCTGCTCGACCTACGCCACACAACCAGAATCGGCGCCGGCGCCAACGCACTGAAAGCACTCGGCAAGACACTGGAACTACAAGCAATCTAAGGTGATGCTGTTTTGCGCTGAGGGCAGCTGACTGCATTGAATGAATCCTTAGCGAACTAACATGACAAAACTATCACGGTCGACTCTGCGTAACAGTGCAACTGATTTGGGGGTATGTGTAATTGTTCTTTTCGTGGTCTCTCAGGAGGTGTCAGGAGCGAAGTGGCTTGAAAGCGTTAGCAAGGTCGTCGAGTGGACAGGAATGGTATTCCTGCCCCTGTTTGGTCTTAACCTGGATCTCTATTCTGAAAGAGCAGCAAGAATAGCAGCACTCGGAATGATTACAATACACATTGTGTTAGTTACACTTTTGTACAAATTCTTGTCGGCATTCAACTTCATCACAATCACACCGATGGCTCTAACGGAGATGTTTGTCTTAGTCGTACCGTTCCTGAGGATTAGGAAGCGTTACGAGTAGTTGCGCGAGAACTAAAGAGCGACACGCATCTGTAAGCGTCGCGCAACAGGTTCGACAATCTGCACTAAACCATGTCCGGGGTTGACCTGCTCCCGCAACCGCAGCAAACCAAGCTGCCTAAGCTTGTTCACATCACGCGTCACAGAACCCGGGTTCCGTCCCAGATCTTCCGCCAGCCCCGAATTGCTCAGCCGCTTTGCTCGCAGAGAGGGTGGGCTTTGCAGGGCGACCGAGTATGATGACGCTATGGCAGTGATCCACATCTCGGAAGCCGAGGCCTCCCGCGACTTTGCCAGCCTCATGGCTCAGGTCCGCGCCGGGGCAGAAATCGTGATTGAAAGCGGGCCCAGTCCGGCAGCGGTTCTACGCGCAGCA
>CAXUBG010000183.1:0-322 GCA_964249285.1 uncultured Terriglobus sp. | reverse complement strand
TCCGCCCCGCCGCTCCATCTCCGAGTGCATCGCACTGGCAAAGAAACACGAGGAAGCAAGCGGAGAAGCCCCCGTTCTCGACCACGAGTTTGCTGTCGATGTGGAAGAAGTTATAACTCATCGCAAGCCGTGGAATCCACCGGCGTGGGACTGAATCAGTGGGCCTGGTCCTCGATTCATGCGTCGTTATCGCGGCAGAACGCCGGGGCCACACAGTTCGCCAAATACTTGAACAACTACAAGCCACACACCGCGAGATCGACATTGACCTTTCCGTCGTGACCATCGCTGAACTAACGCATGGTGCGTACCGATCCAAATC
>CAXUBG010000182.1:5217-6302 GCA_964249285.1 uncultured Terriglobus sp. | reverse complement strand
GCTGCGGTTGTCCCGTTGCAAGTACCCCATCGGCACGCGATGGTCATGCGGGAACAGCACCAGCCAGTTCTCTTCGATGGCGCGCGCGTAGAAGCGTTTGCGCTCCTCGATGGTAGAGAGCGGGTCAAGGTCAAAACCCATGACCCAGCTCAGGTCCAGGTGCGCCGTCGTGGGAATCAGGTCGCTGATAAAGCAGGCGTGTTCGCCCTCGCTCTCGATGTGGACCGCCAGCATGTTGCGCGTGTGACCGGGGAAGCGTTCGAGTGAAAGACCTGGATGAATTTCTGCCTGACGGCCTTCGACTAACCGCGCCTGGCCCGCCGCGATCACCGGCTCGTAGTTTTCGGCAGCATAGCTGATGCGGTCGCGTTCGTGTTGCTGCCGGCCATGCTCCGCCTCGCCGCGATGCATCACGTACTCCGCATTCAGAAAATACGGCCGCGCGATTCCTTCGCCATCCAGCACGGTATTCAGCCGCAGTGGTCCCAGTGCAGATGCGTGTTGATGACGATGTCCACCTGTTCTGGCGTGATGCCAGCCGCGGCCAGCGACGCAGGCAGGCGTTCTTCTGTTGCGTAGATCTCCTTGAGTTTTGGTGCGATCTTGTTGCCAAAGCCGGTCTCGATCAGAACGGTTTTGCCGCCAATCTGTACCAGCACGCAGTTCAGGCCTAGCATCACGCGATTCAGCGCGTCCGGCATCATCTTCTTCGACCACAGTGTCTTCGGCACCACGCCAAACATCGCACCGCCGTCGAAGCGGCACGTGCCATCCGTGCAAATCGTCAGGTCCGCGCCACCAATACGCCTGCGGCCACGGATGAGTTCGTGGTCCTCTTCTGCGATGGAACCGATCGGCACAAGGACAGCCTACCTGAGGTGAAACTTTCCACAGGAACGGCGGAACTTACTCCTGGACCGTTGCGTAGCTGCCTGTAGTAAATCGCACGTCGATTTCCGGCCTAATGTTTTAGGAAGCAGCAACGAAGTTTCGCATCCTGCGCAATGTCAGGCTGCGTATCTTATAAGGTCCGCCATGGAAATGATGACACGCCTATATCCCGCTGCTGCATGGTCTCTTGCCCT
>CAXUBG010000182.1:2701-5207 GCA_964249285.1 uncultured Terriglobus sp. | reverse complement strand
GCGCCACCAATACGCCTGCGGCCACGGATGAGATCGTGGTCCTCTTCTGCGATGGAACCGATCGGCACAATCACAGCCTAACTGAGGTGAAACTTTCCACAGGGATGGCGGAACTTACTCCTGGACCGTTGCGTAGCAGTCGAGAGTAAACCGCACGTTAAATTCCGGCCCAATGTTTAGGAAGCAGCAACGCACTTTCGCATCCTGCGCGATGCAGGATTGCGTAACGTATAGAGTCCACCATGGAAACGATGACACGCCTGCATCCCGCTGCTGCATGGTCTATTGCCTTGATCCTGTGTTCTACACAGGGGCACGCACAGGCCGTGCCCTGCACTGGAATGCCATTGGCGGGAGATGTGCATGACAGCACCGGCGCAGCTGTTCCCAATGCGTCAGTGAGCCTGGAAGATGCTGTAACGGTGGTGACGGGCGTGGACGGGCGTTTCCGCTTCGCGTGTGCTGCTTCGGGTGCACACCGTTTGCACGTCGTAGCGCAGAGCTTCGCCACTGTGGATCGCGAGATTGCAGCCAACCGCCTTCCGGCCGACATTCACATTACCCTCCGGCCTGGATCCGTGGACCAGAGCATCGACGTGCAGGCCGACACGGCGCGCGGCGTGGACAACACCGAAACCGGCGCAAGCCGCACGCTGGCGGGCGACGACCTGAAGGCGCTGGCCGACGATCCGGACGACCTGCTGCGGCAGTTGCAACAACTGGCTGCGGGCGCGGGCGGCAACCCGGCCGACACGCTCATCACGGTGGACGGCTTTCAGGATTCCAGCAAGCTGCCGCCAAAATCCTCCATCGCATATATCAAGGTCAATCCGGATCTATTCTCGGCTGAGTACCAGGAGCCGCCGTACGAGGGTGCGCGCGTGGAGGTTTACACCAAGCCCGGCCAACCGCGCTATCACGGTTCGCTGTTCATGACCTATGGCGGTCCGGCGCTGAACGCCCGCGACCCGTTCTCCATCAGCAAGGGCAGCATTGGCAAGCAGCGCTACGGCTTTGACCTGAGCGGACCCATCCGCAAGCAGGGCAGCGACTTCGCGCTGTCGCTCGAGCATCGCAGCATTGATAATGTCGGCGTTGTCAATGCCGTGTCGCTGGACAGCACCGGCAACGCACTTCCGGTGAACGCAACGGTGAATACGCCGCAGCGCCTCTGGGTAGGCAGCGCACGCGCGGCATGGCAGTGGAACACGAAGAATTCCCTCACAGCGACTTACAGCGCAAACGTAAACAACCTTGCAAACGTCGGGGTCGGCGGCACAGCGCTTCAGGAGTCCGGCTACAGTGAATCCGTCACTGAGCACGTTATCCGTTTCCTTAACGTCTCCACGCTCTCCGCCAACCTGATGCATGAGAGCCGCTTTAGCTGGAGCTGGCTCCGCGACGACATGACGCCTAACAGCAGCGCGGTACCAGTACAGGTGGCCGGGGCGTTCACCGGTGGCGGCTCGGAGCGTGGTGCGGAGGCTGACCGTTCCAAAGGATTCGAACTCTATGACGATGCCATCTGGACGCATGGCACGCACACGTTCAAAGCAGGCGTCAATGTACGGCTGCGCCTGCAGCATCGCTACATTCCCCAGGACTTCAACGGACTGTACACCTTCGGCGGCGGCCCAGCACCCGTATTGGACAGCAACGGCAACGCCGTCCCAGGGTTATCCACCACCATTACCGGCCTGGAGCAGTACCGACGCGCGCTGAACAACCTCCCGGGCGGCAATGCCACAGCCTTCACCGGCGTCACCGGCACCCCAGAGGTGGACTTTACGCAAAGTCGTGAGTCGTTCTTCGCGCAGGAATCGTGGAAGATGCGACCCAACCTCACCCTCTCCTACGGGCTTCGGTACTACGCGCAAAGCGCACCTCTGGTGCTGCTGAACTTAGCACCACGCTTCGGCATAGCGTGGTCGCCGGACAAGAAGCAGACATGGACCGTCAAGCTCCACGCCGGCGTCTTCAACGGCCAGTACGACGGCAACAGCGCCGCGCAAATCTACCGGCTGGACGGCGTGCACCGCGTCAGCAACATCATCTACTCGCCGGTTTTCGGCAACCCCTATCTGAACGCAACGCCCGTCCGCACAGTGCGGCAGTTTGCACCACACTTCAGCGATGCTTATTTTGCAGAGCAGCAGGGCGAGCTGGACCACTCCTTGCGCGGCGGGTGGAATGTGCAGGGCACCTTCTATTGGCTCAGCGTGTGGAACGACGACCGCACGCGCAACATCAACGCGCCGCTGAATGGCCAGGCGAATGGGCCTCGTCCCGGCGCGGCCAACCTGAACATCCTGCAGGCGCAAAGCAGCGGTAAGTTCAAAGGCGACATCGAGTTCTTTTCCGCCGAGCAACACACCCTGAAGCCGCTGAGCCTGTTTATCGGCTACGTGCATCTGGGCCTGCGCGGAACCACAAACAACGACATCACCTTTGCGCCGCAGAGCAGCTACACCGATGCTGGCGAAATCGCGCACCGCACCAACAATGC
>CAXUBG010000182.1:0-2691 GCA_964249285.1 uncultured Terriglobus sp. | reverse complement strand
ATGCTGTGCACCAGATGTTTGGCAATGCCACACTGCATCTGCCGCACACCGTCGATCTTTCTTCGGAGTACTACCTGAGCAGCGGGCGTCCCTTCAACATCACCACGGGCTTTGACAACAATGGCGACGGCAACTTCAACGACCGTCCGACCTATGCCGCCGCCGGTGCTCCCAACGCCATCGCAACCCGCTATGGCCTGCTCGCCGCAACAGGCGGAGGCGCGGTGTTCCCCCGCAACGAGGGACGAACGCCTCCGCGCGTGAACCTCGATCTGAATCTGAGCCACACCTTCACGCTGACGCCGCACGCGGACAAGGACCGGCTGCAAACCCTTGCTGTCAACGTGCGTTCAGCCAATGTGCTGAACCACACCAATGTGACGCAGGTGGGCAGCGTTCTCGGGTCGCCCCTGTTCGACCGTGCCTATCAGGCAGACAGCGGGCGCCGCATCGAAGCCGGCCTGCGCTACAGCTTCTAGCGCGGCTAAGCGTAGCGGGTGACAGCGACGGCGTTGCGGGCACCACGCTCCTGCTCGATCTGCCGGATGTAGCCTGACGCGGCGAGCGCCTCCAGCGGATCTGCCGGCAGGCCACGCCCGGTGCGCCATGCGCGCAGGATGGGCCGGACGTCGGCGAAGAAGGCGGAGCGGAAGAGTTCTTCCGCGCGCACCAGATCGCAGCGTTCCTGCAACCCCGCCAACTCTTCGCGGTTGATTAGCGCCGCCTTGGCATACAGTTCCTGCGCCACCATGACCGTTTGCACCATCGCTTCCATCTTGTTCTTCAGGTTGTGGCTCTGGTCGATCATGAAAGCGAGCTCCGCGACGGCGGTATCGGGCGCGCTCAGCAGTTCATGAAAGATGCGGAACACCTGGTAGGGGTCGATGGAGCCGAGCGTTAGGTCGTCATCGGCGTATTTGCGGTCGTTGAAGTGGAATCCGCCCAGCATGTTCAGGTGCAGCAGCCATGCCACGATCTGCTCGACGTTGGTGCCTTGAAAGTGGTGCCCGGTATCGACCAATACCTTAGCCTGCGGACCCGAGCGCCGCGCTAGTTCCAGCGCCATGCCCCACTCCGCAATATCCGTGTGGTAGAAGGCTGGCTCAAAGGGCTTGTATTCGATCAACAAACGCTGGTGTTCTCCGAGGGCAGCATGTGCAGCTGCAAGCGCCTCCTCCATCCAGCCGATGCGCCTGCGGATGGATTGCGTGCCCGGGTAGTTCGACCCGTCCGGCACCCACACGGAGATGTCGCGCGAACCAAGCGCCCCTGCGATCTGGATCGAAACAAGCAGATGCCGCAGCGCCTTTTCACGCACGACAGCATCTGGGTTTGCGATGGAGCCGAACTTGTATTCCTGCTCCTGAAAGAAGTTTGGATTGACTGATCCCGCGCGTATGCCGTGCTGCTTCTCAAGCGCCTGCACCGCGGGCACATCCGCCAGGCCGCCCGGCAGGTCCCACAGCACATGCAGCGCGATGGTGGGGCTGGCTCCGGTCAGGCGGTGCACCTCGCCTGCGTCGGCGAACTTTTCGGTTAGGTCCGTCGCCGCACCGGGCTGCACGAACTTGCCGAATCGCGTGCCGGTGTTTGCAAAGCCCCACGATGGCAGCTCGATCCGGAACGAGTCGAGCGCTCTGCGAATCCGCTCCTCTTCAGCCGTGCCAAGCCCGCCCATGCTCGCGCTCTCCGGACTCCAAACCTACAGGCGCTTGTCTCTGCTGTAAAGCACCCTCCCGAGGCAGCGATGAGCGGCGCGAAACATCGACAGCACGAGACTGCCTCCGCTATAGTCTGTGCGATGCGGCTGCCGCACCATTTTCGCGTTGCACTTGCAGGCCTGCTCTTTATTGGCGTGGCAGGCGGACAAGACACTGCGGTGCGCAAGGAGTTCATCTACGAGCACGCCCCCTTTCCTGCGGCGCACGCGTCCACGCTGGTTGAGGTTGCACCCGGCGAGTTTCTGGCGGCATGGTTCGGCGGCACGCGTGAAGGCGCGCCGGACGTCGCCATCTGGATGGCACGCAGGACTGCCGCGGGCTGGTCCGTGCCCGTAGAGATTGCACGCGAGCCGGAGACGCCCTGCTGGAATCCGGTGCTGTTCCACGCGAAAACGGGCCGGCTGTGGCTGTATTTCAAGTACGGTCCCGCGGTCACCAGTTGGACCGCCGCGCGCCGGTACAGCGATGACGGCGGTAAAACCTGGTCCGCCGTGGAACATCTTCCCGCAGGCATCTACGGTCCGATTCGCACCAAGCCGTATGTCGCGCCGGATGGGACCATTGTCAGCGGCACATCGGTTGAGACGTATCAATCGTGGGCAGCCTGGGTGGAACGCAGTACAGACAATGGGGACACCTGGACGCGCACCGGCCCTATTACGCTGCCGGAACTGCTGCACGCCACCAGCACCGGCGTCAGCGGAAGTACGCCCGCGGGCGTGATTCAACCCACCATTCTCGCGATGGATGGCGGCAGGCCCGGCCAGCACCTGCGCATGTACCTTCGCTCCGCAGCGCAGACCGGGAGAATCTGCATCGCGGATTCAGCGGACGGCGGTATCCGCTGGACAAACGTGCGCCGGCTGAACGTGCCCAATCCGAACTCCGGCATCGATGTTGTTCATCTGCGTGATGGGCGTTTCGTTTTGATCTACAACGACGCAACCACTGGCCGCACACCGCTCAACCT
>CAXUBG010000181.1:0-6314 GCA_964249285.1 uncultured Terriglobus sp. | reverse complement strand
TTGGGCGACCTGTTCCGCAACCCGGCGCTGGCGCACTCCCTGCAAGCCATTGCGGACGGCGGCCGCGATGCCTACTACAACGGTCCCATGACAGACACCATGGTCAAGTTCCTCAACAGCCAGGGCGGCCTGCACACCCGCGAAGACTTCGCCAGCTTTCAACCCGAGTGGGTCGAGCCTGTTTCGACCACCTACCGGGGATGGACCGTCTACGAGCTGCCGCCCAACGGCCAGGGCATCGCCGCGCTCTCCATGCTCAACATCATGGAGCACTTCCCGCTTGCGGACTACGGCCACAACTCCGCCGACGCGCTTCAGGTGATGATCGAGGCCAAGAAGCTGGCCTACGCCGACATGTACCGCTACGTTGGCGATCCACGCTTCACCTCCGTCCCAACCAAAGAACTCATCTCCAAGGATCTGGCGGACAAGCGCGCAAAGCTCGTCTCCATGACAAACGCCGCTTGCCAGGTGGTGCCGTCCAGCGTGACGGCGGAACTGAATAAGCACGGCAACAGCACCATCTACATGTCCACCATCGATAAGGACGGCAACATCGTCTCGCTCATCCAGAGCAATTTCGCCGGCTACGGTACGGGCATGGTCGCGCCCGGCCTGGGCTTCTCGTTCCACAACCGTGGCGCTGGATTTCAGCTGACCCCGGGCCTGCCCAATTCGCTGGCCGGGCACAAGCGGCCGCTGCACACCATCATCCCAGCGTTCATGGAGAAGGGTGACCTGCACATCGGCTTCGGCATCATGGGCGGATGGAATCAGGCGCAGGCGCACGCCCAATTCGTCGCCAACATCGCCGACTACGGCATGAACGTGCAAGCCGCGCTCGAAGCACCACGCTTCACCAAGGAAACCTTTGACGGCTGCGATGTGCTCATGGAGCAGACTATCCCCGAGCCCGTCCGCGCGGACCTCGTGAAGCGCGGCCACGAGGTGAAAGTGCTGGAGCCGTACTCCTACACCGTTGGCCAGGGTGACGCGGTCGCCCGCGACAGCAAACGGATGATCAACTTCGCCGGAGCCGACCCGCGGGCCGACGGCGAAGCCATTCCGGAGGAGCCAGCCGCGCCCTAGCCGCTGTCACGCAATGTCCCGGATTTCGTGCAGCTTCAGGAAATTGGTCCCGCCAATCCGGCTGGCGGTCCCTCCAACAATGCCCAGCACCTCGCGCGGCTGCACATGCCCTAGGCGCACAAGGGTCTCTTCCGCCATCTCGATCTGGAGATCGCCGCCGCCGAACCGGTCCACCTTGATGGGGTACACGCCCCACAGCATCATTGTCTTACCCACGACGCTATCTTCCGTCGAAAGCGAGAAAATGCGCGTGTTTGGCCGGTACTTGGACATCAGGCGCGCCGACGTGCCAGTCTCGGTAAAGATCGCGATGGCGCTCAGGTCCAGGTCCTCGGCAGAGAGCGCCATGCTCTCGCAGATGGTCTCCGCGACACTCAATTTAAAGGAACGCTGGCTGCGCGGCGGATGCGGCAGGGTGGCGCGCTCCACCGCCATCTGCGATTCGCTCTCGACGATAATCTTGGCCATCATGGCAACCGCCTGCACAGGGTATTTGCCGGCAGCGGACTCCGCGGAAAGCATCACAGCGTCCGTGCCGTCATACACGGCATTCGCCACGTCGCTCACCTCGGCGCGTGTCGGACGAGGATTGTCGATCATGCTCTCCAGCATTTGCGTCGCGGTGATCACCGGCTTGCGGTAGGCCAGCGCGCGCCGGATGATGTGCTTCTGGATCGCCGGCACCTTCTCGGGCGGCACTTCAACGCCCAGGTCGCCCCGCGCCACCATTAGCCCGTCGGTCTCCTCCAGAATCTCTTCCAGGTTCTCAATCGCCTGCGGCTTCTCCAGCTTTGCCACAATCCACGCGTCGCAGTTCAGCTGCGCCATGCGGCGGCGCGTGTAGCGGATGTCCTCCGCCGTACGCACAAACGAGAGCGCAAGCGCGTGGACGTTCTGCGTCGCGATGAACTCGAGATCCTCCTCGTCCTTCTCCGTCAGCGCGGGCACCTTGACCGGTATACCGGGCAGGTTGATGCCCTTGTTTTCGCCCAGCATGCCGCCGTTCACAATCTCGCAGACAATGTCACTGCCCTGAACCTCAGCGACACGCAGTTCGATCAATCCGTCGGAGAGGAGAATCGCATCGCCCGGCCCCAGATTCTCCGCCAGCGTCGGAAACACAGTGCTGACCTTCTCCGCGGTCCCCTTCATCTCGTTCGGGGTGATAACCAGGCGCTTGCCTGCCTCCAGCAGCACCGGTTTGCCATCCACCAGTTTGCCCGTGCGGATTTTGGGGCCTTGCAGATCGGCCAGAATACAGATCGGCTTGCCTTCGCTCAGGGAGACAGAGCGGACCATCTGGATCAGTTCCGCCTTCTGTGCGTGCGTTCCGTGTGAAAAGTTGAGCCGTGCCACATCCAGGCCCGCGCGCACCAACTGCCGGAAAACCACTTCGCTGGAACAGGCCGGTCCCAGCGTTGCCACGATCTTTGCGCTGCGGCCCGTGCCGAGCATGTTGCTGCGTTGCGTCATCGTTCTCCACGGCGACCGCGTGTGCGCACGCCAGGTCAAAGTCATTCTAACGTCGCGCCGCAACGGCTCGAAGAAGCAGGAGTGTACAGGCCGGTCTCTCAGCAGGTGGGGTGTGCCGGCGTGGGCATCTGCAAATTGGTATCGCGGCCCAGTTCGGCATTCAGTTCCGCGCCGCACAGGACCGCAAGCGACGTAAGAAACAGCCAAAGCAGAAGAACGATACCGGTGCCCAGCGACCCGTACACGCGCGAATAGTTGGCAAAGCGCGTCACATACACACCAAACAGCAGTGTGGAAAGAAACCATGTCGTCGTGGCAAATGCGGCACCGGGAACCACGGCGCGCCATCCCGGCTGTTTCGGCAGGCCGTACCGGTAGACAACCGCCAGCACACCTGCCGTCGCGCTCAACGAGGCGGCCCACCGGATCGTGTTCGCCGTCCAGTACAGGCCGTTGTCCCATCCCGTGGGCGAGTAATGCATCAGCGTCGTCAGCATCAGGTGCCCGAAGATAACCAGGACGCTGGCTAGCGCAAGAGGAGCCAGCGCGATCGGCACCAGAACGTACGACTGAATCTGCTTGCGAATGCCCCCGCGCAACCCCGGCCCCCAGCATTCGTCGCTCATGTTGTACGCACGGCGGAAGCCCTCCATGAAAGTGGCCAGCACGCCTGCCGCACCATAAATGCTGGTGGCCACCGCGCCAAGTAGAACGCCGACCGAGGTCGAAGAGTTCGGAGCCGCGGTGAAGTATTTCTCAAACAGCGGCACCACGCTCCCTGGCAGCGTCCGGTCCAGCAGCATTTCCACCTGCGCGCGCAGTGGAGCCGCGTGCGGCAGCAGCGCCACCACTGCCGCAACCGCTCCGACAACGGGAAAGATGGCAAAAATCGCGGAGTAGGCCGCGGCCTTTGAGGTCGTCAGGCAGTCGTGCTGAAAAGCGTTCCAATAGGCAAGCCGCACCTTGTCGGTAAAGCGCAGACCGCCTTCGCCAAACTCGCGCGCCTGCGCCAGCAGAGTAAGGCGTCGTGCGGCCACGCCATGGGTGGCACGCTTCGTCGTTGCGTCCAGGCCGTCCACACTTCCAGCATAGCCCGGCCCTGCCCTGCTGTTACCCCGCGGAAACGCCAGCCTGCTTCGGCGGCGACACCGCGAACGGCAGAACCGCGCACAGGAGAACAATCCCCGCCAGCAGGTGAAACCCGCTCGTGAAGCTCCCGCTGCTCTGCCGTGCGTGCGCCACCAGCAGCGGCCCAAACGCACTCGCAGCACCCCACGCCGTCAACATCAAGCCGTAAATGGAACCAACGTTGCTTGGCCCAAAGTAATCTGCCGCAAAGGCCGGCATCGTGCCAAATCCACCGCCATAGCAGACCAGCAGCAGGAACGCGACCGTTGTGACCGCTCCCACCGCGTGGAGGTCCGGCAGGAACCAGAACAGCGCGGCTTGGCAAAGAAACATCAGCAGAAAGGCAATGCGCCGCCCCACGCCGTCCGAAATTGACGCCCACAGCACCCGGCCCACAGCGTTTCCAATCGACACAATGCCGACCATGCCTGCCGCAACCGCCGCCGTGACCCCCGCGAGTTCCTGAAACACGGGTGCCTCCTGCGAGATCAGCGAGATACCCGCGCACGTATTGATGAACAGGATCGCCCACAGCGCCCACCATTGCCAGGTCCGCAGCGCTCCTCCCAGGGTGTAGTCCACACCGGAGCGCTGCTTCTTCACCTCAGCCGACGGTGCCCAGCCCTCCGGCACCCAGTCTGCTGCGGGCAGCACCATCGCAAGCGAAGCCAGCACACCGAGTACGGCGTATGCAATGCCGAGATACAGAAATGTCGATGTAACTCCCACGGCTGCAATCAGCCGCGTCGCCACGGGCGCCGTCACCAGCGCCCCCGCTCCAAACCCGGCAACCGCCAGCCCGGTGATGAACCCGCGCCGGTCCGGAAACCACTTGACCAGCACCGCCACCGGCACGATGTACGCAAAGCCAAGGCCAATGCCGCCCACCAGCCCATAGCTGCCGTAGAGCCACCACAAGCCATGCCCGGCACCGCTGGCCAGCGCGCCACCCAGTCCATACAGCAGCGTTCCGGTCACCGCAACGGCACGCGGACCCGACCGCTTCAGCCACAGCCCGCCCAGGAACGCCGCGAAGCCCACAACAAGGATGCACAGGGTAAATGTCAGCGTGATCTGTTCGATACTCCAGTGAAAGCGCGCGTTCAGCGGCTTCCGGAACACGCTCCACGCATACACCGATCCAAGCACCATCTGCAGGATGACCCCGGCAAGAGCAATTCCCCAACGGCGTGAATTCAAGTCGCACTCCTACCGCCGTTTGCACACGGCGAGCCGCTCCATGTTAGCTCTTCGTCAACGGGATCTGTTTGAACTGGCGCGAACCAGCGTACATACCTGAAATTACCTGTTGAACATGCTTCATCCATTCGCCTTGACGTAGCCGTGCCGGCTCGTCAACCGTCCAAAGGAGTATGCGTTTGCTCTTAGCAGGTGCTCTCAGCACCGCAGCCTTTTTTCTCACACGCACCGCGTGTGCGCAGACCGCTGTGCCCGCGACCGCTCCCGCGCCGCAGACGCTGAACATCACGGCCAACCTGGTGGTGGTGCCGGTGACGGTGCGCGACAACAAGGATCGCCTGATTCGCTCGCTGACGAAGGAAGACTTCACCTTGACGGTGGATGGCAAGCCGCAACCCGTCCGCTACTTCGACCGCGAGGACGATGTGCCGTTGACGGTCGGCTTGCTGGTGGATGTCAGCGGCAGCCAACAAAGCGTCCTGGACGCAGAGAGGACAGCATCATCCGGGTTCCTCGACGGCATGTTGCAGCCGGACCGGGACCGGGCTTTTGTGGTGCAGTTCGGCCATTCCGCTGACCTTTTGGCGGATGTCACGCCATCTGTGCCTAAGCTGCAAGCCGCGTTGCAGAAGATCGACGCGGATACGGACCGGCCCAGCCTGCACGATTCCACGGACCCGCAAGACACCTCGCAAAGCGGCGGCAACGGGAGCGGGAATGACAATGGATCGAGCAATGACGGACGCTATGGCGGCAGGCGTGGCGGGCATGGTGGATCGAGCGGCGGACGCAGCAATTACGGCGGTGGCGGCACGGTACTGTACGACGCTGTCTTTTTATCTTCGGATGAGGTGCTGAAGAAGGCTCTTGCGGCGAAAACAGGTTCGGGAGCGGGCCAGGCCCGGAAGGCCCTGGTGCTGCTGACTGATGGCGGCGACCGCGGCAGCAAGGAATCGCTGACCTCAGCAATTGAGGCTGCGCAGCGGAATGATGTCGCACTCTACGCGATCTACTACAAGGGGGAGCAGCCGCACGACTCCGGTTACAGCCGTGGCGGCGGAGGGTTCCCAGGTGGACGCGGCGGCGGTGGGCGCGGCGGATACCCAGGCGGTGGCGGTGGGTATCCCGGTGGTGGCGGTGGGTATCCCGGTGGCGGCAGCGGTGGCGGCAGCCGCGAGCGCGTGGACGGCAAGAAGATTCTGGAGCGCATGGCCGACGAGACCGGCGGCCGGGTGTACGAAGTAACAAAGAAGACACCGCTGAACGAAATTTACCGCCAGATCGCGGAAGAACTTCGCAGCCAGTACCGCATCGGCTTTTCGCCCGCCAATACAGACGAGGGATACCATAAGATCGCGGTGGAGGTGCCGAAGGAGAAAAAGCTGATCCTGCAGGCGCGGGATGGGTACTATACCGGCGCGGCG
>CAXUBG010000180.1:5110-6331 GCA_964249285.1 uncultured Terriglobus sp. | reverse complement strand
CTGGCGCTGGAGGCGCAGGGATTTCCCGACGCCCCCAACCAGCCGTCGTTTCCCACGACGGAGTTGAAACCTGGCCAGCAGTTCCACGAAACCACGGTATACGCGTTCGGTGCCGAGAAGTAGAAGGTCGAATCGAGACCAGCTTGAATCTGACGGGCAATCGAGAGGAGTTCTAGCTCGCGGAGATGTCATGCCACAGGTTGCCGGTAAGTCCAACTGCTGGCGGCTGTAAGTTGGACTGCTGGTGCGTGTAGGTTGAACTGCAGATGGCACATCGGGTCGAAGATTCCGAAACATAACAGCCTGGGCCGGAGGCCCAGGAAGGCTTCTCGAAATGAGTTCAGGGCTGAAAGCCCGGTGCAAGCGACTCTAATCGAGCGTTTCCCAGCTCTTCAGCGTGTGTTCATGGGCGGCCATGTCCACGCGTTTGCCCCGGAACTGAACGCCCTCCTGCTTCAGGCGGAGGCGCTGTTCATGCGCGGCGTCCCCGCGCAGTTTGATTTCACCACCCGCGCCCACAATGCGCTGCCATGGCAAGCCGTGAAACGGCTCCTGGCGCAGCAGCTTTGCAACAGCACGATGGTACAGCGGATATCCCGCCGCTGCCGCGACCTTGCCGTAGGTTGAAACTTTACCCTTCGGAACGGAGCGGATGATGCGGCGAAACGCCTCGTCCCGCTCTTCGTTTTTACGCAGCGACTCCTTCAGCAGTCTCCGTCTCAGATCCTGCGGCATGTCCCTGGGCAGCATACGCATGGACAGGGTACAGCGAAGGTACGAGCATGGTCCTGTTGTGAGAGTCTTGAACGACCGTGATGGCAAGCAGCGCGATGTGTTTCGCATACAAGTACGTTGCGTCTCCTGTGGGCAGGCTGAAGCTGGTGGCAAGCGAGGCTGGCCTGGCTGCTGTTCTGTGGGAAAACAGCGATCCCACGCGTGTGCCGCTCCCGCAGATGCAAGAAGATGGCCGCCATGGCTTGCTGGCGGAAACGGAGCGCCAGTTGCGAGAGTACTTCACCGGAGAACGCACCACATTCAAGCTGCCGCTCGATTTGCGCGGAACGCCGTTTCAGCAGGAGGTCTGGCGCGCGTTGCAGGCCATCCCATTCGGCGCGACGCTCAGCTATGGCGAGCTTGCCGACCGGCTGGGCAAACCGGGTGCAAGCCGCGCGGTGGGCGCGGCAAACGGTCGCAACCCCATCTCGATCATCGTCCCGTGCC
>CAXUBG010000180.1:2651-5100 GCA_964249285.1 uncultured Terriglobus sp. | reverse complement strand
GCGCTCCGGGAGATCCGCTACGGCAAGACGCCGACCTACGGCGCACTCGCCGACCGCCTGGGCGGCAAGCGGGGGGAGTGGGTCTCGCCGCGCGCCGTGGGAGCCGGCAATGGCGCCAACCCCATCTCGATCATCGTCCCGTGCCACCGCGTGGTCGGCTCGACCGGCAAGCTAACCGGCTTCGCCGGTGGTATGGACGCGAAAGACTACCTGCTGCGCCTGGAGCGTCCCAGCGGATCCACGCTCTTTGCATGAGAACGCGCAGCAGTTCAGTTGATGATTCTTCGTGAGAGGCTAAGCTTACCGAAGTGGAGCTACCAGCACGACACTTTCGAGCGGCGCAGCTTTAAGGAGAGCGGTATCGAGCGTAGCAAGCGCGAAGCCCTTACGCTTTGCTAGTTCCAGGTAAGCTCCGTCGTATACCGTCAAGCCGTGTTGCTGACACAGAGCAAATACTGCCTTTGCCTGTTGCGGGGAAAGAGGCGGCTCTACGGTGATAGGCAGAACGGACAGCTCGTCCCAAAAAAGTTCGAAGCGGCCCGGCTGGATACGCTTTCGCCGCAGCGCCATCAACATGCCGTTCGAGATTTCGACAGGCCAGTGTGCTGGTACCACGATGTGATCGCCGTCTCGAAGCCGGTCCAGGATATCTTCTGTCCAGGCAGTCGCCTCGTCCTCGAAACACCACGGTAGAGTGACCGAGGCATCGGCAACAAACGTAGCCATCAATACTTGCGACCGTCTTCCACCAAGTCCTTGACCTTGACTCCGCCGAGGAGATTACCTTTGCGAAGAGCCCGGATAGTATCAACCGCCTGGGAAACAGAGTGCTGCCCACTATTCCCGGTAAACCGGGGTTCCGTCAACTTTCGTACAACATACAGGTCCAGCGCCAATCCATGCGCCTCCGCTTCGGCGGTAAGTTGCGCTTCAACATCGGGCTGTATCTCAAGCTGCATCACTCTGTCCTCCTACGCTGTAGCAGTCCATGCACTGAGGGTAGCAAAGCGAATGACCGAACACCACCCTTGAGTGCCGTACTGTTAAGCGAGACCTTTCGTGAGGGCAAGGTTGGAGATTGGTCCTCATTAACGCGCTCGCGAAAAGTTTTGCGCTCTGTGTTTCGTCTAGAGCTGTTAGGCCAATGGCGCGGTCCCCGCAAAGCATCGTCCAGCGGAGAAATAGACTTTCTAGCCCCGGTGCAGGCCTGCCATGACGAATCACTGTCGATAATGCGACTTGGCGGTATCTGCCGGTACTTCCGGGAATCTAATTAAAGGGACCTCAGATCAGCCAATGGCAGGCGTGTCCCAAACCCCTTGCTTCTACTGCGGGGGAGCCGCTCCGCAAACCTGCTGATAATCGACCGCAGCGTGACCTTTGATCCTCTTCAACCATTTCTGCATACAGGCGTCGTAGGCCTGCTTCTTCTTTGCGGAAGTGGCGTCGGTATTTGCAGCAGAGTCTACACCCGACTGCGCTATGGTGGCGGAATACTGGCTCTCGCCTCCGTCGCACGCTTCGTGGGGGCGACCTCGATGTTGTTGTTTCCAGAGTAGGCCCAGGACGTTGTCACGGCATCCGGCCACGACACTGGAGGTTTGTGATTGTTTGCTGAGGTTAGCAATTCTTTGTCGATAAACGCCTGAGCGTCGCTCAACTTCCAGGAGTCTACGGTCCAGCAGCCTCCTCCAGAATGTCTGGACGGGCCATCTACCTCGTTTCGCACTCCGTACTGAGTGAAGAGGTATTTCACAAAGGCACTGCTTAGCGTCTCGGAATCCTGGTTACTTTCAAAAGCAGCGCTGTAGTAGTACTGAGGCTTTTTATTTCTGTCTCCGGCCAGCGGCCCCGTCATGTGAACAATCCTGCACACATACGCTTTGGTAGGAGCCGCCGCCGCGACTGCCTTTGACTTCGCTGCCATATTGTCCTTGCTGCCAGAAACAGCGCTCGCTGGACTCTTGGCTGACTCGGCAATGGCGGTCTTGTGGACTATCGCCTGACACTCGCAAAGGTTAGAGAAACCAATTACCGCAATAGAGAACCAAATCCACGCCTGAGCCAAACCTGGTAAATATGCTCGCTTCAAAGCCGATCCTTAGAACTCTGGGCACTAGGCGCATTCGCCAGAAAGAATTCCTTTCCGAGAGCAACTTGCATCTGCGTGCAGGCCAGGAGGTTGAACGAGGTGATGAAGTCCAAATATAACAGGCAGGAGCGTGGCCGGTCGCACCGCTTGCCGAAGCTTGTCCGTACCGGGAATGCAAGCGACGTTTCCGCCCCTTTCTCCGAGCCGCCCGATGCGAACGAATCGTGGTAAACGCCACGTTGGGCAGTAAAGGGTGTTTTGTCTTTGAAGCTTCAGGTAGGCCGTGCGAACTTTCCTGCGAAGCGTTGCAAGGCTTCGGGGGTGAGGGTTTGCCGGGTGGTGAGCACCTTTTGCGAG
>CAXUBG010000180.1:2232-2586 GCA_964249285.1 uncultured Terriglobus sp. | reverse complement strand
CGCTGGAGCCTGTCCTGCCAAGCGGGGAAGGTAGCGATGGAGAAGCGGGGGCGTTCGGGGCCGGGGAGGTCTTTCCAGTCGAGCGGAACGCTGACGGGCAGGCCTGCGCGGGACCTCATGCTGTAGGGGGCGACGGCGGTGGCGCCACGCTCGTTGCGCAGGTAGTCGAGGTAGATTTTGCCGGTGCGTGCAGCCTTCGTCATCTTGGTGAGGTACAGCTGCGGGCGGGCGCGTTCCATGGCTTGGACAAAGCCGTGCGCCCACGCCTTCATGGGGGCGAAGTCGTGATCGGGCGCGATGGGGAAGGCGACATGGAGGCCCTTGCCGCCGGTGGTTTTGACGAAGCTGGTGAGT
>CAXUBG010000180.1:0-2128 GCA_964249285.1 uncultured Terriglobus sp. | reverse complement strand
GCGGCCTCGCAGACGGTGGACCAGGGCAGTGACTCGTCCGGATCGAGATCGATGATGATGCGATCCGGCTGCTCGATGTGCGCGTTGGCCGAGCCCCAGGGGTGAATCTCCAGCACGGACATCTGCGCGAGGCCGGCAAGCGCTTCGGCGTTGTTCAGGGTGATGTATGGCTCGGGAGGTCCGCCCTTTTTGTCTGAGACCATGACGCTGCCGACGCCCTTGGGCAGCAGGTGGTTGACGTGCTTCTGATAGAAGCACGGTTTGCCACTGCCCTCTGGACAGCGCACGAGGCTGAGCGGGCGGTCGCTGATGTGCGGCAGCATCTCTGCGGAGACCGCCCAGAGATACTCGGCGAGTTGGCGCTTCGTGATTTTGCTTTCCGGGTCGACGACCTTGTCCGGGTGGGTAAGGCGGATTGCGGGGAGCGGCTCGACTTTCTTCGCAGGAGCACGCTTCGCGGCCACCTTCGCAGGCTTCGGCTCTTCTGCTGAGGCCTGCACACCCGGGATTGGCCCGTCAGCGGACCGTTGCTTGTACTTGGCCGTGGGTGGACCCATCTCACGCCGAACCTCGCGCGGGTTCTTATCCTCACGCAAGCCCTGATACGAAGCCTGCCGCACCTGCTGCTCGCCGGTCCAGGTGGCGAAGCGGACCTGCACGACGAGTTCCGGCTTCACCCAGTGCGCCCCGCGCCGTCCTTCGGCATTGATCGCGGCAAAGGGACAGCTCTTCTGTACGAGCGCGTCCAACCTGTCGCGCAGCATGGCATGAATCTTCTGCGTGAAGCCGGTACCGGTACGCCCCGCGTAGATCAGCTTGCCTGCATCGCCGTAGTAGCCCAGCAGCAGCGATCCGACGCCGCGCATGCCGTTCGACAGATCAACCCAGCCGCCAACGACAAACTCCTGCTCATGGACGCATTTCGACTTGAGCCAGCGGGCGCTGCGGCCGGGGCTGTAGGGCGCATCGGCACGTTTCGAAAGGATGCCTTCGGCATGCAGCTTGCAAGCCGCGTCGAAGATTTGGGCGCCATCGCCGGGCAGATCCTCGCTGAAGCGGATGTCGTCCGTGTCCTCGCCCAGCACGGCGCGCAACAGGCGCTTGCGTTCGCGCAGCGGCAGTCCGCGCGGGTTATGCCCGTTGATGTGCAGCAGGTCGAAGCCATAGAAGGTGAGCGGGTGCTTTTCGTTCTTCTCGAAAGACGCCTGCAGGCGCGCGAAGCTGGTCAGGCCGCTGCTGTCCAGCACGACGACTTCGCCATCAAGGATGGCTTCGTCCGCGTGCACGCTGGCAAGTGCTGCCGCGACAGGCTTCATGCGGTGCGTCCAATCCAGGCCGCTGCGGGTGTAGAGGGCAACCGTCCTCCCGCGCTTGTGAGCTTGCACGCGGTAGCCGTCCAGCTTCAACTCATGCACCCACTCAGAGCCGTTGGGCGGTGTTTGCGTCTCGTCCGCGAGCTGCGGCTTCAGTAAGTCCGGCATGGCCTCCCTGGGCAGCTTCGATAGCACAGCATCAGAGACACCGCCAGCGAATACGGGCTGTGTAACAGCCGTCTTCTTCGCCGCGCTGGTAGAGGCGGCATCGGCCTGCGCGGCACGTTGCCGGTACCACGCCTGGCCCTCGCCCGCGGTCTCCTTGGAGTTCCACACATGCGTGCTGGCGGTGGCAATCTCCTCCAACGAACGGCCCGTTACCGCTGAGTCCGGAGCCTCCTCGGTGATGCAGGGATCATCCGGTGTGCGCTCGAACGCGTCGTGCTCCTTGATCAGCAGCCAGTTGGGCTTGCTCTCGTTGGCGGCCTTGCCGCCCATGCGGACAAGCGTCCAGTTGCCGTGCATCTTGGTGCCATTCAGCGCGAACTTAAGGCTGCCTTTGCGCAGACCCTCGTCCACGTCCACGTGCGGCTCCCATGTGCCTTGGTCCCACACCATGACCGTGCCGCCGCCGTACTGTCCGCGCGGAATGATGCCCTCAAACCCGCCGTACTCCATGGGGTGGTCTTCCACCTGCACGGCCAGATGACGGTCGCGGACGACGTAGCTGGGACCCTTGGCGACGGCCCAGCTTTTCAGGACGCCGTTCCATCCCAGGCGAAAGTCATAGTGCAGGCGCGTGGCGGCGTGTTTCT
>CAXUBG010000179.1:0-6348 GCA_964249285.1 uncultured Terriglobus sp. | reverse complement strand
GTGGACGGTTCATGCCGCCCGTGACACGCAACGTGCACGCCGGATCAGTCACATGTAACGCCTGAAAAAGGACATCGATACGACTCGCGTCGGAAGCGCGTGCAATGCGCACGTCCACCTCGGCCCAGGCATCCGCGGGCACTACATTGGAGCGCGAGCCGCCCCCAATCAGCCCAGGGTTCACCGTCAGCCTGGACGGGAGATCAGTAAACGCGGCGACCTGCTGCAATAGGCGCGCAAGTTCCAGGACGGCGGAGTGGCCGCGCTCGAAGTCCACGCCCGCATGCGACGCCACGCCGGTCACGTCCAGCCGGTACTGCCCGACGCCCTTGCGCGCGGTCTTGTACGCGGCATTGTCACGGCTGCCCGGCAGGCCCTGCGCTGGTTCCAGAACGAAGACCGCCTCACACTCCCGCGCAAGCCGCTCCGTGTGCAACCGCGACACCGGACTGCCAACCTCCTCGTCGGGATTCAGCAGCAGCACCATCGGCCGGCGCAAGGCGCCGCACGCCTGCACTGCTTCCACCGCAGCCAGCGCCATCACCACACCGGCCTTCATATCCAGCACACCAGGACCCCACAACCGTTGCCTTCCCTCAGCGTCCGGTGCCTCACGCCATGGCATGGCGGGGAGCGTTCCGGCAGGCCAGACCGTGTCCAGATGCCCCAGCAGCAGCAACGGCCTCCCCGTTGAGCCGGAAGCATCGAACCAAAGCTCAGTCACATCGCCGAAGCTGGCTTGCGAGTGCCGCACCACGTCGGCCCCAAGCCCAGCGGTCCACTTCACCGTGAGGCTCATCGCCTCGTTCACTGCGAACGCATCTTCCGTGGGCGACTCGCACAGCACCAGATCGCGTAAACACGCACGCCAGCGCGATGCGCTCTTTGCTACCTCTTCGCTTAGTTGCCGGACGTGCATGTGTATGGCTGATTCTAGAGCCATTGTCTGCCGTGGCACCCGCGTCCTCTTGTGTGTCCAATCGAACACAGCGGTGGCCTTCACGCTCTAGTAATCTTCTCGCTGTCCATGCAGGATGGTCATCATCCGCCACGATGGGAGCCGCTTTGGCAAAACAGGCGCACACGGAATGCACGTTGCAGGACGTTGTAAGCTTCGCGGGCGTAGGCCTCCATTCGGGCGCGCCAGTCAGTATGCGCCTGGTGCCGGCACCGGCGGGATCCGGCATTGTCTTCCGCCGGACGGACCTGGACAACTTCGAGATTCCGGCCAATGGCCGCAATGTCGCACGGGTCTCGTATGCAACCTCGCTGATGCGCCAGGGTGTGCTGATCTCCACCACGGAACACCTGCTAAGCGCGCTGATCGGCTACGGCATCGACAATGTAATCGTGGAACTCGATAATCTTGAAGTTCCCATTCTGGATGGATCGTCACTGCCGTATGTTGATGCGTTCGACCGTGTGGGGACGAAGAGCCAGCGCCGCCGCCGCGAGTACCTTCGCGTGGTGAAGGCCATCGAAGTCACGGAAAACTCGAAAGAAGGACCGAAGTTCATCGGCATTTATCCCGGTCGCGGTTACCAAATTGACTACCGGATCGATTTCCCGGATCCCATCGGCTCGTCGCGCTTTCTTGGCGATCTGCAAACCGGTGCGTATGCCGGGCTGATCGCACCTGCCCGCACCTTTGGCTTTCGCGAGGACGAACCGATGCTGCGCAACATGGGCCTCATCCGTGGTGCCAGCGACGCCTGCGCCATCATCATCGGAGGCGGGCAGGTGCAGAATGGGCCGTTGCGTTTCGCGGATGAGTTTGTGCGGCACAAAGTGCTCGACCTCATTGGCGATCTAGCATTGGCAGGACGGCGCATCCAGGGCCGCGTCGTGGCGGAGCGCGCCGGGCACGCCATGCACACCGCGCTGGTCAGCACACTGCTTAAGGATCGTTCCGCTTGGGAGCTGGCCCCCGAGTTCGACGATGAAGCTCTCGCCATGCCCTCACCGGATATGCACGGGTTTCCGTCGCGCGCGACCGCGCACGCTTAGCCTGTGCCCCTGGCCGCTATTGCGCTTGGGTCCAACCTGGGCGACCGCCACGCGACGCTTGCCTCAGCCGTGGAGGCCACGCGTAGTCTGGGCGACGTGCTCGCGGTGTCCAGCTTTTATGACACAGCGCCTGTCGGGTACACAGAGCAATCTCGATTTCTAAACGCTGCCGCGCTGCTGCGGACCGCGTACGCCCCGCTGGCGTTGCTTCACGCGTTGCTGGCCATTGAGCGCGTCCACGGCCGCGACCGGAGTCATGGCATTGCAAAAGGGCCGCGCACATTAGACCTGGATCTGTTGCTCTTTGACGGCCTCCTTGTAAGAACGGACGATCTGACCCTTCCGCATCCCGAGATGCATCGCCGCCGCTTTGTGCTGGAGCCTTTGGCGGAGATTGCGCCAACGCTTCGCCATCCCGTACTTGGCAAATCCGTCGCAGACCTGCTGGCCATGCTGAACCCTGCTCCTTAGGCACGGTGCGTATACTGACGCGAGAGCGGGCCGGTGAGATCGTATGGCAAAGAAAAAAGATCGTGCGGAGAAGGACGGCGGGGCGAATGCCGTCATGGAGGACCGCGAGATGCTGGCCATCAGCCGCGCGCTGTCCGACCCTAAGCGCGTGCAGGTGTTTCGGCGCATTGCGCTTGGCGAAGCATCCACGTGCACCGATATGCGGGAGTGCCTCGCCATGAAGGCCGCCACACTGTCGCACCACATGAAGCAATTGGAGAACGCGGGACTGATCGAGACGGCGCGTGACGGCAGGTTTGTGCGGGCATCCGTGCGCCGCAAGGTGTGGAAGAGCTACCTGGCCTGTCTTAAGCAACTCACTGCGTAAGATGGCGGGCGCTCTGCGTCACTTTGATGCTTGTCAAAAACATATACGCATCGTTGGTGCCGCCCGTTTCATCTCTTCGATGGTTGTTGGAATATCGAGGGGACGGAAAGCGTATGGGCAAGCTGGACGGAAAAGTGGCGATCGTTACGGGAGCGTCAAAGGGCATTGGCGCAAGCATTGCAGAGCACTTGGCCGCCGAGGGCGCGTCGGTGGTCGTGAACTATGCATCATCTAAGAGCGGCGGGGATGCAGTCGTAGAGCGCATCACCAAGGCTGGCGGCAAAGCCATCGCCGTTGGCGCGAACGTCTCCAAACCTGCGGAGATTGCCACCCTGATGGAAGAAACCAAGAAGGCGTACGGCAAGATCGACGTTCTGGTAAACAACGCTGGGATCTACTACTTCGCTCCTCTGGAAGCTGTCACTCCAGAGAGTTTTTATCAGCTTTTCGATTTGAATGTGTTGGGGCTGCTGCTGACCACACAGGCAGCAATCAAGGAGTTTCCGGCTGAAGGTGGGTCCGTGATTAACGTCAGTTCAGTCGCAGCTTCCGCACCGTTCCCGGGTACCGTAGTGTATAGCGCTACAAAGGGCGCGGTAGACACCATCACGCTGGAGCTGGCAAAGGAACTAGGCGCTAGAAACATCCGCGTCAACAGCATCAGCCCCGGTCCCGTAAGAACGGAAGGCGCTGCCAGTTTTCTGAATGATGACATGGAGAAGATGGCAATAGGCCTTACGCCGCTTGGCCGGATCGGCAATCCGGACGATATCGCCGCCGCCGTGACTTTCTTCGCATCCAATGACGCTCGTTGGATCACCGGTGAAATCATCAACGTTTCCGGCGGTGTACGCTGACGATCTGTGTTCTTAGATCCAAGAAGCCCGGCCTTGCCGGGCTTCTTGTGCGTAACGCTACTTCGCTACGAACACCAGAAAGTAGTCCTGCCCGTCCGCCTTGGTGAAGTCGTAGTGCTCGATCTCCCGGTAGCCTGCATCGCTCATCTCGTGTTCCAGGACGCTTTGCTTCAGACCGTGGTCGGTTCCATTGCCGTTGCGGTCAATGATGCCCACGCGGGCGTCCGGCGCAAGTGACAGGCGTAACCGCTGCATAAAGGGGATCGGGTGCGCGATCTCGTGGTACACCTTCAGCAGCAGTACGGCATCCATGCTACGCGCGGGCAGCTTCGGATCGTCTGGCGCGCCCTCGATAGCCCTTACCTCGGACAGGCTTTCCTTTACTGCGCGCTGCCCGATAGCTTTGACCGCGGCGGGATTGATGTCCTCGGCGTAGACGTGGCCGGCCTCACCCACGCGGCGTGCCGCGCGTACCGTGAACCAGCCGCCGCCCGCGCCGATGTCCGCGACTGTTTTACCGCGAGAGATGTGCAGAATGTCCATGACGCGATTAATCTGCAGCTTCTCGTCGCGCCCTTGCTCTTCAAAGATGGACAGGTCGCCCGCATACGGCGTGCTGGTGGGCCGCTGCGGCGTCTGGGACCGCAGCGTGGGAGTAACAAAGAGCAGCGCACCGAGTAAAGCTCGAAAGAGACGCATTGCTTGTAGGATGCGGTTGCCCTGATCGATGCCTCCGCATCTCATCTCCACATGAGTGAAGAAGCTGCATTGAAGCGCCCCTACACGCACTTGCTTGAGGGCCGTGACCCGGCGGAGATCCTGCGCGAAACACCGGCGCGGCTGCATGCTGTCCTGGCGCGAATGACGCCGGAGGCAATCGCGCTGAAACCGGGCCCAAACAAGTGGAGCGTGCGCGAGGTCTTGTGCCACATCGCGGATTGCGAAATCGCGTGGGCCTGGCGGCTGCGGCTGATCTATGGCGCGGACAGCCCGCTGGTGCAGCCGTTCGATCAGGATCCATGGGCCCGCGCCTACGATGGTGTGCGCTACACGGCAGAAGCGGCGATAACCACCTTTACCGTGCTGCGCACCTGGAACCTGGCGCTCATCGAAACGTTCTCTGAAGCGGACAAGCGTCGTCCCGCCCACCATCCCGAGATCGGGGATGTGACACTCTGGGCCATTGTGGAGATTGCCGCGGGACATGACCTGCATCACCTCAAGGCGCTGGAGAGCCGGTAGCAGTCACTTTCTTCGTTAGCCTCGTCTTTCCATAGCGCAGCTAGCCTTGCCATCCCGCAGCGCAGCCAAGCGATCCGCTTTGTCGTACCGTACCCGGCGTCCAGACTCTCTAGGATCGGAAAATGGCCCTCCGCTTCCAACTGCACGGCACCCAAAGAGCGATGCGGCGCGGCACGCTGCATCTGCCGCATGGTGCGGTGCAGACGCCGGTCTTCATGCCGGTTGGGACCGCTGCCAGCGTGAAGGCTGTGCCGCAGGAGACGCTGGAGCATCTCGGGAACGACAGGAGCGGGGCGGAGATCATCCTCGCGAACACGTATCACTTGTATCTGCGGCCGGGACATGAGCTGATCCGGCGGGCAGGCGGAGTACACCACTTCATGAGCTGGACACGCCCCATGCTGACCGACTCCGGCGGCTTCCAGGTCTTTTCGTTGGCAGCCCTGCGCAAGGTCACGCCGGATGGTGTGGAGTTCCGCTCGCATCTGGATGGCTCAAAGCACTTCTTTTCGCCAGAGCACTCCATCGACGTGCAGATCGCCCTGGGCGCGGACATCATCATGGCGTTCGATGAGTGCACGGAGCATCCTGCCTCCTACGAGCGCACGCGCGACAGCATGGCCCTGACACACGCCTGGGCGGAGCGCTCCCTGCGGCACTTCCACGCGGACGCGCACCAGGTGCCGTGGTTCCAGGCGCTTGGCGGCCAGCGGCAGAGCCTCTACGGCATTGTGCAGGGCGGCATGTATCAGGATCTGCGAACGGAAAGCGCGGAGCGCTTGCTTGCCATGCAAGTCGATGGGCACGGCTTCGACGGTTTCGCGATTGGCGGCCTGGCGGTGGGCGAACCGCGCGAGGTCACACGCGAGATCATCGCGCACACGCTGAGGTTGCTGCCGTCAGACAAACCGCGCTATGTCATGGGCGTCGGCTACCCGGATGAGATTGCGGAGTATGCCCGCATGGGTGTGGATCAGATGGACTGCGTGTTACCCACGCGTGCCGCCCGCCATGCACTCCTGTTTACCAGCGGAGGCCGTCTGAACATCGGTGCCAAACGCTTCGCGGAAGATCAAAGTCCGCCCGATCCGGCCTGCACGTGCATGACATGCAGGCGCTACTCCCGCGCCTATCTGCGCCATCTGTTTCATACGGGCGAGCCGCTGGCGGCAACGCTGGCCAGCGTGCATAATCTTCACTTCTATCTGGAGACCATGCGGCATCTGCGCGAGGAGATCGCGGTACAAAAGCCTGAGCGCGAAGGACGCTAAGGTTGCGCCGAAAACGCGATTCTGGCAGACAGATCAAGGAGAATCACTGCGTCCGTTGCGAAATCCCTTCGGCGTACTTAGCATTCCTGCTTTTCTGACTGACTCACCAGCGTACGCTATGCAGGCTCGTTCC
>CAXUBG010000178.1:3967-6373 GCA_964249285.1 uncultured Terriglobus sp. | reverse complement strand
AAGACCCTGCGCTTTGACGACGGAACTCTTCAGCGGAGCGCCGTCCTGCACGGTGTCTACGTGGGTAATGCCTTGCTGCGCCTGCACCAGAGCAGCGGGCAACGTTGCTGCCCCTGCCAGGAAGTCTCTTCTGTTTAGCACGGCGGTCTCCCAGGAAACGCTCACCTATGGTACCGCTGCTGAACGTGCGCCAGAATGTTTAGTCTTGCCGTATGGATTCTGCAACCGAACGGGCAGGGGTAATGCTCTCGCTGGAAGGCCGGGTCGCGCTCGTCACAGGTGGGTCGCGAGGCATCGGCGCGGCAGCGGTGCGGCTGTTCCGGCAGGCGGGAGCGCGGGTGGCGTTCAGCTACCGCGCGGCCGAGGAGCAGGCGAGGGCGCTGGAGGCCGCGTGCGGCGGACCGGAGATGTGCCTCGGCGTGCGGCAGGAGCTTGCGACGGCTGCCGATGGCGGCGCTCTGGTCCAAGCGGCTGTGAGCGCGTTCCGACGGCTGGACTGCCTGGTCGCCAACCACGGCGTCTGGCCGCCGCACGACCAGCCTGTCAGCAGCATGACGGACACGCAGTGGCGGGCCACGCTCGGTGTCAACCTGGACAGCGTGTTCGGGCTGGTGCGCGCGGCTGTGGCGCAGATGCAGCAGCAGCCTGCACTGGCCGGCGGAGCGAAAGGACACATCGTTCTGGTGAGCTCGACCGCCGGGCAGCGCGGTGAAGCCTTCCACGCCGACTATGCCGCCTCGAAGGGCGCTCTCATCAGCATGACCAAGGGACTGTCGACGGAGCTCGCACCAGAGGGTATTTACGTCAACTGCGTCGCGCCCGGATGGGTGCGGACGGAAATGTCGCAGGGTACCCTCGACGACCCAATCGCGTCCAAGAAAGTGTTTGGCACCATTCCGTTGGGCCGCGTGGGCACGCCGGAGGAGATTGCCGCGCCGATACTGTTTCTGTGCACGCCGTGGGCGGGCTTTGTCTCGGGCGAGATCTTTAATGTGAACGGCGGCGCTGTGCTGGTGGGATGACCGGGAGATTCATGCTTCGCTTATGTATTGCGTTCATTCTGGTGAGCTGCCTCGCCGGGCTTGCTCCCGCTCAAGGTGCCCAGCAAACGGGTAAGCGCGAGGAAAACATCGTTGTCACGCAGCCCAAGCCGGGCGACGGCGTGGACGAAGCACAGGCGCGCGCGGCGCTGAATGCCATGTACACGGCGCTGGGCGGCGACAAGTGGTTGCATCGCGGCGACTACATCCTGAAAGGCCATACGTCGTCGTTTTACAAGAACGCACCTACGGGCGTGGGCGACTTTCTGCAGTTCCACCACACCTTGGCCAACAACGGCTTCGAAGATCGTATTGAGCTCGGTAAGAAGCGCGATGTGGTGCTGCTGTGGACGGCCACCGAGGGCGTTGAACTGACCTATAAGGGCAAAAAGGCGTTGCCCGAAAAAGACCAGAAGGAGTACTTCCGCCGCCAGCACTATTCCCTGGATGCAATTGCCAACGTCTGGCTGAAGGACCCGCAAACCCTGTTGATCTACGGGGGGACCGGCGTGGTTGCACGGCGCGAAGTAGAGAAGGTGACGCTGGTTGATAAGGACAACAACTCTGTCGAAGTTGATATGGAGCGGAGCACGCACATGCCGCTGCGCCGCATCTTCAAATTTCGCAACGAAACCTATAGCGACTTCGACGAGGACGTGGAAGAGTACAGCGACTTCCACGAGGTGAGCGGCATCCCCGTACCCTACGTGACCACACGCTACGCGAACGGCGACATGGTGGCGCAACGTTTTGTGGAGCAGATCGAGTTCAAGCCAGTCGATGCTCAACTGTTCCAAGCGAACGGGCCATTGGGTAAGCACAAATATTAGATAGTCTGGCGTTGAGCGGATACAAGCCGCTTGTGCGGCCCAAGACACAATCGCATCGTTGCCACCGCGAGGACTATCCGATAAGAGCGGCGATGACCGCCGCTTGGAGATCTCTTGCCCACGTTACTGCATATCGATTCAAGTCCCCGTCAAAGTTCTACGTCCAGTTCGCTCTCGCACAAGTTTGCCGATCAGTTCACGGCCAAACACGCGGACGTGAAACTTGTTCATCACAACACCACAAACGAGGCCCTTCCGTTCGTCAATGAACTGATGATCAACGGCGGATTTCTGCCCGAAGACAAGCGTTCGCCCGAGATGAAAGAAGCCCTCGCATTCTCTGACATGCTGACCCGCGAACTGTTGGAGGCGGATACCATTGTCATCGGAGTTCCCATGTGGAACTTCGGCATACCCGCATCATTGAAGGCCTGGATCGACCTTGTTGTTCGTAACGGCCTTACATTTCAGTATGGTCCGGCAGGTCCCTCCGGCCTCATTCCGCCAGGCAAGAAGGTCTACATCTTCGCCTCGCG
>CAXUBG010000178.1:0-3957 GCA_964249285.1 uncultured Terriglobus sp. | reverse complement strand
ATCCGGCACGCCAAGGCGTCCGAAGCGCCGATCGTGGTGGCCATCAACAAGTTGGATCTGGTCGACTATTCCAAGGAGATCTTCGATCGGATCGAAACGGAGTTCCGGACTTTCGCCGCCGATCTCGGGTTGACCGACATCACCTTTATTGCCGCCAACAATCAGAACCGCGGCCCCGACGAAGCGAAAGCCGGGCTGGAACGGGCCGAGACGGAGCTGGCCAGTATTCTTGCGTAGCGCACGCTCCTGCCGCATGTGCGAATACACTGGTCGCAATGAGCGATGCCCACCAGATGCGCCGGACTTTGGCAACTGTCCAGGGCCGGTGCACCGGTGCTCTGTTCTTTTCGTGCTTCGGAGGCGCTTGGCTGCTGCTGGCGCTGGTGTATTCGCACCATTTCCGGTGGCCGTTCGTTCTCGCCATCGCGGCCGCTGTTACCAGCTTTGCCGCTGTCGCGCTTCGCACGCAAAAGCGGGTGGGCAAAGGTGGAGACGATGCGTATCCTGAAGCCGAAAAGAAGGCCAATGACCGGCCGTTCTTTCTTGTGAATGGCGTTACGTACGGCGTGGTGTTCCTGCTCTTCGTGATCCTGCCCCAAGTGCACGCCAGCAACTACGTTTTCCCGGCGGTCGTCTTCATCGTCGGCCTGCATTTTTTGCCCATGCCTCCGCTTTACCGCCACCGCGCAAACAGCATTGCGGGCGTGCTGATGATGGTGTGGGCTGTGGCCTGTGTTCTTCTGTTTCACCAAGACGGGGAGCGCGAAGCGGCGTATGTCACGCTAGGCGCTGGTGTTTTGCTATGGGCCGGGGCGGTGGTCGCGCTCCGCACGGCTAGCCGCCTTCTGGCGCTTGCCCGTGCAGATGGCTTCTATACTTAAGCCTTATGCCCGACGCAACTTCCGCTCCTAAGGCACCTGTCATGGACGTGCAGCAGATCATGCAGATTCTGCCACACCGCTATCCACTGCTCTTGATCGACCGCGTGCTGGAGGTGGAACCGAAACAGCGCATCGTGTGCCTGAAAAATGTCTCTGTGAACGAGCCGCAGTTCACCGGCCATTTCCCTGATTATCCGCTGATGCCGGGCGTGCTGATGGTCGAGGCCATTGCGCAGGCGGGTGGATTGCTGCTGCTGAACGACATCCCTGACCGGGAAGACAAGCTGATGGTCTTTACCGGCATTGACGGTGCGAAGTTCCGCAGGCCGGTTGTCCCCGGCGATCAGGTTCGTATCGAGGTGAAGGTTCTGCAGTGGCGCACGCGCGCCGTGAAGATGCAGGGAACCGCCACGGTGGATGGCAAGGTGGCGTGCGAGGCGACGGTGATGTGCCAGCTGGTTCCACGGCCCGGACCTGCAACGAAGGCCGCCGTACTGCCAGCAGAAACGCTGCCGATGGCGACTGAGGCGCAGTCCGCGACGGAGCCGGATGCAGGCGCGCTCGCCTCCGCCAGCACAGGCGCGGCATGCCAGCCTGATCCGTTCAGCGAATCCAACGCGCTGCCCGAGGCTGCGGTCTAGCATGGCAGTCCACTCCAGCGCGATCGTGGCTGCCGCAGCCCGCATCCCGGAGAGCTGCGCGGTAGGGCCCTTCTGCATCGTGGGGCAAGATGTTGTTCTTGGCGAACGTTGCGAACTGGTCAGCCACGTCGTCCTGGACGGACACCTGGCGATAGGCAATGACAATCAGGTTTTCCCGTTCACGTCCCTGGGCTGCTCGCCGCAGGACCTGAAGTACAAGGGCGAGCCCACCCGGCTGACCATCGGCAACGGCAACATCATTCGGGAAAGCGTCACGATCAGCCGCGGCACGGCGGGTGGCGGCGGGGAGACGCGCATCGGTTCTGGCTGCCTCATCATGGCGTATGTGCACATCGGACACGACAGCCGTATTGGGGATGGGGTCATTCTGGCCAATGCCGCAACATTGGCCGGCCACGTTATCGTGGAGGACTACGCCGTGGTGGGCGCGCTCAACCCTGTGCATCAGCACTGCACGATTGGCACCTACGCCTACACGGGCGGCGGCACTACCATCACGCAGGACGTGCTGCCCTACAGCTTGACCAGCGTTCATCGCGAGAACCGTGCCTTCGGCCTGAACAAGATCGGCCTGGAGCGGCGTGGCTTTACACCGGATGAGCTTAAGCAGCTCCGCGCGGCATACCGCCTGCTGCAGGTCAGCAAGCTAAACACCACGCAGGCCCTTACCGCTATTCGCGAAAAGGTCGAAACGGGTGAGTTCGGCCCGCGCGTGGCCTACCTGGCAGAGTTCATTGCAAGAAGCGAGCGCGGCATCATCAAGTAGGCCAGACTCGACCGTACTGCGTGGCGGCACGAACGATAAAACTCAGGTCTAGTCCGGAACATCTCAATGTTTGAGGTCGGGGTAGACGCCAGATCCGCGTTGAGCAGCCGCCCAGGAGAATACAAATGAAGATCTTTTCAGCAAACGTACAGTCCCTTACCGAGCTCTACAACAGTGAACTGCGTAAGGCCCTCGATCTGGAAGAGCAGATCGTAAAAGCGCTGCCCACCATGATCGAAAAGTCGAGCGATGCGCAGCTGAAGCAGGCCTTTCAATCGCACCTGCAAGAGAGCGAAACGCACGTCGAGAAGGTGAAAACCCTGCTGCGCCAGCAGAAGGATTCCAGCAGCCAAACCTGTAAAGTGATCCACGCGCTCGTCAGCGAAGCGCAGGACACCATCAAGGATGTGAATGACCCGGACGTGCTGGATGTAGCGCTGATCGGCGCGGGCCAGCAGGTGGAGCACCACGAGATGGCTGTGTACGGCACCCTGAAGAACTGGGCAAAGCTGCTCGGCCTGACGCAGGACGCATCCGTTCTGGACAGCATTCTGCGTGATGAAAAGCACGCGGATGCTTTGCTGAGCGATGTAGCGGATCGCGTAAACGCGGAAGCTCCAGCCCTGGTCACGGCATAGCCTGCGATTGGCGGATGAAGGGGCGGCGCTTCGGTGCCGCCCTTCTTCGTGCGTTATGTCCAGTACAGAATGCGGGCAGACGGCAGCAGTTCATGCAGCGTTTGTTGAAACCAGGTGCGCATCTCCCCCATGGAGTCTTTTGGATAGACGTACTTGAAGCCGCCGAACTTGTTGCGTTTCTCCGTGCGAACCTCTTCTCGCAGGTCAAGAGTGGTTTTGGGGTACCAGCCCAGCAGGACTTCTTTTGAGCCGGGTGTGAAGCGGTGCGTGATCAGTTCCGCTGAAAGGTCGACGCCGGGTATGTCCGCGAGGTGCTGGGCGGCTGCGGTAAACAGGTCGCGGTACTCCTCGCGCCAGCGCTCCACCGGCATGATGGGCGCGATGGTCAGCCCCACGGGATAGCCGTTCAACGCCAATGTGCGCATGGCTTGCAAGCGCCGCGCCACTGTGGCCGTTCCGCCTTCAAAGTCACGCGACACGCTGGCGGCGTTCACTGAGAAGCGCACGCGCGTCCGTCCGTTGTGCGGCAGGCCGGCAAGAGTCTGTACACCATTGAACTTGGTCGTCCACCGCAGTTGGACCGGGGCGTCCCACGCACCAAAGAAGCGGATCGCTTCGGCAAGTGCTCCGGTGATGTGTTCAATGCCGAGCGGGTCGGTGTAGCAGGACGCCTCAAACGTGGTCCCCTCATCCGCGCGGTCCCGCGACGTGGACGTAACGCGGCCTGTACCGGCGTACTCGCGCAGGCCGGCCAGAATCTCGGGCACATTCGCATAGGCGCGCGTTACCGGCGGCCCGCTCAGCGAGCCCGCGAGATAGCAGTATTGGCAATGCGCCGGACATCCCTGCGCCAGGTGAAACTGCCAGTCAGCCGACGGCGGAATGGGCTGTAGTTTGCGCGCGCCTGGCGGCGAAACGACGATGGCCAGCGTGGATTTCGCCAGCGCGTACGCTTTGCCGGCGGTGTCCGCGCGGACTGGGTCGAGCCGGTTCGCCTTGAGCTTTGTCAC
>CAXUBG010000177.1:6168-6401 GCA_964249285.1 uncultured Terriglobus sp. | reverse complement strand
AAGTAAAAGACTCAGGCGGCGCTTAGGCCTCGCACGCGGCGTGGCAGCCAGGCCTCCATCTCAATCTCCTCCGAGTAGTGCAGCACCGGCGCGTGCGGCGGCAGCGTAAAACCGAAGCTGCCGGGCAGGTCGTTGCGCATAAATTCCGCCTCGGCCTCTTCGAGCTGCCAGGGCCGGTGGTGGATCTCACCAATTTGCACCCCGCCGAAGCGGCGCACGAACAGCGCATACCG
>CAXUBG010000177.1:447-6158 GCA_964249285.1 uncultured Terriglobus sp. | reverse complement strand
GTGACGAAGCGGCATAGATCATCCTTCGCGGCAGCCGTACGCAACGGCCGGTAGCGCGCTTCGAAGCGAACCGGACGGCGTGTCAGCCGCCGCTCGGACCGGTAATAAATCGCGTTGCCCTCTCGCGTCTCCGCCATGCGTGCCCAGAAGTAGGCCAGCCCAAACGCCGCCCGCGCACCCGCCACCGCCAGCAGGCTGCCCGCATCCAGCGAGAAGAAGTACACGCCAGCACGCCCGTCCGGGCCGATGACATACGTCCGCAAATTCAGTTCCGGAAAGGCCCGCGCACCCGGTACGCCCGCGCTGTGCTCGCCCGCAATGCGGAAGCGCACCTGCTCCATCACAAACGGCACCACGCCCAGCCACGCCCAGCCGTCAAAGGTGTCCACCCGCAAACCGCGCGGAAGCCGGGCCTGCACGTCCGCGGCGGGAACCGGCCAGTGCGCAAACAGCAGCCGCGACCACCGCTGCCGCAGACGCCACGGGTACGCGGGCGGAGGCCATGGCCTATGCGCCGTTGCGGCAAACGCAGCGTTGTTCTCTTTCACTCCTGTTCAGATGCACAGCATCGGCGCGCACAGCAGACACAACTCTGAACACCAATGATCCAAAGGTTCGCCAAGCAAGCAGAGGCATCGCCAAGACCGCAAATGAGCCAAGGCCGCAGAGGCGGTCTAGAGTTTTCTTCGCGTCCTTTGCGCAAACCTTGGCGTCCTTCGCGTTCCCGCTTTTGCAGCATCGCGGCGAGACGGCATCAACCCGGCAAGTCCTAGCCGCGCCGCCCCGCGATATCCTGCTGACACACGACGATGAGCGATGATCTCCAGCAAGCGGCATCAACCGGCACCGATGTCTACGCCATCCACGGTGCCGACCCTGAGGTGCTGGCCTATGCCATGGCCAAGTACTCCCGCTCCGCGCTGACCTTGCGCGAGTCGCTGGCCGAAATCAGCACGCAACGCGCCGAGCAGTTCCTCAACACCTTCTACTTCCAATACGGCCACCGCTCCATTGCCGACCTCGCCCATGTCGCCTTCGCCGTCGAGCGCCTGTCGCTGCTCGCCGCCATCATCCTCGTCGATGAGCCGCGCTGGGATGGCCAGGAGCGCTCCACCCGCTACCAGAACTTCCGCAAATCTGGCTACTACACACCTGAGTTCCACGCACCCGAAGATGCAGCCGCATACACGGCAACCATCGACGCGCTCTTTGCCGGTTACACCCAAGTGGGTGAAGGCATGCTGGCGGAACTAAAAGCCCACACACCACGTCCAGCGGAGATGGACGAAGCGGCCTATACCCGTACCCTGCGCGCCCGCGCCTACGATATGGCCCGCTATCTCCTTCCGCTTGCCACTAACACCTCCCTCGGCCAGATCACCAATGCACGCACGCTGGAAGGCCAGATTGCGCGTCTGCTGGGCAGCGAATACCCTGAGGTGCGCGCCCTGGGCGAGAAGCTGCGCGATGCAGCAGCAGGGCCTGCGTGGAACGTGCAGCACGCCGGCACTAACGAACTGCTCGACGCTCTGACTACGGCAGATCCCGCGCTTGCCGGTCGCGCCCGCGAACACCTGCTGCGTGAGGTCCGCACCAGCCCCACGCTGGTCAAGTACACCGCGCCGAGTCTTTTCGAGCGCGAAAGCCGCAGGGTACTCAAGCAAGCCGCCCATGAACTGATGCGTGACGCCCCGGTTGCCCCCATGCCGGCCGGCTCACCTCAAGTCGACCTCGTCCTTCCACCACCTGGCGAACGGCTCACGTTAGAGATCGATCTCGCCACCTCGCTGCTCTATCCGCACACGCACCACGGGTTTCGCCAGCTTCGCGAAGCTGTCTCCAGCCTCCCCGAACAGCGCATCGCGGAAATCATCGCGCTTGGCACAGAGCACCGCGGCAAACACGAGGAACTGCCCCGCGCCTTTGCCGCCGCCAACGGCCTCCGCTTCGACATCCTGATGGATATCGGCGGCTTCCGCGACATGCACCGCCACCGCCGCTGCACCCAACTGCTGCAGCCTTATACCACCACGCATGGCTACGAACTGCCGGACTTCCCCGGCCAGCCGCAACTCACCGGCTCGCCAGTACAGGCCCGTTACACGGAACTGATCGGCCGCGCCTTCACCCTGCACGCAAACTTGACCGGCCAAGACCTGGGTGCCCCGTACATGACGGAGTCAGGTGCGGGACGTACCACACAGGCCATAACCGAACGCAGACAAAGCGAACGCAGACACGGAGCCAAATTTGCCGAGTACTCACCCGCTCCCGTACCTGTTCCGGAGTTCTCAGCAACCGGCATCGCCATGGCATGGAAGAGAACTTCGCACGCCGCCGAGGACTTTCGGATTCCCAAATCCTTAAGAGACAGCGCGCATTCTGCGGATTATGTCTTGCCTCTCGCCACGCGCTGCCGTTCGCTCTTCACCATGGATTTCGCGCAGGCTGTCTACATCAGCGAACTGCGCTCCACCCCGGCGGGCCACTGGAGCTACCGCAATGTCGCCTGGCAGATGTACCAGGCCATCGCCCGCGCCTACCCCGCTCTCGCAGCTCATATCCGCATCCGCGACCCTCACGAACCGGTCAACCTGCTCGACCGGTAGGATCAAACCGCAACGTACCTCGCCACAGCCTTGCATTCCGGCAATCCGGCCTATAGTGCTCTGCCGGAGCTGTTCAACACACGCCTGCTGCCCGCTCTGAAAAGCCTGATGCAACGCGCGGTGGCAGTTGGTGCCATGCGCTCAGGGGTGGATGCGGAGGAACTCTTGCATGCCGTTGCAAACCTCTGCAGGGTATCGCATGACAAGGAACCCGCGTACGCCCGCAGAATGGTCGCGCTGCTGACGAATGGCCTGCGTTACGGAGCAGCTGGTGAAGCAACGGTGTCGCAGACCCGCGCCCGCACTCCTGGTACTGAGAAGTCAATGGACCAGATGTAGGAAGGCCTTCCGCTCGCGTGTCCGGCAAGAACGCATACTCCGCCTCCATGCTGCATCGAATAGTTGACACCAGAGGAGAGCCTTATGCCGGTCATACGCACCTGCCCTCATTGCCAAATAAAGAACCGCATTCCCGCGCGGCGCCTTGCGGACACAGGCCGTTGCGGTGCGTGCAAGGGTGCGCTTCCGCCCCAGGCCGCGCCGCTCGCGGCAGATACCGCGCTGTTCGACGAGGCGGTGCAGGGCGCGCCGGTGCCCGTGCTGATCGACTTTTGGGCAAGCTGGTGCGGACCCTGCCGCATGGCTGCGCCAGAGGTGGCGAAGACCGCCGCGGAGATGGCCGGCCAGGCGCTTGTGCTAAAGGTTGATACAGAGCAGCACCCACAGCTTTCCGCCAGGTACAACGTGCGCGGCATCCCGAACTTTGCCGTCTTCTCCGGCGGAAAACTCATACAGCAGCAGGCGGGTCTCGTCGACCACACAACGATGACTGCATGGCTTCGGTCTGCCGTGCAAACCCCTTCGCAATAAGCCGAGAACACGGTCGCATCCTCCCAGTAGAAGTGCGAGAGGGCTGCGCATCCTTCCACAACAGCCCGTCTCGCAGCGCTCACGCGATGCCCATACCGCCAGTCACGCCATAGATTTCACCCGTGATGTAGCTCGCCTCCTGCGACGCAAGCAGCACATAGACCGGTGCCAGTTCGACCGGTTGTCCGGGGCGCTTGTATGACGTGCTTGCGCCAAGCTTCTTTAGCTTCTCCGCATCGCCATCCGCTTCTTGCAGCGGCGTCCAGATGGGGCCGGGCGCGACCGCGTTGATGCGGACACCATGCTTCTCCATCAGCGGTTCACTCAGCCCCTTGGTGAAATTCGCAATGGCTGCTTTTGTCATGGCGTAGTCGAAGATGCTTGCCGTCGGATCATAACCCTGAATGCTGGTGGTGTTAATGATCGATCCGCCGGGTTTCAGGTGAGGCAGCGCGGCTTTTGTGATCCAGAACAGCGCATACACATTGGTCTTCATCAGTGCGTCAAAGCGTTCGGTTGAAGTCTCCAGCAGGCCTTGCGTCTTGCCCATCTTGCCCGCGTTATTCACCAGGATGTCGAGGCCGCCAAGCTGTTGGACGGCATCATCCACCAGGCGCAGGCACACGCCTTCATGCGAAATATCCCCGGGCAGCAGCACGGCTTTTCGTCCCGCGTCGCGAATGTACTTCGCGACCTCTTCCGCATCGGCCTGCTCATCCGGCAGGTAGTTGATGGCGACATCCGCGCCTTCGCGTGCAAATGCAATGGCCGCCGCGCGGCCAATACCGGAGTCGCCGCCTGTCAGCAGCGCCTTGCGTCCAGCCAGGCGTCCGGAGCCTTTGTAGGAAAGCTCGCCGCAATCAGGCTTTTCGCTCATCGCGGTCTGCGTTGCGGGCGCACGCTGCGTTTCAACGCTGGACGGGGGACCCGGATATTGCGAACGCGGGTCCTGCGGGGTAATCAGATCAGTTGGCATCGTGCTCCTCATCATGCGTAATGCTCTACGCACGCAGTGAGATGCCAAGCCTCAAGGCTGGTTTGGATCGCGCCATCCCTGGACCATGGCTCGATTCCGTCCCCGCAATGTCCCCAACCAAGTCATTGCGGTTCGTGAAAATGCCCATACCGCTGCGGGGCGGCGTGCCGGCCGTGGTGCCCTTCCGCGCGGAAAGGCAGCCTCAACCGGCAACACCGAGGAGGATAAGAACGCAGGCCAGAAAGATGAACAGAGTTTTCATAAGGACATCCCGGAACAACACTTGGTATGGCGCTGTCCGTCAGCAAAATGTGGCACGCGTCTGGTCCGGTTGGCGCGAAGCGTTCAGCCCGAGCGCTCATAGCCTTGATCTGCACATCTCCGTTCGCCTTTTCTTTGCCTCACTCGTGCGCTGATGCTAGGATGGTTGCACTCGAAGAAGGAGACCATTCCCCGTGGCCGATGAGCGCAGCAGAGCCGTAGACCTTGCCCTTGCAGGCATTGAAAAGCAGTTTGGCAAGGGTTCCATCATGCGGCTCGGCGCGAAGGACGCCATCGTCCCGATCTCCGTCATCTCCACCGGATCGATCTCCTTCGATGCAGCACTGGGTGTCGGTGGCGTGCCGCGCGGCCGTGTGGTGGAAATCTACGGCCCGGAATCCTCCGGAAAGACGACCATCACCCTCCAGATCATCGCGGAGGCGCAGCGCGCGGGCGGATTGGCGGCGTTCGTCGATGCCGAACACGCTCTCGATCCGGTCTACGCGCGCAAACTGGGCGTCGACACCGACAACCTGCTCATCTCGCAGCCCGATTACGGCGAGCAGGCGCTGGAAATTACGGAAGCGCTGGTTCGCTCCGGTGCCATCGACGTGCTGGTTGTCGATTCCGTCGCCGCGCTTGTCCCCAAAGCCGAACTCGATGGTGAGATGGGTGATTCGCACGTCGGCCTCCAGGCGCGCCTGATGTCGCAGGCTCTGCGCAAACTCACCGGCACCGTCTCCAAGAGCCGCACCTGCCTCATCTTCATCAACCAGATCCGCGAAAAGATCGGCGTCATGTTCGGCAGCCCCGAGACAACCACCGGCGGCCGCGCGCTGAAGTTTTACTCGTCTGTGCGCATTGACATTCGCCGCATCGGTGCCGTCAAGGAGGGCGAAGTCGTCGTCGGCTCGCGCACCAAGACCAAAATCGTGAAAAACAAAGTGGCCGCGCCCTTCCGCGAAGCCGAGGTCGATATTCTCTACGGCGAGGGT
>CAXUBG010000177.1:0-437 GCA_964249285.1 uncultured Terriglobus sp. | reverse complement strand
GCCTGGTACAGCTACTCGGGTGAGCGCATCGGCCAGGGCCGCGAAAACGTCCGTACTTTCCTCAAAGCGAACCCACCTGTTTTTGAAAAGATGAACGCGGAACTGCGCGAAAAGATGAAAATCGGTGCAGCCGCCTCCGCTCCCATTCCCGCCGCACCGCCCGATGGCGAAATGCGCGCCCAGGAAGCCCTCCGGCCCAGCCGCCGCTAGTCCTCTCGCGACGTGCAAGTACGATCCCGGTCATCTCCAAGTACGATTCCATGGGACGCGTCAGCGAACGTTGGTCTGTGCGATTCCACAATACCCAGTTGCTCTGACGGAACGCAGCTGGACGGCACCAAGTGACGTGGCAGGGCAGCCGTGCCGCAAGCGGCTTCGACGAGTACCTGAACAGCGGCTCGACGTACGGCTATGATGATTTGAACCGGCTCACGTCG
>CAXUBG010000176.1:3158-6406 GCA_964249285.1 uncultured Terriglobus sp. | reverse complement strand
GTCTTTATTCCGCCGCATGAGTTGAACGGTGCCATGCAGGGCGACCAAGTGCTGGTGGATCCCGCGCCTCCGGGGCGAGACGGGAGGCGTGCAGGACGCATTGTGCGTGTGCTGACGCGGCGCAATCCCACGGTGGTTGGCATTTTTCATGCTGCGGGAGCGCGTGGACGGCCTGCCGACCACCGCAGCGACGACTTGCGCCTGCGTGGCAGCTTTGTGACGCCGCTGGATGAGCGCATGACGCAGCCGGTGCTGATCGGCAACGATCACGATCTGCCGTCTGCGGCGATCACACCGCCCCGCACGCTGGGTGAGGAGGCCGCCAAGCAGGAGCACCGCTGGGATGGCACGCTGGACGACCTGCACGGGCTGGCCGTGGATGTGGAGATTACGCAATATCCCACCGAGCACACGCCTGCGCATGGCCGCGTCATCGAGGTGCTGGGCGATCCGGACGCCTTTGGCGTGGACGTGGAGATCATCATTCGCAAGCACCATCTGCCGCATGTGTTCCCGGCGGGTGTGCTAGCTGAGGCACAGGAGGCGGCGCAGCGCACGGTTGCCGCGCTGGACGGTGATGAGCTTGGCGCGCGGCGGGATTTCCGGCACGAATCGATTGTGACCATCGACGGCGAGACGGCCAAGGACTTCGATGATGCCGTTCTGGTGCGCAAGCAGGACGATGGCACGTGGGAGTTGCAGGTCCACATTGCGGATGTGGCGGAGTATGTGGGCGATGGCGGCGACCTGGACCTGGAGGCGAGGCTGCGCGGCAACAGCGTGTATTTCCCGGACCGCGCGATTCCGATGCTGCCGCAGGAGCTTTCGAATGGTGAGTGCTCACTGCGGCCTGATGAGGATCGCATGGTGCTGTCGTGCATTGCGCGGATCGACAGCGGCGGCAATGTGCTGGGTTATGAAGTGTGCGAGGGGCTGATCCGTTCCGCGCGGCGCATGACGTACACGAACGTTCAAAAGATTCTGGACGGCGATGCGCAGGTTCGCAAGGAGTACGAGCCGTTTGTTGCGGATTTTGAGCGGATGCTGGACCTTGCGAAGCGGCTGAATGGCAAGCGGGTGCGGCGCGGATCGATTGATTTCGATTTGCCGGAGCCGGTGATCGACTTCGACGAGCGGGGCGCGATGCGCGGCGTGCACAAGGCGGAGCGCGCGTGGGCTAACCGCATCATCGAGGAGTTTATGCTGTGCGCCAATGAATGCGTGGCGCGGTGGATTGAGGCGAGCGGCGTCCCGGGCATGTACCGCATCCACGAGATGCCGGACCCCAAGCGCATCATCGAGTTTGAGGATGCAGCGGCGAGCTTTGGCATTTCACTGGGCGTGGGAGCGCTGCCGGTCAAGAAGGTGACGATGAAGGCTGACCGGCGGGAGCAGCACCGGCGCGGTCAGCAGGGGCGAGACACACGGAAGCCGCGTGAGCACGAGGTGTCCGCGCAGATTGAGGTGACGCCGCAGATGTATCAGCGGCTCTCGGCCAAAATTGCGGGGCGGCCCGAGGAGCGCATCCTTAGCTACCTGATGCTGCGGTCGCTGAAGCAGGCGAAATATTCGGAGAAGAACGAGGGGCACTTCGCGCTTGCGGCTCCGGCGTATACGCATTTCACGTCGCCCATTCGGCGCTATCCGGACCTGATGGTGCACCGGATTGTGAAAACGCTGCTGGCGGAGGGTGCGGAGCCGGTTGGCGGGCCGGAGGAGTCGGCGAGTGCTTCAGCGCAGCGATTTGTGGAGGCCTATCCCACTCATGCGCAAAGAGCGCGCATGAATGGGGCACCCAGGTCCGAAGTGGAGGCCTCTGAGGAGCCGTATCCCCGTGAGGAGCTTGCGGCGATTGCGCAGGAATGCAGCGAGACGGAGCGCCGCGCCGCGGATGCCGAGCGGGAACTGATCGAGTGGAAGAAGATCACGTTCATGCAGGACCGTGTGGGCGAAGACTTTGACGCGATGATTCTGTCGGTGACGAAGTACGGCCTGTTTGTGGAGCTTGGATCGCTGTACGTGGAGGGGTTAGTCCCTATCTTTTCCATGACGGACGACCACTACACGTTCCGGGAGAACTCGCGCGAAATCTGCGGCTCGCGCATTGGACGGTGCTACCGGCCGGGGCAGCGTGTCCGCGTTTTGCTGGACCGGATTGACCGGGCGAACCGGCGGCTGCAGTTTGCGGTGCTGCCGGAGGCGCAGGCAGGCAGTGAGGCACCTGCCGGGACGAGGCCGTTTGTGTCGCGGCTGGGCAAAACGGCGGCGCGGCGGGAGAAAGCTGCCGCGAAGGGTGGAACGACGCGCGCGGAGAAGCGGGGTGGGACGTCACGGGCTGCCTCTCCCTTCGCTGCCGCGCTGCCCTCGCCAGACCGGAGCGGCAAGCCGCGCACGAAGGGCCGTGCCGGCGGGAAGAAGAAGGGCAGGAAGCGCTGACGGTGGTCCTCTCGACCGAAGGTTGAGTCGTGGCGGGCGTCCTGCAGCATCGGCCCGGATACCGGCTGCGTCTAACCTAGTGTTAGGTGGCGAGGAACAAGGCGCCTCCGGAAGAGAGTGTCACGACGATGTACGTCAATCGCACCAACGGATTTCCTGCTGTTATCGATGTGCCGCGCGCAGGCACCGCGCCGCTGCTGGCGAAGGTGCTGGGCATTACCGCGCTGGGATTCTTCATCACCGCCTTTGGCGTGGCTACCGCTCCCGTGTGGAGCATGATGCCGGGCCTGATTGCGGTTTTTGTGCTGATCTTCATGATCAACGGCGCACGCAGGCGCAGCGCCTCCGCCGCGCTTGGTCTGTTTCTGGCGCTCGCCTACTTCATGGGCTGGGAAATCGCTCCCATCATCCACATGTACCTGCGCGCATTCGGCACGCCGCTGATCCTGAACGCCGCGCTGACCACTGGCCTGGGCATGACGGCGATGGGCTGTGTGTCCTACCTGTTCAGCATCAACTACCGGCGCGTGGCGGGTGTTGCGATGGCCGCGCTGCTGGCGCTTATCCTGGTTGGGATCGCCAGCATGTTCTTCCACTTCATGCCGCCGACGCTTTACTCCTGGCTGGCGCTGGGCATCTTCACACTGCTCACGGTGGCGGACTTCTCGCGTATTCGCGCGGGCGGCGACGGCTTGGGAGCGACGCAGCTTGCCGTGGGTATTTACCTAGACGGGATCAATATCTTTCTGATCCTGATGCAACTGATGGGTGGGCGGAGCAGACGGGACTAATCTAGTGCGCAGGTCGCGACA
>CAXUBG010000176.1:0-3139 GCA_964249285.1 uncultured Terriglobus sp. | reverse complement strand
CCCATGGAGGATGAAGAGCCGGCGGAAGCCGGCTCTTCATCCTCCATGGGGGCGGTCAGAACGAAAGGCGCGACGCCACTGCCGGAACCTGCGGAAGCGTTACCATTGGACGAAAGACGGAATGCATGGAAGCTCTTGATCACGAAGTCGACTGGACGGGTTGCGAATTGGTAGAGCGGGTGCACGGCAAAGTGTCGGGACAGCCGATTGTCCGAGGTACGCGCATCATGCCGGGACCGGTTGTACGCAGTTTTGACCGTGGCAGAAACGTGGAGCAAATCCGCGAAGATTGGCCGTCACTTTCAGCCGAACAGATCAAGAATCTCTTGGCATTCGCCCATGCTCAGCGCATCCAGACGGCGCTGTGAAGATTCTGCTCGACGAACAACTACCACACCGGTTGCGCAAACATCTTCCCCCGCATGATGTATTCACAGTCGATTACATGGGCTGGTCTGGATTGAAACGGCGAACTGCTGAGCATCGCGGAAGCTGAAGGCTTCGAGGTCTTTGTCACCGGCGATAAGAACCTGCCGTATCAGCAGAACCTAGCCCTGCGGCGTATGGCAATTGTTGTGCTGCCGGCCATCGATTTCGACGTCCTCGAGCCCAACATTCCGCTGATCGCTGCATCGGTAGACAGTGCCATGCCGGGTTCATTCCTTATGGTTGAGTGCGGCACGCCCGGCTGGCAAGAGCCTTGATGCGTACTCTGCTAGGCGCAATGCCGTTCACAATCCTGGGTCTTGGGACGGCTCAGCGGCTCGCGAGGAGGGTACCTTGGCGCTGTCTGCGGAGAAGAACGAAGAGGCTGGCCATAGCGGTGGCGCAGAGCACAAGCGTAGAAGGTTCGGGCGCGGGGCTGCTAGCGGTCTGGATGGTGTAGGAGCCGCTACCCGGGTTGAAGCCCGGCGGGACGGAGTAGCCGATGATCCCGGGACCGCCGAAGCCAAAGGCGATGTCATTGAGCGGTCCGGACGCCGTGGGAAAGAAGGCTGCGGTGAAGTAGGAAAGAGTGCCGTCCTGGAGAATGGCCTGGCCGCCCTGGCTGATGTCAGCGCGCGTGAATGACTGGCCGAGCAGCGAGAAACTGAGCGATGTGAGCGTGAGGAACTCTTTGCCGGTCCCGCTGGCGCCCTGGTTGTCGTAGCTTCCAGTGCCGGTGAAGTTCGTTCCGGCGAAGGCACCCGTGTCAAGGCTGGCGCTGAAGGTAAAAGCAACCGGGGAGGCATGTGCGGCGAGGACGGCGAGGCACATGAGGAGAAAGAAAACCATGCGGAGCGGACGGGCGGCTGACATAGGAGAATCTTCTACCACGGCCTGTACGCATTGACAACGCTGAAGTAAGACTGTTGGAAGTGAATCAGCCGTTGCGTCCGGCGGCTCTCACGCCTTACGGCCTGCCGCGGCGTAGATTTTCATCATGATGTCGACGTCCTTGCGGCCTTCTTCGCCGGAAGGGATCACGTCTGTGTTGTCCAGGATGCAGCGTGAGAAGTAGTCCGATTCCACGGTGAATTGCGACGGATCTTTGTCCTGCTCCACATCCATCACGGGTGCCTTGCCGTTCATGCGGGCTTCCAGCTTGATGTCCTGATAGCCGAAGCCGTTCACGGTCAGCGTTCCTTTGGAGCCGTGCAGCTTGATGAACCCGTCCATGCTGGCACCATACGTCGTGGTGCAGGAGGCGACCGCGCCGGACGGAAACTCCATCGTCCAGCCAACGTTCTCCTCCACTTCATTGAAGCGGCCGTCGTGATCGATGACGGAACTGTACGCGGCGATTTTGACCGGCTCCTCGCCCAGCAGAAAGCGGCAGGCATTCAGCGAATAGATGCCCACATCCATCAGCGGCCCACCGCCGGCTAGTTTGCCGCTCAACCGCCACTCGCCCGGCTGGATGTTGAAGCCGTTGCAGCTTTCGATTGCCTGGATTTTGCCTAGCGCGCCGCTCCGGACCAGTTGCTGGGCGTGCAGGGTCGTCGCTTCGCGCTGCAGGCGGTACGCAATCATCAGCTTGCGGTTGTTCTTTTTGCAGGCGGCGATCATCGCATCGCACTCCGCCACGCTGTTGGCCATGGGCTTCTCGCACAGCACATGCTTGCCGGCGTTGGCGGCGCGGATGGTGTATTCCGCGTGCATGCTGTTGGGCAGCGCAATATAGACCGCGTCCACGTTTGGATTGTTCTTGATCGTGTCGAACGTCTCGTAGGTGTAGATGGAAGCGGCAGGGATGCCGTATTGCGCGGCTGTCTTCGCCGCCTTGTCAGGATGGCCGCTGACGAGGGCGGTGATCTCGCCCTGCGTGCCCATGCGCGTACCGGGCATGAAGTGGTCCAGCGAGATGCGGCCCAGGCCGACGATGCCATAGCGAATTTTCCGGGGACTGCCTTGCGAACGGAGTGCTGGAGGCAGCGCCGCCAGCATGGAAGCAGCGGCGGTGAGGCGGGTGAACTCTCGGCGATTGATCATGCGGCAACATCTCCCGGATACGTGGAGATCATCGTACAACGGCACAGGCAACTCCAAGGGCGAAGTATTCGGCCATTTTCATTCCGTACACAACCAGTGCAGGGGCGTTTCACTCCAACCGCGGGTGTGGTGTGGGTTGTGAGGTCTTGACCCGAACGCCACACCAGTGAGCTTCGCCAAGGCATCGGCAGGTGCAGCAAAAATTCTAGAACGAAGGAACGGTACGGCATGTTTGCAATTGTTTGGTGGATTATCGTTGGTCTGATCGCGGGTTTTATCACCGGTAAATTGATGAAGGGCAGCGGCTTCGGCGCGCTGGGCGACATCGTGATCAGCATCATTGGTGCCCTTGTGGGCGGATTTATCATGCGTGCGCTTGGCTTTGCGGGGCAGGGGGGGTTGATCTACACGATCATTGTGGCGGTTGTAGGTGCGGTCCTGCTCACATTGTTGCTGCGTCTGGTTACCGGCAACCGATCGAAGAATCTGTAAGGGGAAAACTATGGGCATTATGGATATGGTCGAGCAGGCTGCCGGCGGCATGGGTGCGGGTGATCATGCGCAGGTCGCAAACGGTTTAGGTCAGGAGATCGAGAGCCAGCCCGGAGGCGTTTCCGGCATCTTCTCGGCTTTTCAGAATAACGGCCTGGGAGGCCTGGTGCAGCAG
>CAXUBG010000175.1:4869-6477 GCA_964249285.1 uncultured Terriglobus sp. | reverse complement strand
GCCGGAGGGCGCGGAAAGCCCGGCCTCCAGGATGGAGCGGATATCCTCATCCGGAAGCTCACGCCCGTCAAAAGAGGGTGTGCTGCGGCGATCGCGAAGCACATCAGGCAGCGATTTCAGAACGCGGGACATCAACCCCAAGTCTACCGGAGTCCAGCCGCCTCACGAAGCCGCGTGTGCGGTCACCAGACCGGTTCGCCGCGTAAGATTCGAGGTGACGACGCCCTCAATCGTACTTTGCTTGGGGTGCAACCATCTCCCGCGTGCAGGCGCCGGGCATCAGAGTTCCCTTGTTTCAGAGGGCGTTCATGGGTTCTTCGCTGATGTAGGTGCCTCCACCCGGCAACTCCGCTACAATCCAGACGCCGCTGAACGCGGTTCTCAACTCGGGATCGGCCGCGACGATAGCCTTTGCCGCGGCCGCGTTCCGCGCACGTGAGGCGATAGGGTCTCCCAGCGCAGCATCCACGTGCACATGGGCCAGCAAATCGATCCCGCCCGCCGGATTTGGCGATTTCTCCGCGCCCAGGCTGGTCACACGCACTTCCCCGCCCTTCGCGGCGGCAATGACCAGCGGCTGCGACGTGCCGATGCCGGAGGAGAGTGCCGCGGGTGCCGCCTTGCCGCGTTCACCCTCCAGAAGTTCGAGATGCGAGCTGCTGACGAAGGTCACGGGCTTGAGGAGTTGCTCGGCCTCGGTGTAGTACACGTAGGCATTCCAGGCCTGTTTCCTTGCCGCAAAGTCACGCGCCGCACGCCAGTACCACAGGCCGTCATGCCCGCCGGCAACGGTTGCGCGCGGAAAGAGACCGCCCATCTGCCATATGCCGGGCGTACTTTGGCGCAGCAGCATGGCCACCTGCCACAGCTCGGCGGTGCCGGCCGTATTCAGAATCACCAATGCATAGCGGCCTGGGGGCAGCGCGGGAATCAGGAAGCTAGTGTCGGCTGCGCCGCCGTTCAGTTTGCAGAAGAACTGCGCATCCTGCGGGCTGCCGTCCGGGCCCGGCTTCGCCGTGGACGCGTCCAGGACCCACACCGTGTCCGGCACAAAGCTTGCACCCTGCAGGTGTGGCGCGGCATTGCGGATGGCCTCCTGAATGCCTCCAAAATCCTGCGCGAACTGCGGCATTGTTTGTGCCCGGACACCTTCCGCGTTGTTTGCCGCAGTCAGCGCTGCGAACGATGTCCCCACGCGGACCAGGGCATCGCGCTCGGCGGGCTGCATCTGCGACTGCGTCACGCAGGTCTCCGCTGCCATTACAGCGGGAAGGAAAAGAGAGGCAAGAAACAGGAGCGGCAGGCGCATGAGGGGAAGTCTCCACACCGTTGGACGCAGTGTGCGGCTGCTAGTCTAGTACACTTCGCGGCGTAAAGTAGGCACAGCCGGACCGCCCGCGCCGCGTTCTCCTGCGTCCTAGTCAGCAGCACCTGGAGTTCCCGCCATGCGTACCGCTGTTCTGTTGCTCATCAGTTTGCCGGTTTCCGCGATATCCGTGGCGCAGACCAAATCGTCCGCGGCCATACCGGCCACAGAGACCACACAGTCCGTCTCCAACCTGCCCTCGGCGCATCCCGCTACCGGTGCGCCGCGGGGTGGCAGCCGTG
>CAXUBG010000175.1:590-4859 GCA_964249285.1 uncultured Terriglobus sp. | reverse complement strand
ACATGGGATGGGTCGACCCTATCGATTCAGGCCGGCGGCGACAGCCTGCGCGCGGTACTGGGCCAGGTGGCCCGCTCTACCGGCATGAAGGTAACGGGCGGCGTGCCCGACGAGCGCGTCTACGGCAGCTATGGGCCGGGCACGGTGCAGGAGGTCCTCTCCTCCCTGTTCGATGGGCTGTACGTCAATGTCATGCTCGTCAACAACAGCCCGACCAGGCCGAAGGAGCTGATCCTGACAGCGCGCACGGGAGGCCCGACTCCACCGTCGCCCGCGCAACCGCTAACCGCCGCGGAGTACGGGCAACCCGCCCTGAACCAGCCTGCGGAAGTGCAGAGTGACCGTGCCGGACGCCGCGTGCCTCCGAACGGCTTCGGCCAGCCGCCCGCAAACGGCTTCGGCCAGCCCGCAACCAATCAGCAGCAGCAGCCGCTGGTGCCCGGCTTACCCGAGCCGGCTCAGGGTACGCCCGTGTTGCCCGTCACCGCGGTGCAGGAGAACGGCGTCACCACCAACAACGGCGTCACAACCGACGCAAACGGCACGCCAGTCTCACCCAACGGAACCCGCACACCCGAAGAAATCTTTCAGGAACTGCGCCAGCGCCAGGCCCAACAGGGCTCCACGCCAACGCAATAGGCCCTGCTACATCGCAACATCCGCGCGCGCAATGGCTGCCATCTGGGCGGCTTCACGCCTCGCGGCACGCTGCTGGGCCACCTGGATGGAGTGGATCCGGAAAAGATGAAACATGGCGTCGCACATGCCGTACGCCAGCAGGACACCACCAGCCAGGCTGGCAAGAACGGCGCATAACAAAACAACCGTGGTCACACAAAACTCCTCAACGTTCACGTACCTGCACGCCGTCTGACGCAGGCGGCCTATGACAGTTTGCCTTGCACGGCTTTCCTGCGGCAGTAACAACTTGGGTTCAGCCGCTTTGCCGCACCCCTCTACCGTCCGCCCTGGGAAACGGCCGCTTCGCCTCCCAGACTCTGCGGCAGCGCCCCTGATGACGTACCCTAGGGAGTGCGGCACAAACACCTTTTCTCTTCATGAGCATCACGCACATCACGGTTCGCGGCGCGCGCCAGCACAACCTGAAGAACATCGACGTCAGCATCCCCCGCAACTCGCTGACGGTGGTCACGGGGCTGTCCGGTTCCGGCAAGAGCTCCCTCGCGTTCGACACCATCTACGCGGAGGGCCAGCGGCGGTACGTCGAAACGCTCTCCGCCTACGCCCGCCAGTTTCTCGATCAGATGGAACGGCCGGATGTCGACGCGATCGACGGCTTGTCGCCCGCCATCTCCATCGAGCAGAAGACCACGTCCCGCTCGCCGCGCTCCACCGTCGGCACCATCACGGAAATCTACGACTATCTCCGCCTCCTTTGGGCCAGCGTTGGCAAGCCCCACTGCCCCCAGTGCGGACACGAAATCTCCCGGCAGTCCGCCGACCAGATCGTCGAGCGCATCGTCGCGCTCAAGCCCGGCGAGCGCATCACCGTATTGGCACCCCTGGTGCGCGGCCGCAAAGGCGAGTTCCGCGAAGAGCTGGAAGCGCTCGATCAGCAGGGCTTCCGCGCCCGCGTGGACGGCGAGATGATCGAGATCACCGAGGGCATGCGCCTGGAAAAGCGCAAGAACCACACGGTCGAAGCCGTCGTGGACCGTGTCATTCTGAAGCTGGACGAACACGGCAAGCCCGATACGCGCCGCCTGGAAGCCTCTGTCCAGAAAGCTTTGCAGATGGCCAATGGCCTGGTCGCCATCGCGATTCACGGCATGGAGGAAACGCTTTATTCATCGTCCATGGCGTGCCCGGATTGCGGCATCAACGTGCCCAAGCTGGAGCCACGCTCCTTCTCGTTCAACTCCACCTACGGCGCCTGCGCGGAGTGCAACGGCCTGGGGAGCATCTACGACTTTGACCCAGGCAAGACCATCACGGACTGGTCGAAACCGCTGCTGGACGGTGCCATGGGACCCGGCTCGGCGTCGGCGTACCTCTTGCGGCTCATCAAGCTGGCGGCGGAGAAGTACAAGATCGACCTGAAGCGTCCCTTCGAAGCCCTGCCGGAACCGCACCAGAAGCTGCTGCTCTACGGACCGCCGCGCAACGAAGCGGGCCGCACCGGCTTTCACGGCATCTTCGGCTACCTGCGCGACACCATGGAAGAGTCCAAGAGCGAAGCCTTCCGCGAGTACTACATGCAATACATGTCTGCCACGGACTGCCCGGCGTGCGGCGGCAAGCGGCTGCGGCCGGAGTCGCTCGCCGTTAAGGTAGACGGCAAGTCCATCAGCGACTTCACGTCCATGCCGCTGGACGATGCCATGCGCACCGCGCAAACCTTCTACTTCCCGGGCCGCGAAAAGCTGATTGCAGACCGGTTGCAAAAGGAAGTCATCGAGCGGCTTGAGTTTCTCAACGCCGTCGGCCTCAGTTATCTGTCGCTCAACCGCAGCGCGGCCACCCTGAGCGGCGGCGAGGGCCAGCGCATCCGCCTGGCCACACAGATTGGGTCGCGCCTGCGCGGCGTGCTGTACGTGCTGGACGAGCCCAGCATTGGACTGCACCAACGCGACAATCAGAAGCTGATCGCGGCGATGGAGAACCTGCGCGACCTGGGCAATACCGTTCTCGTCGTCGAGCACGACGAAGACACCATTCGCAAGGCCGATTACGTGCTCGATCTAGGTCCCGGCGCGGGCAAGAATGGCGGCGGTCTCATTGCCTCGGGTACGCCCGGTGAGATCGCGGCCACTCCAGAGTCGCTGACCGGGCGCTACATCTCCGGCGCGATCGACATTCGCAGCAATGACGCGCCGCGCGCGCTGAGCGGTAAACAGATCGTTGTGGAAGGCGCGCGCAACCACAATCTCCAGAACGTGACGGCCACCTTCCCGCTTGGCGTGCTCACCGTCATCACCGGCGTCAGCGGCAGCGGCAAGAGCACGCTGGTCAACGACATCCTCTACCGCTCGCTGGCCAGGGAACTGTACCGCAGCAAGGACGAACCCGGAGCGCACACCGCGGTCCTCGGCATCGACCAGCTCGACAAGGCCGTGCAGATTGACCAGTCACCCATTGGCCGCACGCCACGCTCCAACCCCGCCACCTACACCGGCGTCTTCACGCAAATCCGCGAATACTTCGCCATGCTGCCGGAATCACGCGAGCGCGGCTACAAATCCGGCCGCTTCTCCTTCAACGTCCAGGGAGGCCGCTGCGAGGCCTGCCAGGGCGACGGCCAGCGCCGCATCGAGATGAACTTTCTGCCCGATGTGTACGTTCTGTGCGAAGTTTGCAATGGCCGCCGTTATAACCAGGAAACGCTCACGGTCAAGCTGAACGGCCACAGCATCGCCGACATTCTGGACCTGCCCATCAGCGATGCGCTTACCGTCCTCGGCGACCTGCCCAACATCAAGCAGAAGCTGCAAACGCTGGTCGACGTCGGTCTCGGCTACATCCACCTGGGCCAGTCCGCCACAACCCTGAGCGGCGGCGAGGCGCAGCGCATGAAGCTGGCCAAGGAACTCAGCAAACGGCAGACGGGCCGCACCCTTTACCTGCTGGACGAACCCACCACCGGCCTGCACTTTGATGACGTGCGCAAGCTGCTGGAAGTGCTGCAGCGGCTGGTTGATCTCGGCAACTCCGTCCTCGTCATCGAGCACAACCTTGACGTCATCCGCAACGCAGACTGGGTCATCGACATGGGCCCGGAGGGCGGCGCCGGTGGCGGTACGGTCGTTGCGGAGGGCACGCCGGAGCAGGTCGCAAGGGTGGCCGCATCGCACACCGGTGCCTTTCTCGCGAAGCTGTACGCCGAGCGCTCCGGCAGCGAGCGGGCACCGGCACCCGCGTATGTTGCGCCAGTCACTGTAAAGACCGAGGTGGCCAACGCAACCAAGTTCGCACCCAGCGCCGAAGAGCGTGCCGCCAAGCGCAAGGCCGCCGCCAAAGCCGCAGCCGTCAAAAGCAAAGCGAAAAAGGCAGCGAGGTTGCAGCCCGCATGACCGAGTTCGACCCTCACGGCTTCAACCCCTCGCAGTACATGCCACGGCCCAGGCCCGTTCCGGAGCAGACGCATGTTGCTCTGCAAGGGGTCGCACCGGCAAGGCAGCCGCATCTCGGCTACACGCTGCTACTGCTAGTTTCCGGCTTCGTTTTCATGTTTCTGTTCTCTGTCGCAGTGGGCGCGGCCGGCATTGCGTTGCACCTTCTACCCCGCGACATCGAGCAGTTGAAGACGGG
>CAXUBG010000175.1:0-502 GCA_964249285.1 uncultured Terriglobus sp. | reverse complement strand
TCCGGTATGCAGGCCGGCTTGCCCTTGGAGGCGTTGCACTCAGCATGGTCGCGCAGGTCATTGAGTCGCGGCTGAATCTCCAGAAGAACATGCCAGTCGACCAGTTCTTTAAGCATCCGGCAGATGTGTGGGTGGTTGCTCTCTTCGGCACGCTGGTCGCGCCAGTCTGTGAGGAGATTTTCTTTCGCGGCTTCCTCCTGCGCGGCCTGGCTATCGCATGGGACTGGCTGACCACACCCAAAACAGAAGAAGGCCGGCTCCGCTGGACCGAAATTACCGCGCTCAGCCGCAATGGGTGGATCGCTGGTGGAGTCATCAGCAGCGGCCTGTTTGCGGCGATGCACGCCGCGCAGCTCGGCTTTGCGTGGAACGCAGTCAGCATTTTGTGGCTGGTCGGTGGCGTGCTGACGTATGTGCGCGTCCGGCTTAACTCGGTGGCTGCGAGCACGGTCGTGCACGCCGTGTACAACGGCACCATCTTCGTCATTATCTTCGTCGCAAC